>WBXI01000192.1 GCA_008933025.1 Verrucomicrobiota bacterium
GCGCGGTGAAGCGGAAGGCGCGGGGTTATAGAAGCACGGACTATCTGGTCACGATGCTCTACTTCGTGGCCGGAAAGCTTTCGATGCCCTCATATCCCAGCCACGGAAAGTAGCGAGGAACCAACCTCCTGCCAGCGCGTCTGGCCCGTGCCGTCGGCATTGTAGATGCCCTCGCCCGCCGGAACCGGGTCGATGTCCCGCCGCACCGCGAGATCCGGTTGCACGCCCGCCACGGCAACCGCCGCCACCTGGACGACGTCGCGGACCAGCGCCGGAAGGAACGTGTCGTGCGCGCGGATGGTGACGGTCTTTTGCGAGCCCGGAAACGCGATGCCGGTCATGGTAACATCCACCGTCAGCACCACCGACGCGCCCGGGGCCAGATCGACGGTCGTGAAGCCCGCGGTCGAAAGGATCTGCGGGGTGACGTCGGCCGCACCCAACCGATAGCTCGCCGACCAACCCGATGCCGTGCCCTCGACCGCGCGAAGGGTCAGCGGCCGGGTCTGGGGCCCGTCGTTCTCGGCCTTTACCCGGAACGACGCGGTTTGGAGCGGTCCCGCGGACTGGGACTTGATCTGGGGATCCGCGGGGTCGGTTTGATAGATGCCATCGCCGGCGTAGGACGCGTCGGGTTCCGCGGCCGTCCTCACCTGCAGGTCGGGAATCGCCGCCGGCGCCGAGGGCAGGCCCCACTTGGTGGCCAGATAGCTTTCCGCCGCGGCCAACTCGGCGTCGGACAACGCGATGGGGAACGCGAGGATCTCGGCGATGTCCCCGCCGAAACGGTTGCCCCAGCGGTCCGCGCCCACATTGAGGTCCGCCGACTCCGTGGGATAGACATCGCCGCCGAATCCCACGGTCGGCGCGAGCAGGCCCACGCGGTCCACGCGGATCGTCGCATGGGTGCCGTCGCGGCGCCCGACCACCAGATGCCACGCATCGTCCCACCCCGGCGACTGCGCGACGTTCGCGCTGCCACCCTTCGCCAGACTCCCGAACTGGAACGCCAGGGTGTCGTCGTAGGTGGCGTGCAGCATGAAGCGATGGTCGTCGACCGGCGACCAAGACAGCGTGGTGGTGCGCCCGGCGCTCCCGAGTTGGCGTTGCACGACCAGCAGGGTCGCGGTGGTGTTGGTGAACAGGTCCGAGCCCATCACCCCGGCGCGCGACAGCCAGGTGTCACGGAATTGCAGCACCGGCAATCCGTTGAGGGCCGCGTCCACCCGGAGCGGCCTGCGGTTAACCGTCGTTTGCGCCAAGTGGTTCGCATGGGTCGATTGGTCCGACCACGCGGCCACGCGCCCGTCGGCCCCGGCGGTGACGCCGGCATCCGCCGCAAGCCACAGACTGAGGCTCTCGGTCGGCCATGCGGGCCCGGCAGCGGCCACGGCCAAACCCGAGAGGAAAACGAGGACCGCCGCGACACGGACGGAGTTCCGGACGCGTTGGGTCGGGGAAACGGCAAGGAAGGGGTTCATGGCTGGAAAGTCGGCGGTACGGAAACCACCGCCCGGACGGGCCAACCCGGAGACGTCACGCCATCATCGCGCACGCCCGACCGTGTCCTGCCTCGTCGCCCGGGAATACATCGGCAATTCCGATCCGACTGGCCCCATGCATAGCCCAATGCCACGCGCCGTCCTTCGACGCCGTTGCCGGATACGCAACCTCGGTTGCGCACCGTATCACCGCGACAACCCAAGGCATCGGCGGATGATCTCCGCGTCCCCGGCGTCGGCCCCTTTCAGCAGTCGGTCGGCATCGTTGGCCCGGAGGAACTCCAGGGAAGGCCCTTCTCCCCCGCCGAGTTTCCGCGGCACTCCGGTGCCGGCATCGATCTCCATGCCGACCACCCGCGTGCCGAATTCGAGCAGTCTTTCGGAACACGGACCGGCATCGGGCGGTGCCGGCCACACCCGGGCCTTGCGATCCCTCGATGCCGAGACCAGCCAGTGTCCATCCGGACTGAAGGCCACGGATTCCACCTGGGCACCATGGGTCATGGTCCGGCCGAAAGGACTTCCCGTGCCCGCATCCCAAAGGCGGATCACGCCGTCGTCGCAAGCCGTCGCGATCCACCGGCCGTCGGGACTGAACGCGATGTCGTTCACTTTGCCGCCGTGCAACAGGTTCCCGCCGATGCGCCGGCCGCCGTCGACGTCCCACAACTCGACCCACTGGGCGTCGGTGGCCGCCGCCAACCGGTGTCCGTCGGGACCGAGCGCCACGAAAGACCAGAACTTGTCGGCGGTCTGCCGCGCGATCGTGCCGACCACCTCGCACCCGGGGACCGAGAAGACCGTGCCACCGAAGCCATCGGGGGCGACCATGCGTTTCCCATCGCGGCTGAACGGACCGGACCGGCCGGATTTCACCACGCCGAGGATGGGACTCACGCGCGCGCCGGTGGCGGCGTCCGAAAGCCGCGCCTTGCTGCCGTCGGCCGTGTACAGGTACTTGCCGTCGGGACTGAAGGCCGCGTCTTGGATCGGTTCCTGGTGTTTGAGCACGATGCCGGTCGGCTTTCCGGTCGCCGCGTCCCGCAGGACCACCTCGGATTCCCCCTCGCCCACGGTGAACATCAGGCGGCCGTCGCGCGCGATGCCCACCTTGGCGAACCCCGTCGGCACCACGACGGGGGGCATCGCCGGCGTCCAGTTGCCCGTGTCCCACAATTGCGCGACGCCCTCGCGCGTCCAGGTCCACAGCCGCCCGCCATCGCGTCCGAAGGCGGCACCCTGGATCCATGCGTCGTCTTTCGGCGGATGCCCGGCCGAGCCGGGACGAAGCCAATCCCAGACCAACGCGGCACCGTCGGCCACCGCGAGCACTCTGTCTCCCTCGGGATTGAACTCCGCGTGTTCCACCAGGGACCCGATGTCCAATTCCGGCGTGGCGACGTCGCCGGCGGATGGCAGGGCCCAGTCGCGGATGGCGCCGTCGGCACACGCGGTGTGGATCCGGCGGCCATCGCTCGCGAACGCCACCGCCAGAACCTTGGCGGGATGGGGCAGCGCGCCGCCGACCGGACGACCGTTCCGCGCATCCCAGACCCGCGCGGTGCCGTCCTCGGATGCCGTGGCCAACCATTTCCCGTCGGTACCGAAGGCGATGTGGGTGACGAGTCCGCGATGGACCATCGCCTCCCCGACCGACTTTCCGGTGGTGGTGTCGTGGATGCGGACCACCCGGTCCCCGGCCCCGGTGACCAGACGGGTCCCGTCGGGACTGTAGGCGGCGGCGGGAAAGAGGGTGTTGCCCGGGGTGCCGATGGGCACGCCCATGGACTTGCCGGTGGCGGTGTTCCAGAGCCGCCAACCGACCGATGACTCGAAAGCCGCCACCTGACTGGCGTCGGGCCGCACCACCATCGACGTCGCCGGCGTCTCGAACCGGATCGGCGGCCCCTCGGGTCGTCCGGAACCGACCGTCCAAACGCGAAGGAACCGGAAGGGGGAACCCATGATGACGACGCGTCCATCGGCACCGAACTCAACGGTGTCGACATCGCTTTCACGGGCCATCTCGGGACCAACCGGCATTCCAGTGTCGACGTCCCACACACGGGCGGATTTTCCCGATGCGATCACGACCCGGAGTCCGTCGGGGGAAAGATCGGCCGCGTCGACGTTCCCCTCGGACGGCAATGGGATCGGCCGCGTAGCCGCGCGGGAGAATTCCCAGACCGTCGCCTTCGGTTGGGCTCCCCGCTGCCACGTCAGAACCCGATGACCGTCGCGGGCGAGACGGATCGGTTGCGCCACGAACATGCCCTGGACCGGACTGCCGACGGCGCCGGCGCTTTCCCAGTCGATCAACCGGAAGCCATCGAAACCCACGGCCACCGCGCGCCGGCCGTCCGCGGTCGCCAGGAAAACATTGGCGTGTCCCAGACGCCCGGCGTGGACGCGGAGGGGCAATTTGCCGACGGCCTCCTGCCCGAGCAGGAGCCGCAGTTGCGAACTCGCCAGCGCGTTGCCGGGATCCAACCGGATGGCATGGACCAATCGGGCCACCGCGGAGCCCAGGCGTTCCTCGTCCAATTCGCGTTGGGAATCCGCGATTTCGTTGCGCGCCCAGGCCTTCGCGAATTCGTCGCGGGCCTTTCGGGATTCCGCGAGGGCGGCGCTCAACCGGCCGCTCAGCCCGACCTCGCGCCGGTACGCCCGGACCAGCACGACCACCAGGACCAACCCGACCAAACCCAGCACCATCCCGACGCGAAGCCATCGGCGGCGCCGGACGCGGCGCCTTTCCTGGCGCAGGGCTTCCTCGTGCGCGGCGCGGCGCGCGTCCAGCGACTGGATCCGCTCGGCCAGTTCGCCCGCCGTCGCCAATCGCCGCGCGGGATCGCCGTCCACCGCAGCGGCGATGTCTTCGCGGAGCAATGGGTCGGGCACGTCGCGTTCCCATCCGGGCCCGAGGGGCCGGGTGAAGTCGCCCACCACCATCTGGTAGAGCATCACGCCGAGGGCATAGACGTCTCCCTGCACCGTGCCCGCGCCGCCGGACAGGTATTCCGGGGCCGAATAGATCCGGGTTCCGGTCCGGCTGGACTGCCCGGCCTCGACCAAGGTCCCGGTGAATCCGGCCTCGGTGATGTCGAGGCGGTGGAGATGGGCGCGGTCCGCCAACTCCCCGATGCCGAAATCCGCCAGGCGCGGACGGGGCTGCCCGTTCTGGATCGAGACGAGGACATTGGAAGGCTTGATGTCCTTGTGGATGACCCCGACCGAATGCGCCGCGGCGGCGGCGCAGGCAACGCGGGCCAGGATATCCAGACGGGTCTCGATGGGAACCCGCTCCAACCCTCCCTGCCGCACCGCCCAATCGGCCAGATTGCCCTCGGGATAATATACGCTCTCGAGGAAGAACGGGGCCTTCTCCACCTGCACGTCGTGCAATCCCGCGATGTCCTCGCGTTGGCCGAGCGTGTCGCGCAGAAGACGGAACAGGGTCACCTCGCGGCGAAACGACCGGAGACGTTCGGCATCGAAGCAGAACTTGAAGACCCGCGATTCCCGCAGCCGGACGTGCTCCGCCAACCACACCTCGCCGAAACCGCCCTCGCCGATCTTGTCGACGAGCACCCAGTCTTTTCGGCGCGGGATTTCGAGCCCACTGGCGGGGCGCCAACCCAGCGTTTGCTCTTCCTCGGCGTCGAGATAGCGACGGGCCTTGTTGCCGTCCGGCGGCGCCGACAACGGCGACACCCCCACCACGCCGACCTCGAAGACTTCCGTCGGTTCTTCCGCCCCCTTGAACAGGTAGCGGCCATGGGCTTCCCATCGCAACGGAAGCGCCTCGGCTCCCGGCGTCGTCGCGGGGTGCGCCTTCACGTTGCGGCGCGCGTCGTCGAACACCGCGCGGCTCAGGAGTATTTGCCCGCCCTGCCCCAGATCCATCAGGCGCGCCGCGAAATTGATCGCCATCCCGCCGTGCCGCTTCTCTCCCGTTCCCGGATCGACCAATTCCGTGATCTCCCCGAGGTGGATGGCGGCGCGGGCGCGCAGGATCTGGCTGCCCCAGTCGGCCCCGCACATCAGGGTCTGGAAACGCAGCGCGGCGTTCACCGCGTCGCTGGGACTCGGCAACTCCGCGAGGAAGCCGTCGCCGGTTTTCTCGACGATCCGGCCGCCGTTGGCCTCCACCACCGCCTCCCGGTAGATCGCGTCGTGCCGGGCCAGCAACCGGAGATAGGCGTCGGTACCCACCCGGTTCTGGATGGCGGTCGAGTCGACGATGTCGGTGAACAAAAACACCGCCATCCGGCTGGTCACTTCCTTCGCCATTCCGCCGCAATTCCAGCAACGGATTCCCCGCGCGGCAATGCCCGAAAACGTCGCGGGCGCGGGTGCGGCCCGCCCGGAGATCCCGGGTGCCGGCAATCCCGGTCCGGCGACCCGGCCGCGCGGCCTATGCGGCGCAACCATCCCAAGATGCCCGGGATGACCCGACCGCCCTCAGTTCCGACGCACCCGCAGCAACAGGGGCATCGACGTCTGCCGGCCGGCTTGGTTTTCCACCGCGAAAAACGGGCGGTCCAAGTCCTTCACCCACTTCACGGCGGCCAACGATATCTCGCGCTCGGTCTCGTCCGCCAGAAACGTGATCCCGTTCAGACCCAGATTTTCCACGATCACGCCGTGCGGCAGGTTGTCCACGGAGAAGGTCACCACGCCGGCGAATCCCTGGCGCACGATCGACAGTCTCGCCTTGGTCGTTCCCCCGGGAGCCAAGGACAGGACCGGCGGCATGGCCCCGCCTCCCGCGGCGTCGCCGAGGGGTTCCAGCTTGACCAGCAACTTCGGGGATTCGCGGACCAACTTGGGTCGCCCCAGGTTGGCGACCGGCCGGGTCACCACTTTCCCCTCGATCTCGGCCGTGGCCGTGGCCGTCACCGCGTCCCACTGGGCGTCGGTCGGTTGGCCGGCATCCGGGGCCGCGGTCAGTGTGCCCGAGGCCGATCCCTGCCCCGCCTCGATTTCAAGCGGGCCGGACACGCTCCAACCCGCCGGCATGTGCGCGAACGCCACCCGCACCGCCCCCTCGAATCCATCGATGCGCTTCAACGCCAGCCCGAAGCTTTGCCCGCTCCCCGCGGCGACCGATGGATTCGCGCCGTTCACGCTCGGCACGAAGTCCGGCCGCGCCTCCCGGATGGCCAGCGCATACACGTGATCGGGTCCCCCGAGTCCCCGCGCGTCCGACACCCGTGCCAGGAACGCGCCGTCGGCCGGCGCCACGAAATGGATCCGGGAGTCGGCGCCCAGATCCCGCAAGGCGGCGTCTTCGTTCACCGTGTCGAGCACGAACACCGGCAGGCCGTTGGGCACCGGGTTCTCGCCGGCGGCGATGGGGCGCACGATGTAGGCCGGCTCGTCGAGGTAATGCGCCGTGGGGGTCGTGTCGAAAAAGCCCCGGCGCTTCCCGTTGGAAGTGTACGAAACCCAGTCCGAATCCGGTCCCTGCGGCGCGCGGAACAGTTTCATCACCTCGCCGCCGCACCAAAGGAAGTCGTTCGGTTCCATTTCCTCCCAGTTCTCGAATCGGGTGCCGGCGTCGTCGGACGATTGGGTCCGGAAGGAGACCGCGGAATTGCGCACGGCCTGGAGCCGCACCCGCTCGACCGGTCGCCCGTCGGGCCAAAGCACCTCGAGGCGCGTGTCCGCCGGGGAACCGCGTTGTGCCGCCGCGGTCTCGAGCACGTAGGTCGCGCCGCGCCGCGCCGTGAAACGGTACAGGTCGGCGTCCGGACCACCGCCGGCCGCCGCCGACAACCGTCCGTTGACCGAGACCGGCACGGGCACCGGCATGGCCTGCGCCGGCGTGTCGTTGGGCTCCGCTTCCACCGGGGCCGGGGCCGCGGTCACCAGGAACTTCCGGTTCGACCGCGAACGCCACTGCCCGGCCACGCCCGGCAACCCCACCTCGCCCGGCTCCCCCGCCTTCACCCGGCCATGGGCCCCGTCGCCCAGATTGTACCCGAACACCTCCACCTCCACCTCCGTCTCGGTCCGCGCCGCGATGCTCGGCGGGAATATCCCCGCCACGAAAGGCAAGGACCCGACGCTCAACCGGAAATAGTGTTCGTCCGAACCCGAATAGGTCGCCTCGCCCACCCGCACCCGATAGGTCCCGTCCCGGGGCAACGTGACCAACAACAGCGGTTCGGTCTGTCCCCGGTCGTGGTCGGAACGCGCCAACGCGCGGCCGTCCGGATCGACCAGGGTCAGGTTGTAATCCCCGCGCGCGCCCAACCGCTGCCCCCAGAGGTCCACCACCAGATGCTGCCCCGCCTTCCCCGCGATCATGTATTCCGCGCCCTTCCCCGGCTTCTCCAGCGTCGACCAGACCGAGACCGGCATCAACAGGTTGGCCGTCGGCGTCTGGTCCGCGGCCACCGCCAACTGCGGCAAGTCGTCGATCCACACCTTGACCCTGCCCGATTCCTCGGTCGCCGTGCCCACCGAGATTTCCCAGGGCCCCACGGGTTCGTCCGCCGGCGGTTCGAGCGTCACGAAGAGGTTGTCCCCGTCCCTCCCGGGCACCTGCACCCCGAGGAATTTGCCGTCGCGGTAGACGCTGGCCACGGTCGCGCGGTCCAGATGCCGGCCTTCCAACCGCACCCGGCACGCCGTGCCCCGCTCGACGCCCCGCGGCGCGGTGCGCAGCAATTCGGGCTTGGGCAGGGGCGCGGGCTTGCCATCGCCCGTTTGGTAAAAGGCCAGCGAACCGTCCGCCCGCCCCACCGCGAGGACTTCGTTGCCCACGAATGCCAACGCGTTCGGCCAGTCCGGTTGCGGTTCCAGGGTCAGCCGCGGTTTCAATCC
>WBXI01000193.1 GCA_008933025.1 Verrucomicrobiota bacterium
CCTCAGCGTTCCCCTCCGCGCCGGTGTTCGTTCGCCCCGCCGAACCGTGGCCGGTAGGTGTGGAGCGTCCGGTCTTCCGGCACGAACCGCTCGTGCACATCCCGTCCCGCCGGACCCCTCATGTCCTGGACCTTCACCACCTCGACGGAGCGGCCGCGGAGGGAACCGACCCGGGCCGACTCGATGCCGGCGTTGAAGAAGTGCCTGCGGTTTTCCCCGTTGATGACCGCGTGGCCCACGCGGTAGTTCGCGACGATGCGGCTACGCCCGAAGATGGCGCGTGCTTCCGCGTCCCCGTGCGGCCGCCAGCGCAGCGGCTCGCCCAGTTCCCGGACGAGGCAGAAATTGAAATGGATCCAGTCGAGGCCGAAACCGAAGTCGAGCTCGACCCGCCGCCCTCGATAGAGGAACCGGCCGAGCGACAGGTCGAACACCGCACCCGGCGGCAGCGGTGCCCAACCGCAGTATTCGCCGTCGCCGCGCCACGCCACCCAGGCGGGTCCCCAAACCCGGTCCGGAAGCCATATCCAGCCGAGGTGAGGGTGCAGTTCCCAACGCCCGTGGTGGAAAGCAGCCCATCCCCACGCGTAATTCGACGACCAATACCAACCGCCATCGGTGTACACCCAGCGGCCCTCGTCGAAATACGGCCGCCAACCGGGCGTGGTCAACGCAACCGCGGGCTGCCAATACCACCGGCCGTCCTCCGCCGTCAGCCACCGCCCATGCGGACTCAATTCCTGGAAGAAATAGGCCGCGTCCGACCCGATCCCGGGCGGCGGCGTGGTCGGCACCCCGTACACCGGACCCGGCACCGCCACCGGCGCCGCGGGAGCCCCCGGATACCCCGGATCGGGCGCGGCCGGAGCCGGAGTTCCCGCGGTTGCCGATGGGAACGGCGCGGCCGCCGGGGCCGATCGACGCCCACTCGCCACCATGGCCCCCAGCACGGGTTGGCTGAACCCGCGCTTCGCCAACGCCACCAGATCGTCGGCCGACAATTCGTAGTTCGCCTCCTTGCTGCGGACGAAGGCGACGATGGTGTCGTCCGACAACCCCGCATCGCGCAACTTCGCGACCTCTGCCACCGCGGCCGCGTTTTCGGCGACCACCGGGATCCCACCCGCGACCAATAGGGCCAGCAACAGCCAGCGCCGCATCCATACGCATGTTTTCATGGGTTCCTTGTATTTGCATTTTAGGCGTGGGGGGGAAATCGGGTGTTCACCGGTCCACCCCGGCGGGCTGGGGCCGCGATCCCGACGGGTCGGCGCCGCCCCTCCCGTTGTCGACCGCCGGAACCCTGAGCTTCGACCCCGAGCCACTCCGGACCCGGACTGAGCTCGCTCGGGCCCGCGGCACCCATCGCTCCGTGGCCCCGATGGGCAGCAGGTCGGCCGGCCCGTGGGATCCGCCCCCCGGACGTCGTCGGTTCCCCGGGGAAACGACGGGGTTTCGGCCGAGATTTGCGGTTCGGCACCCTTGGCCACGCCGGACGCCCGGTGCGGAATGCCAGCGGAGGCCCCGTCCGCCCGGGAATTCCTCCTTGCACGGCCCCCTTCCGGGGCCAATCTCCGCGCCGTTTGACTATGCAGTACAAGATCGCACGCCGCGCTGCCTCGCTCTCGCCGTCCCTCACCCTGGCCATCGATTCGAAGGCCAAACAGATGAAGGCCGAGGGTCTCGACGTCGTTGGGTTTGGCGCCGGCGAACCCGACTTCGACACGCCCCAGCACATCAAGGACGCCGCCGTCCAGGCTCTGGCCGCGGGATTCACCAAGTACACGCCCTCCAGCGGCATCCCCGAACTGCGCCAGGCCATCGCCGACAAGTTCCGCCGCGAGAACGGCCTCGAGTACAAGCCCTCCCAGATCATCGTCTCCTGCGGCGGCAAACACTCCTGCTACAACGTCATCCTCGCCACCTGCGAGGAAGGCGACGAAGTGATCATCCCCGCTCCCTATTGGCTGAGCTATCCGGAGATGGTCAAGCTGGCCGGCGCCACGCCGGTCGTCCTGTCGACCACGGACCGCACCGAGTTCAAGGTCACGCCCGACCAACTCCGCGCCGCCATCACGCCCCGCACCCGCCTTTTCATCTTCAATTCCCCCAGCAATCCCACCGGCAGCGTGTACACGCCGGAAGAGATCCGCGCGCTGGGCGACATCTGCGTCGAAAAGGGCGTGCTCATCATGAGCGACGAGATCTACGAACACTTGCTCTACGACGGAGCCGTGCATCGCTCGGTGGCCTCGTTCTCGCCCGCGCACCAAGCCCACACCATCATCGTGCACGGCTTCGCCAAAGCGTGGTCCATGACCGGCTGGCGGCTCGGGTTCCTCGCGGCCCCGGAACCGATCGCCAAGGCCATCGACGCGATCCAGTCGCACAGCACGAGCAACCCCTGCTCGTTCGCCCAGAAAGGTGCCGTGGCCGCGTTGACCGGGCCCCAGGACCACCTCAAGTCGTGGCTCGGCGAGTACGCCAAACGCCGCACCTACGCCTGGCAGAAGCTGAATTCGATCCCGGGCATCACCTGCGTGAACTCGAAGGGCGCCTTCTACCTGTTCCCCAACATCAGCGGCACCGGCCTGAAGAGCGCCGAGTTCTGCGCGCGCCTCCTCGAACAGGAAAAGGTCGCCGCCGTCCCCGGCATCGCCTTCGGCGCCGACGATTACATCCGCATCAGCTACGCCACCGGCCTGGCCAACATCGAGAAGGGCCTGGACCGTCTCGACAGCTTCGTCCGCGGACTGAAGGCCTGACGGCCGCGGCCGCCGGCATGCGGGGGCGGGGTCGCCGGAGTTTTCCGGGATCCCCCTCCGGACCGCGTTCCCCACGGGGCACAGGCCAGCCTCGACAGCGGGGGCCATGCGGACGCAGCCTTGCCCGCCCGCATGCCCCGGTTGGACCAAGTCCTTGTCGAGCGCGGCCTGTGCCCCACCCGCACCAAGGCCCAGGCAGCCGTGCTCGCGGGTCTCGTCCGCATCAACGGCCAGCCCGCCCGCAAGGCCGGCGAATCCGTCCGCCCGGACGCCACCGTCGAGATCACCGCCCCCGAACGCTTCGTCAGCCGCGGCGGCCACAAACTCGAGCACGCGCTCGCCCACTTTGCCGTCGACCCCGCCGGCCTGCGCGCCCTCGACGTCGGCGCCAGCACCGGCGGTTTTACCGACTGCCTCCTCCAGCACGGCGCGGCCTCGGTGCATGCGGTCGACGTCGGCCACGGCCAACTGGCCTGGAAACTCCGCACCGACCCGCGGGTCGTGGTCATGGAACGCACCAATGCCCGGCATCTGGTCGCGGCGCATTTCGGGCCGGCTTGGACTCCCTTCGACCTGGCGGTGGCCGACTGCTCCTTCATCAGCCTCCGCAAGATCCTCCCCGCCGTCGTCCCGCTCGTCCGGCCGGGCGGAAGGATCGTCGCGCTCGTCAAGCCGCAGTTCGAGGCCGGCCGCGAGGAAGCCGATCGCGGCGCCGGGGTGATTTCGGATCCCGCCGTCCACGCCCGGATCCTCGCCGAGCTCGAGACTTTCGTGGCCACCGCGCTTCCCCGCCTTGCCTGGCTCGGCACCGTGGAATCGCCCCTGCTCGGTCCCGCCGGCAACCGGGAATTCCTCGTCCACCTCCAATGCCTCCCGTGAAGACCATCGCCGAATCCATCCGCCGCGTCGGTCTCGTCGCCAATCCCGACAAGTCCCGCGGCGCCCTGCTCGTCCGCCGCGCGGCCCGCCTGCTCCGCGGCATGCGCCGCACCGTGCTCTGCGATCCCGACACCGCGTCGCTCGCCGGCCCGGGCATCGATGCCGCCAACAGCCTCGAGGATCTCGCCCGCAAGGTCGACCTGCTGTTGGTCTTCGGGGGCGACGGCACGATGCTGCGGATCGCCCGCGACGTCGCGGGATTGCCGGTGCCGATCCTGGGCATCAACACCGGCAACCTCGGCTTCCTCACCAGCGTCAGTCCGCACCGCTTGGCGGAATCGCTGCGGAAGATTCCCGCGGGCCGCTTCGCGCTGGAGGAACGGGCGCTGCTCGAGGCCACGGTGCAGCGCGGCGGGGAACGTTCGGTGGAAACCGCCCTGAACGATTTCGTCCTGAGCCGCGGGCTTGCCTCGCGCCTCATCGAGGTCGAGGTGTCGGTGAACGACGAATTGCTGACGCGGTACCGCTGCGACGGACTCATCACCTGCTCTCCGACGGGGTCGACGGCGTATTCCTTGGCGGCCGGCGGCGCGATCGTCAGTCCCGAGGCGGAGGTGCTCACCCTCACGCCCATCTGCCCCCACACGCTCTCCATCCGTCCCCTGGTGCTCAACCTCGACTCCACGGTGCGGGTCAAGCTGCTCAGCACCCGGTTGCTGGCCACGCTGGCGGGCGACGGGCAGCAATTGAGCGAGTTGAGCGCGGGCGACACCGTCACCATCCGGCGTTCGAAACGATCGGTGCGCCTGCTCCGGTTGGAAGGCACCAGCTTTTTCGGCACGCTCCGCCAGAAATTCGGTTGGAGCGGATCCAACGTGTAGGCTTGTCACGCCCCCCGTTTCCGGGAACACGATTGCCCGCCCGACCGGCCGCAGCGGCCGAACCGCTTCCACCCATGGTCCGCCTCAAGGAAATCGCCGACGCCGCCGGGGTGTCCGTCATGACGGTCTCGAAGGCCCTTCGCGACAAACCCGACCTCTCCGCCGCCACCAAGGCGCGCATCCGGGCCCTGGCCACCCAGATGGGCTACGTGCCCGACCTGTGGGCCAGCGGGATGCGCAATCGCACCAGCCGCCTCCTCGGGTTGGTCATTCCCGCCGCCACCGACCCCGTCTACGCCCGGGTGATGCTCGGTCTCGAGCAATGCGCCCAGGAACTCGGCTACGACCTCGTCTACACCCAGTCGCTCGGCAAACCCGAGCGTGAGGAGGCCGTGCTGCGACGCCTCATCGCCCGCCGTGCCGACGGCATCTTCGTCTCGCCCGTGTACCGGATGGAACCCACCGCGCCGATCTACGAGGAACTGCGCCGGTGCGGCATCCCCGTCGTGATCCTCGGGCACCGGGCCCCCTTCTGTTCCGGCTTCGCCAACGTGGAGACCGACGACCTCGACGCCAGCGCCTCCGCGACCCGCCACCTTCTGGAACTCGGGCATCGCCGCATCGCCTTCTTCGCCGGACCCATGGTGGCACCCTGGGCCCAGGAACGGTTCGAGGGCTACCGCCGCGCCCTGCGCGAGGCCGGCATCGACGTCGACGACCGACTCGTGTTCAACGCCGGCAGCACCGTCGAGGAAGGCACGTCCGCCGCGCTCCAGTTCATCCACGAACAACCGGGGGCCACCGCCATCCAGGCCGTCAACGACCTCGTGGCCATCGGCGCCGCCAACGCCCTCCTCGACCAGGGCGTCCGCATCCCCGCGGACCTCAGCATCGTCGGCCACGGCAACATCCTGGTCTCCGAATTCTTCCGGGTGCCGCTCACCACCATCCGGCAGCCGAAACTCCGGCTGGGCACGGTGGCCGCCGAGGCCATGCAGCACCTGTTGCGCGGCGAACCCGCCCCGTCCCGCCGCCTGCCCGGCCAACTCGTCGCGCGCGCGTCCACCGCCCCGCCCCGCGCCCCGTAGCGGGCCCGCTCACCGCAACGTCAGCCACGCCGCCACCGGACAGTGGTCGCTCGGCCACTGCCCTCCTTGCCGGAAGGTGACGATCTCCGTGGCCCGGATTTCCGCCCGGGCACGCGCCAGGATCCAGTCGATGCGCCTCCCCTGGCGCGCCACCGGACCAAAGTTGTTGAACGAGTCGACATCCTCGTTGCGGCGCTCCTTGGCGGCAAACCACGTGTCGGTCAGCCCGCCTTCCTTCACCAGGATGTCGTAGGCCGGGTTGCCCGCGGCTTGGGCGTTGAAGTCTCCCAGCAGGAACAGCGGCAGTTCCTCCCGGATCTTCGCGATGCGCTCGCGGATCAGGAGCGCGGCCTTCTCCCGCGCCCCTTGGACCTGGTGATCGAGATGCGTGTTCCAAACATGGAATTCGCGCCGGGTACGCCGGTCCTGGAACCGCACCCAGGTCACCATGCGGCGGTTGGTGTTGCCCCACGTGGCCGAACCAACCACGTCCGGCGTGTCGCTGAGCCAAAAGTGGTCGAACTCCAGCGGCTCGAACCGATCGCGCCGGTAAAACACCGCCATGAATTCCCCGCGACTCCCCCCGTCGCGACCGGTGCCGATCCAGTCGTACCCGGGTTGGTCGGCCGCGATGTCCCGCAATTGGGGGTAGAGGCCCTCCTGGGTGCCGCAGATGTCGGGCGCGTAGGCGTCGAACAACGCCTTCATCACCGGACGCCGGTCCCTCCAGGCATTGGGCTTGCGATCCCCGGCATAGCGGAGGTTGTAGGTCATCAGCAGCAACTCGTCCTGGCCCGCGCGCCCGGGCGCCGCGATCGCCCGGTTGGGACCGAGGGAAGCAAGGACGGGGATGGCCGCGAGGGAACCCACAAAACGCCGGCGGGAGGTCATGGCCCGAGGGTGGCCCCGACACCCCGGCGCGGCAAGCCACCTGTCCCGAGGCCGTCCCGGGAAACCGGCCGGGTACAGCCCGACGCCTCCGTGATCGACCACGCTCCGGGCGCCCCGACCCCACGCGGACGCCGCGGCTCGGTGCCGTTGTCGCGCATGGCTCTCCCTAGGGTCCATCGACGGAGACCACTCGGTCCGAGGGCGCCCCGCGGGGACTGGGGTCGGCCCCGCGGGGTTGACGACGCGCGGACGTCGGTTTGAATTGGGCCCATGGATTGGGAAGGCATGTACCGCAAAGGCGAGGCGTTCTGGGATCGCGGCGGGCCGTCGCTGCCGCTGCAACAATATCTGGAACGCAACCCGGTGCGCGGACGCGCGCTGGTCCCGGGCTGCGGCCGCGGGCACGAGTTGCAGCTGGCGGTGGCGCACGGGTTGGACGCGACGGGACTCGACATCGCGCCGACGGCGGTGGCCGAAGCCCGCGCGCTGTACCCGCAACTGGCGGAACGTTTCGTTGCGGGAAGCCTGTTTGATCCGCCCAAGGAGATGCACGGCGCCTTCGACGTGGTGCTGGAGCACACCTGCATGAGCGGGCTCCACCCGACCCTGCGCGCCGACTACCGGCGCGGCATCGACCTGACGTTGCGCCGCGGGGGACTGCTGGTCGGGGTGTGGTACATCGATCCGGATCTCGATCCCGGCGAGGAGGGACCGCCCTTCCCCTTCGGCGTGCCCGACCTGACCGCGCTCTTCGCGGAGGGCTACGAGATCGTGGAGGATTACGTGCCCGACGTGGCTTTCGAAGGCCGCGAGGGCCGGGAACGGGTCCGCGTGCTGCGCCGCGTGGCATGACCGGCCCGGGGCCGGCCCGCCGGCGCAGCCAACGGGTTCGGGACCTGCCCCACACTCCGTGGGTGTCCCGGGGTCGAACGCGCCCACCCCTTCCCGGCCTTGTGTTCCCGGAGTCCCAGCTTCGCTTCGCCGCCCGCTTGGATCTCTTTTCCGGATGCGCCCCGGCACGGTTCCCGCCCGGGAACTACGCCGTGGCCCAGTCCCGACAGAGCAGCTCCGCCTGGGCAAGCACGGTCTTCACCGCCTCGTCCTGTAGGTCGGGCGGGTAGCCGTATTTGTTGAGGATCCGCTTCACCATCACCCGGATCCTCGCGCGGGAACCTTCCCGGAGGGTCCAGTCGATGGTCACGCTCTTGCGGACCTGGGCGATCAACTCCGCCGCGATGAGCTTCAGCTTGTCGTCGCCCATGGCCTGCACCGCGGATTCGTTGGCCGCGAGGGCATCGTAGAAGGCGACCTCGTCGTCGCTGAGACCGAGATCGACACCGCGCTTGGTGGCGGCATCCATTTCCTTCGCCAACTTGATCAACTCTTCCAGCACTTCCATCGTCGAGATGGCGCGGTTGTGGTAGGCGTTGAGGGTCTTCTTCAGTTTCTCGCTGAAGACCTGGCTCTGCACCAGGTTGCGCTTGGAGCGGACCTTGAGTTCGTCCTTGAGCAGCTTTTCCAGCAACTCGGCGGCGACGTTCTTGTGCTTGAGCCCCCGCACTTCGGCGAGGAACTGGTCGTCCAGGATGCCGATGTCCGGTGTCTTCAGACCCGCTGCGGCAAAGACGTCGATCACCTGGCCTTCGGTGGTGATGGCCTTGCTCACGAGCTGGCGGATGGCCGCGCAATTTTCTTTCTGTAATTTCGGCGGGCATTAGTTCGTGGATGGATTTGAGGGGACCATGCCGAGGTAGATTTTTCCGGTTTCCCATTCCTCGGAGATCTCGGCCAGGAGGGCG
>WBXI01000194.1 GCA_008933025.1 Verrucomicrobiota bacterium
ACCAGCAAACGGAATTCCGCGAGGAATTCGTGCCCGTGCCGCCGGCAGCTTTCCCAGAGACCCAGCACCCGCGGCCGGTCCTCGGGATGCACCACCTGCCACCAGACGCCGCGCGGCTCGGACACGTGGTGCAACCCGCCCAACCGCCGCCAGCGGTCGTTGGTGTAGGTCAATCGGCCGTCGGGATCGGTCTGGAACACCCCCACGGGCGCCGTGGCGCACAGTGTCCGGAAACGATCCTCGCTCTCGCGCCGGGCCGCCTCCGCGCGCGATTCGCGCGAGCGGTCGTGCAAATGCGCCCGCACCACCATCCGGTCCTCCGCCACCGCGACCGCCAGCAACGCGCCGTCGATCTCGCGCGAGCCACCGTCCGCGCATCGCAGGCTCCCGTGGACCGACGGCAGGTGTTCCCCGGCCATCAGGGTCTGGAACCAGCCCCGCCAACGCGGGTGCTCGGGCTCCGGCGCGATGTCGAAGATCGACCGCGGCACCGGATCCGCCGCGTCGCGGCACAGCAACTGGCGGAGCGAGAGGTTCCAGGCCAGCACCTCGCCGTCGAGTCCCAGCACCAGGGCCGGCTCGACCACGTCGGCCAGGCTGGCATGCATCAACTCGAGGTCCACGGTGGTCCACTCGCACTTCCGTGCGCCCGCGGACGCCGGGGACTCCGGCAGCGCCGGCGGCTTGCCGGTCGACTGCACCGCGGAGGTAATGTGTTTCATGGAATGCCCTCTGCCCGCCCGGGGCGTCGTGGACCGGGATCAGAAACTCAACCCGTACCCGGCCGAGATCAGGTGCGCCGCGATCTCGTAATGCCCGGTCAGCCGCGGATCCTGGTTCGCGGCGATGTTCCGGTCGTTGTAGAAGACCCGCGCGTACGCGACGTCGAGGCGATGCCGCCCCTTGCGGTAGCCGATCCCGACCGTCGCCACGTTCTGCGCCGCGTCCGGGATGGTCGGCGAGAAGGTGTACGCGGGGACGGGCGATTGGAAATGCTGGTAGCTGAGCCGGGCCACCCAGCCCTCGGCGAAATGCCAGTCGCCGCCGATGCCGAGGGTGAAGGTGTCGCGCCAGTTCTGAGGCGCCACGGTGCTCAGCAGCGGATAGGCCGCCGTCGTGTTCAACTGCAGTTGGTCGAACCGGGAGAACTGCACCCATTCCGCGTTGGCTTCCACCCGCACGGTGTCCGTCAACTTGAAGCCGTATCCCACGCCCACGATGGTCGGATACTTGATCTTCGTCGCCAGATCGTACCGGGAACTCTTGCCCCCCGCGTAGATCAGGTCGTTGCTCATCGTGAAGTCGCCGTTGTACGACACGTCCATCTGCGAGCGGAAGGTCACCGCGAGGCGTTGGCGTTCGGTCGGCTTCCAGGTGAGCGCCGCGTTGCCACCGTAACCCACGCCCGACCCCTTCGCCCGGGCCTCGCCGTCCGGCGCGAGGGACTGCGTGACGAGGCCCCAGGGATAGTTCTGCCGCAACTCCAGTTCGGACCACATCACGTCCACGCCCACGCCCAATTGCAGCGTGTCGCTGATCCGGAACGACAGGGTCGGGTTGAAATTGAAGGTGGTCAGGTCGACGTAATGCGGCGTGACATACGGGAACAGACCCGTGCCTTCCCACTTCACCGAAAGGCCGTAGGGCACGGTCATCCCGATCCCCGCCGAGACGCGGTCGTTCAACGGGCCACCGACGAACACGTGGGGCAGGATCTTCCAGGGATCGACCGTGTGCCCCGTGCCGCTCGCGCCCGTGTAGCTGACCTCGTGGTGGACGAAGGTCGGCTCGGCCGAAACCTCCCATTGCTTGAGTTCGACCAGATTCGCGGGGTTGTGGGCGATCGACGACACGTCGTCGATGAACGCGAACCGGGCACCGGAGGCGCCGAGGCCCTGCGAACCCAGGGTCGGGCTGCGGAGACCTTCGGCGAGGAGGCCGGGCGCCAATGCCGCGGACGCAAGCGCGACCGGCAGGGCCAGGCGCCGCGCCATGGGCGGGATCGTGGGGGATTTCACGGGCGTCACCTATGCCCGAAAAACCCCGGCCACTGCAAGGCGGAGGTTTGCCGGCCTACTTGGAAGCCAGCGCGCCCTCGATGGCCTGGGTGATCTCGGTGGAGGTCGGCTCCACCCCGGAGTCCCAACGCTTGAGAACCTTGCCGTCGGCACCGACGAGGAACTTGCCGAAATTCCACTTCACCGCGCCGGGAAACGCGGCGCCTTTGCCCGTCAACGCCGCGTACAACGGGTGCTGCTCGTCGCCCTTCACGTGGAGCTTGGCCATCAGGGGGAACTTCACGTTGTACGTGGAGGTGCAGAACTCCTTGATCTCCGCCGGCGTCCCCGGTTCCTGCGCGCCGAAATCATTGCACGGGAAACCGATCACGGAGAAACCCTTGGGGGCGTACTTTTCGTGGATGGCCTCCAGCCCGGTGTATTGCTTCGTGTAGCCGCACCGCGAGGCCACGTTCACCAGCAACAGCACCTTGCCCGAGTAGTTCTTGAGCGAGGTGTCCTTGCCGTCGAGATCCTTCAACGGGATGTCCTGGATGTTCGCGGCCGTCAGGGAAGTGGCCACCGCCAACAACCCGCCGAGGATGCCCAATGTCTTTTTCATGATCGGTCCAACCTGCCTCCCAAAGCCCGCAAGTCAAACCCGGACCCGGCCGCCGACGGCGCCGACTCCACCGCCGCCCGGGGCGGCCAGACGCCCGCGTCATGGTTCCGATGCCAACCGGTACCCGACCCCGTGCACGGTCTTCAGGTACCGGGGCGCGTCGGGATCGGTCTCCACCTTCGCCCGCAGGCTCGCCATGTGGGTGTCCACCGTCCGGGTCGTCGGGAATGCCGTCACGCCCCACGCCACGTCCAGAAAACGTTCGCGCGACACCGGCTCGCCCGGGGTCTCGGCCAGCAACCGCAGCATCGCGAATTCCTTCGCGGTCAGGTGCACCGCCGCCCCGCCCCGGCGCGCTTCCAACCGCGCGAAGTCCA
Source organism: Verrucomicrobiota bacterium (assembly GCA_008933025.1). Classification (GTDB taxonomy): domain Bacteria; phylum Verrucomicrobiota; class Verrucomicrobiia; order Limisphaerales; family UBA9464; genus UBA6176. The sequence continues at coordinate 2,997 of WBXI01000194.1, forward strand.
CCACGAAGTCGCCGAGTCGCAGGATGGTCGCCGCCGACCCGCCGTCGGCACGGCGCGAACGACGCAACAATGCCCGCACCCGCGCCAGCAGTTCGCCGGTGCTGAACGGCTTCACCAGATAGTCGTCCGCCCCTTGGTCCAAGCCCCGCACCCGGTCTTCCACCCGCCCCTTCGCGGTCAGCATCAGGATCGGCGTCGCGCGCCCCAGACGCCTCAGTTCCGCCGCCACCGCGAACCCGTCCAGACGCGGCATCATCACGTCCAGCAACAGCAGGTCGGGCGACTCCGCCAACGCCCGCTCGAGTCCCGCCTGCCCGTCGGCCGCCGACATCACCCGGAACCCCTCGTCCTCGAGAATGTCGGTCAGCGCCGTGCGCATCGCGGGCTCGTCCTCCACGACCAGAACGCGGGGCGCGGGGGACGGGTTAGGCATCGCCGGACGGCTCATTGGTATTCCTTGGATACGCGGTCACGACCGTGCCCGCGATGAAATCCTGCGGCGCGCGGCGCCTTCGGTTCGACAGCATCACCGCGACCTGGATCCACGGCCAGGCAGCGGACGCGGGCCCGAGCCAGTCGAGCCACGCGGGCACGCGGGCTGCCAGATGGGCCAGGCGCTGCGGCCAGCCAACGCCAAGCTCGGCTCCGGCCGGGACGGCGGCCATCGCCGCGAGGCAACCGACGATTCCCGCAAGCGACAGGCCGAGGTCGACCAAGCTTCTCGACCATGCCACGCGCCAACCGATGGATCCGCCGGTCGCGCGCACGACCCGGATGCGCATCGCGCGTTTGCCGAGGGTCTGTCCGAAACGTGCGTGACCCACGACGAAATAGGCCGCGCCGGCCAGGCCCATCGCGACGACGAGCACCATGGCCACGCCCTTCGGCAACCAAACCAGGGCCACGCCGGCCACCGCCAGCGGCATCAGGACCAAGGCGTCGATCAACCTCGCTGCGAATCGTTGCCACAACGAGGCGCAGTCCGCTTCCGGCGGGGCCGCGGGCGGCTTCCGGTCCTCGGCCGGGACCGGCCCGTTGCCGGCGTCGTCGAGGACGAACTCCATCACCACCCGCGCGCCGCCTTCGGGACCGTCTTCCGCCCACACGCGGCCGTCGTGTCCCTCGACGACATGGCGCACGATCGCGAGGCCGAGCCCGACGCCCTGGGTCTCGCGCCGCAACTCCGAGCCCCGCCGATAGAAACGCTCGAACACCCGCTCGCGGTCCTCCACGGGAATCCCCGGGCCGGAATCGGACACGGCGATCCGCACGCGCCGGTCGTTGCCCGGGACGCGTTCCAACGCGACCCGGACGGACGTTCCGCGGGGCGCGTGCTTGAGGGCGTTGTCGAGAAGGTTGAGCAACGCCTGCTGGAGCGCGGTGGCATCGGCGCGGATCTCGATGTCCCCGTCGGCCGGCACCCGGCACTCGATGGCGATCCCGCGTTGGTCGGCCAACGGGGCCGGAATGCGCGCGGTCACGGTCACCAGGCGAGCGAGGTCCGTCGGCACCCGTTCGTAGGTCCGGCGACCCTGCCCGATGCGGGAGAGATCGAGGACGTTCTCCACGAGCACGCCGAGACGGCGGGTTTCCTGGAGGATGAGACCGGCGTACTCGCGGCGTTTGGCCTCGTCGTCCACCCGCCCACCCGCGAGGCCTTCCGCAAGCAGGCGCACGCTGGCGAGCGGGGCCCGCAATTCGTGCGACACGCTGGAGACGAAGTTGGCCTGCTCCTCGTTGAGGGCAACCTGCCGGTGGAACGCGCGGCGGGTTTCCCACGCGCCGATCCCGGCCACGCAGGCCGTCAGCAGGATCATCGCGCCCAGATTCCAGACGCGGCCGCGGTGCGCGGCATGGAGGGCGGCCGGATCCTCGAGGACCACCGAGATCGCGAACGCTGGATGCGACGGCCAGCATTCGGCGTTCCACCATCCTCCGGCCTTGGACGGATCGCCCGCGAAGCCCACCAGACCAAACACGCCTTCCGCGCGGGCCATGGGGACTGCCGGGACCTTCGCGTCGGACCCGATGGGCCTTCCCAACAATTCCAGTTGGATCCGCGTCCCCGCCGGTTGGCGGTCCGCGAGCTTCTCCAACTCCCTCTCCAGAATGCGACCGCCCGCCCATTCGACCGCCTTGCGCGGAAAGGCCCGGACGGTCACCAGCGGGTTGGTGGTCATCCGCATCACCGCGCCGTCGAAATGAGCCTGTGTCTCGTCGTTCGGCCATGCGTCGACAAGCCACGATCCGTCTCCGAGATCGAACCAGGCGGCACGGGGCGCCGCATGGGAACCCACGCCGAATTCGCGGAGCGCCGGCGCCATCGCAAGGATGTCCGCCTCCATCTGCCGACGCTGCCGGGCAAGGGCCACGAGGGCCGGGGCATTGGATTGGGATGCGGTTGTTTTCTCGGGAAGTCCCCCCGGATGGCGGTGTTCGCCATCCAGCCCCATGCTGAACACGCGCGGCAGTGGCGGCGCCCCACCCTGCATCCTCGTCAAAACGCCTCCCGAAGGCATGAACGGGGTCGGCGCCGGACGGCTGCCATATCCCCAGTCATCCCCAAGGAACCGGGATTCGGCTTCCAGCGTCGACAACAGCCAGGGCCAGTCATTCGAAATCCGGGAGACCAGATCCTCGGCGACCCCGCGGGACCGGACGCGGGCCTCCGCCTCGACCGCCGCCCGGTCGCGCCACAAGCCGACGACACCCACGACGGCCAGCACCAACACAGGGACCAGGATCGTCGCCAACCGAAGGCCCAGGGAAGGCGCGCGTCCGTCCGCCAAATCGTCGCGCCGGGTTTGCCGACGGGCCGTCCCCGCCTGGACCGCGAGCCACAATCCCCCGGCGATCCCGATTCCCACCCGCAACAAATCCCGCCAACGAAAAGGCACCGCCTCCCACCCGAACGTGCACACGGTCAGCACCGCGAAGGTCACGATCCAAAGCGCCAGCCGGACCGGCGGACCCAGGCGAAGCCATCGGAAAAGCAGGAGCAATCCTGCCCCCGCGAGCATCCACCAAACGAGATCGGCGTCGAATTGGATCATGGTCGGTCTCCGTGTTTCGGGAGCACCTTGCACCGATGCCGCGGCGGGATTGTCAGGAATGTGTCAGGAGTCGGGACGCGCGCGGCACGACCTCGCGTCCGGGGAAGCCAGCCGACCGGCAACCGTCGTCCTCGGCCGGGGCTGCCAATGGCTTTCCCCCAATGCGGGGCGGAGCCGCCAAAACGCGCCCGACGACAACCATCCACTTCCCCGCGCCACCCCGACCGTGCTACAGGAGACCCATGCACGCCCACCGTCGCCACCGCGCATTCACGTTGATCGAATTGCTGGTCGTGATCGCGATCATCGCCATCCTCGCGGGGATGTTGTTGCCGGCATTGGCCCGCGCCAAGTCCAAGGCCCAGGAAACCTACTGTCTCAACAACCAGAAACAGATCGGCCTTGCCTGCAGCCTCTACAGCGCCGACTTCGCGGAACGCTATCCGCTCTGCAAGAACTGGGGGCGCGCGTGGGGCACCGACCATGCGCTCCGGAGCGACGACAAATGGCTGCCGGAATTGCTCGAGTCGTACCTGTCCAAGAACGGCAACAAGCCGACCAACTACACCGCGAAGGTCACCTCCACCCCCAAGCCCGGCACCTTCACCTGCCCCTCCGGGATCAAGGCCAAGGACCCGGCCATCGCCACCATCGCCAACCTTCTTCGCGACAACGACCACGTCACCTACATCTGGAACCACATCTATCTGCGCAAGGATGGCAACTACGAGACGGCCCGCCCGGTGAGCGGCCGGCGCGATTCCGACGTGGTCAGCCCGTCCCGGGCCGTGCTGCTGTGGGAGATTCCCTATTGGAATTGGGACAAGTCGGCCCACGGCACGAAGCTGAACCTGGTCTTCGCCGACAACCATGCGGGGCCCGAGAAACGGGCGAAGGACGAGTACGACTGGTGGGCCTACCACAGCCGTCGCGGATGGGAAGACAACGACCTGACCGGCAAGACGGTGATGCAGTAAGCCCCGCTACCAACGGCCATCGGGTCGCCCCGGGAAATCCCGCCGGTACCGTTTCAGCAACGCCGGGACGTCGTTCGGCACCAGATACAGGATCTGCCGCACGGTCTTCTTCTCGCCCGGCCGCAACCCGCCGATCCACGGATCGCTGTGGAGGCAGACGTACACGCCCTCGAACAACTCGAACGTCCGGTCGCTCGCCACCGCCAGCAGCCACTTCGAGTCGCCCGACGTGCATCCGATGATCCCGTTGGCCAACCGATCCAATGCCAGCGGCCGCGGATTGGCGTCCTCGGGAGGGACCCACGGCGGCAAATAGACCTGCCCTCCCGGATAGCGCGCGCGGGTTGTGCGACGCGTGGCATCGAGCGCGGTCAGTCCCCCGGCCGTGAACACGAAACTGCGCGCGGTATAGTTGGATTGGCCGCAGCCGGTGAACCGGTCGACCCGGATGCACGCCGGCTGGAACCACTCGACGTCCCACGCTTCCTTCCCCCGGTTCTCGAAGCGGAAATCCATCGCGACCGAATCCCGGCCGGCGGTCACGTCGTGCCAGACGTGGATGTTGGTGCCGACGGTGGTGTGGAAGCGGAGGACCTTCCCGCCGGGGGACGACGACACCAACTCGGTCCGGTGCGGGACCCGGGTCTCGCCCCAGTCGCGGTCGTGTCCGCCCGGCCGGCAAAACGCCTCGAGATACAGGATCTCGACCGCCCCGCCGGGCACGCGCGGGTCGGACACGCGCAGGACGTTGGGGGTCCACGCGACGCGGATCGGCGCGGCGCGGCCGGCGACGGCCGCCAGACAGAGTCCGGCGAGGACGAGAAACGACCGGAACATTTGTCGGCAGCCCATTCGACGAACGTCGCGCCTTCGTGAACGGCCCGTCAGGGCCGACGTTCGCGGATCGACGCCACGATGTCGGCGACGACCTCGGCGCGCGGCTTGGCGCCCTGGGGTCCCTTGCTGTGCAGGCGCACGCTCAGATTGCCCGCGTCGAGGTCGCGTCCGCCGATCACCAGCATCGTGTGGACCTTGGCCTGTTCGGCATCCTGGATCTTGGCCTTGATGGGATTGGTCCCGAGGTCGGCCTCGGCGCGCACCTGGTGGGAGCGGAGTTCGGCCACGACGGACCGCGCGTACTCGAGCAGCGGGGCGTCGTCGCCGATGGTGAGGACCCGCACCTGTTCCGGCGCGAGCCAGAGCGGGAAGTTCCCGGCGTAATGCTCGATGAGGAACCCGATGAACCG
>WBXI01000195.1 GCA_008933025.1 Verrucomicrobiota bacterium
ATGAGTAACTAGAACGCTAGTTACATATGGACAAAAAAGAAGAGCAAACTCGTCTCTCTTCACATTTTCGTCATGCACCCCCGCCGCAGGGGGCGAATCTCGGCGCCGTGGTGGGTCCGGCCGGTTCGGGTGCCGGAGCGCCGGAATAGGTCGGCGATGCACCCGCCCCCGGAAGGCCCACGGATTCCGCGGTTGCCTCCCGCCCAACCGCGGCGAGACTCCGGCAGTCGAACCATTTTGTCCGATGCGCACGTATCGTTTCTTTCCCCTTGTCGCCGCCGCGCTCGCGTGGCTGGGATCGGCCGCACCGTCCCAGGCCGCCACGACCTCCGGCAAACTCGACTTCAACCGCGACGTCCGTCCGGTCCTCAACGAGCATTGCTTCCATTGCCACGGGTTCGACGACAAGACCCGCAAGGGCAAGCTGCGCCTCGACGTCCGCGACGAGGCCCTCCGCGGCGGCAAGTCCGGCAAGGCCGCCATCGTCCCCGGCAAGCCCGACGAATCGGACGTCTTCAAACGCCTGGTCACCCACGACGCCGACGACCTCATGCCGCCGGCCGAGGCCAACAAGCCGCTCTCGCCCGCCCAGATCGACCTGCTGAAGCGTTGGATCGCCCAGGGTGCCGAATACAAACCCCACTGGGCCTACATCCCCCCCGAACGCCCGGCCCTCCCCGCCGTTTCCAACCCGTCGTGGCCCCGCAATGGCATCGACCACTTCGTCCTCTCCCGCATCGACGAGGCCGGCCTGAAGCCGGGTCCGGAAGCCGATCGATCCACGCTGATCCGGCGCGTCAGCCTCGACCTCACCGGGTTGCCGCCGCGTCCGGAGGAAATCGACGCCTTCCTCGCGGACGCGTCGCCCGAGGCCTACCTGAAAGTCGTCGACCGACTGCTGGCATCGGCGAGCTACGGGGAGCGGATGGCGGTCGACTGGATGGATGCGGCGCGCTACGCGGACACGCACGGATACCACATCGATTCGTCGCGCTACATGACGCCGTGGCGGGACGGGGTGATCCGCGCGTTCAACGAGAACCAGCGTTTCGACCAATTCACCCTCGAACAATTGGCGGGGGATCTCCTGCCGAACGCGACGTCCGCGCAAAAAGTGGCGGCCGGATTCAACCGGAACCACATGATCAACTACGAGGGCGGGGCCGTCCCGGACGAGTACCACGCCGCGTACATTTTCGACCGGATCAACACCACGGCGACGGTGTGGCTCGGGCAGACCATTGCCTGCGCCCAGTGCCACGACCACAAGTACGACCCGTTCACGATGCGCGATTACTACGCGCTCTACGCCGTCTTCAACCGCGTCCCGGAAAACGGGCTCGACGGAAGCCGCGGCAATGCCGTGCCGATCGTGAAACTGCCGTCGGACGAGCAGGAACGCGCCACCGCGCGCCTCGACGCCGCCATCCGGTCCGCCGAGGCCGTCGTGCAGAACCCGCCCGCCGACGTCGACCGCGAGCAACGCGATTGGGAGGCTTCCCTCGCGAAGGGGGACGCTCCCGAATGGACCGTCGTCGAGCCCACGGGCTTGGCGGGCTCGGCGGGAACCACCTTCGCACGCCAGGACGACGGCTCGTGGTTCGCTTCCGGCGGCGGCGACGGCAACGAGGACTACACCTTCTCCGTCGGCGCTTCCTTGCCGTCGATCACCGCGCTCCGCATCGAGGCCCTCGCGGACGACCGGCTGGCCTCGCGCGGTCCCGGCCGTTCCGGCAACGGCAATCTGGTGCTTTCGGAAGTCGAGATCTCCGCCGGCGGAAAGGTCCGCAAGGCCAAGGCCGCGTCGGCCGACCACGGCCAGGACGGTTATCCCGCCGCCAACGCCATCGATGGCCGCGCCGACACCGGCTGGGGCGTGATGCCGCAGGTCGGCAAATCCCACTGGTTGGTCGTCGAGCCGGCGGAACCGGTCGTCGCCGTGGACGGCAAGGCGACGGTGGCCGTGAAGGTCCGTTTCCAGTCGGGATTCAACCGGCACACGATCGGGCGCCTGCGGGTGTCGGCAACCGCCTCGCCGCGGCCCCATGGATCCCGGGATCTGCCGGAATCGGTCCGGGCCATCGCGGCGATCGCCCCGGACCAACGCACCGAAGCGCAGCGGGCCGAACTCCGCGGGCATTTCCGCGACAAGGTGTCGGCGACGATGCGCCGGCTGCGGGACGACGTCGCGACCCGCCGCAAGGAGCAGGACGACGTCGAACGCGCCGTGCCGACCTCCATGACCATGGCGGAGATGGAGAAACCCCGGGACACCTTCATGCTGGTGCGCGGGCAATACGACAAGAAGGCCGACAAGATCGGGCCGGCGGTGCCGGCCTCGTTGCCCCCGCTCGATCCGGGCGAACCGGCAAACCGGCTGGGATTGGCCCGCTGGTTGGTTTCGCCGCGGCAGCCGCTCACGGCGCGCGTGATCGTGAACCGCTACTGGCAGATGTATTTCGGGAACGGGCTCGTCAAATCGACCGAGAACTTCGGCACCCAGGGCGACTGGCCCACGCATCCGGAACTGCTCGACTGGCTGGCGACGGAATTCGTGCGGACCGGTTGGGACGTGAAGGCCATGCAGCGTTTGATCGTGACCAGCGCGACCTACCGGCAGGACAGCCGCGCGCCGCGGCCGGCCTACGCGCAGGATCCCGAGAACCGATTGCTGGCCCGGGGCCCGCGCGTGCGCCTGCAAGCCGAGTTCCTGCGCGACCTCGCGCTCAGCGCCGGCGGCCTCCTCGACCCCCGCGTCGGCGGCGCCAGCGTGTTCCCCTACCAACCGGCCGGTCTCTGGGAAGAATTGATGTCGCGCGAGGACAACGATTCCTTCACCGCCCAGAAATACGTCGCCAGCAAGGGTGCCGACCTGTACCGGCGCACGATGTACACCTTCATCAAGCGGACGTCGCCGCATCCGAGCCTGAGCACCTTCGACGCGCCGGACCGGCAGGTCTGCACGGTGAAGCGCCCGCGCACGAACACCCCGCTGCAGGCACTCGCGCTCATGAACGACCCGACCTACGTCGAGGCCGCCCGCAAGCTCGCCGAACGCATGATCGCGTCGGCCCCGGACGACCGGAAGCGGATCGAATTCGCCTTCCGGCTGGCCACCGGGCGCGTCCCGCGGACGGCGGAAATCGAGGTCCTCTCCCGGCTCCATCGCGAGCAACTCGGAAAGTACCGGGCCGACGCGGGGGCGACCGCCAGACTCCTCTCCATCGGCGAATCGAAATCCGCGGCCGGCGACTCCGCGGAACTTGCCGCGTGGACCATCGTGGCCAGCGCCATCCTCAACCTCGACGAGACCCTGACGAAGGGCTGAGGCGGGCCGGTGCCCTTGCCGCGGTGGTGTTGCCGGGGGAAGACTCCGTCACGATGAACCCAGAGTCCCGCGACCACGACCACGACTGCGACGTCGCGATCCTCGGCGGCGCCCTGGCCGGCGCCGCGACGGCCATCCTCATCCTGCGGAAAAACCCGTCGCTCCGGGTCGTCGTCGTCGAGAAATCCACCCGGTTCGGCCGGCGGGTCGGCTAGGCCACGGTGGAGGTCAGCGGCTATTTCCTCGCGCGGGTGCTCGGTCTCGCCTCGCACCTGAACGAGCATCATCTCGCCAAACAGGGCATGCGGTTCTGGTTCGCGAACGCCCGGGCGCAAACCCTCGCGGACTGTTCCGAGATCGGCGGGCGCTACCTCGCCCGCGTGCCGGCTTGGCAGGTCGACCGCGCCGTCCTCGACGAAGAGGTACTCCTCCGCGCCCGCCAGGCCGGCGCGACCGTCCTGCGTCCCGCCAAGGCCCTCCGCGTGGACCTCGATCCGGCCGGCAACACGGTCCATCTCGAGGACGCCGCCGGGCGCCGCACCCTGCGCGCCCGCTGGGTCGTCGACGGCACCGGCTTCGCCGCGCTCCTGTCCCGCCAGAACGGCTGGTTCCGACGCAACGAGGCCCATCCGACCACGTCGGTCTGGACGCGCTGGCGCGGCGTGAAGGATCTCGACGGACCGGAGTTGGCGGGCCGCTTTCCCGCATGGGCCGCCGCTTGCCGCGGGCTGCGCTCGACGGCGACCAACCACATCATGGGCGACGGATGGTGGGCCTGGTGCATCCCCCTCAAGGGCGGCGACTACAGCATCGGCGCCGTGTTCGACCACCGCCGGGTGCGGATGCCGGAAGGCGCCACCACCAGCGGTCGCCTGCGCGAATTCCTCGTCCGGCATCCGGTCGGGCGGGAGTTGCTGGAACACGCGGAACCCCTCGAGGGCGATGCCCATTGGCGGGCGAACCTGCCGTACGTCAGCACGCGGTTCGCGGGCGACGGCTTCGTCCTGGTGGGCGACGCGGCCGCGTTTCTGGACCCTTTCTACAGCCCGGGAATGGACGGCGTGGCCTACACGGTGACGCGCGCGGCCGAGTTGGTTTCGGAGGCGTTCGCCGGAAAACCGGTCGCCCCGCTGGCGGACCGGCACAACCGGGATTTCGCGCGTTCCTACCAACGCTGGTTCGACGCGGTGTACCGCGACAAGTACGACGTGTTCGGCGATTTCGACCTGATGTGCCGGGCGTTCCGGCTCGATTTGGCCCTGTACTACGTGGGCGTGGTTTCGCAGCCATTCGAGCATGGCGGCGCGGCGTTGCGCGATCCGGTGTTCACGCTGCCTCCCAGCGAACTGCCGTTCCGGCTGATGCGCTTCTACAACCGGCGCCTCGCCCGGATCGGACGCGAACGCCGGCGCCGCGGCACCTTGGGGCAATCCAATGCAGGCCGGCGTTTCCTGCTCAACGGTTTCGTTCCCGAACGCGGCCAATCCCCGGCGATCCTCCGCGGGCTGCTGTCGTATGCCGCCCTCGAACTCCGCGAGGGCTGGCGCACATGGTTCCGCGCGGAACCCTAGGCCACCGCGGGCTCGCGGTCGCGACCCGCCAGAAAACCGGCCAGACTCGAACGCGACACCGACAACCCCTCGGCCGCGATCGCCCCGAGGATCCTCTCCTCGTTCATGATGAACCGGTCGCGCTTGTAGAGCAGGTAGTCGCGGCGCACGCCCTCGGGGGTGAGGTTGATCGTGCACAGGTTCGCGCCGACCCGCAGCCCGCGCCGGTATCCGTCCGCCGGCCCCGCCAGACTCAACGCGCTCACGGCGGGAATCACCCAGTCCGGCCGCATCAGCCGCATGGCCGCCATGCAGTTCAGCGTCAATTCCAGCGGCCCGGAAGCCGCGCCGGACAACGGCGTCTCGTCGCCCGCGACGAACGGGCTGACGCTGCAACCCGCCAATGGCAACGCCGCGGCGAGCCGCAGGTTGTCCATGGCGTCCGACGCTGCCTGCCCCGGCAGGCCGGCGATGAATCCCGAGCTGACCTGCCAACCCTCGTCGGCCAGCCGTCGGATTTCACCGGTGCGTTCCGCGAGCGTCCCCGGCGCTTCCAGCGCGGCGTAACGCGACGGGTCCGCCAACTCGAACTTGATGATGTACAGCGTCGCGCCCGCCTCGCGCAATTCGCGCGTCAACGACGGCGAGAGCGTCCCCAGGCACACGCTGATCCCCAGCCGCGTCTCGCGCCGCAATGTCCGCACCAGCGGCAACACCACGTCGCGCGCGGCCACCGGATCCTCGCCCGACTGGATGTTCACGTCGGTGAGGCTCGCCGGGCGGTGGTGCACCAGCAGTTCGGCGAGTTCGTCGTGCGCCGCGCGGTAGCGGTCCAGCGTCCGGTTGTCCCGCCGCATCCCGCAGTAATGGCAATTCTCGCGGCAAAAGTTGGATACCTCGACCACGCCGCGGACGAACACGGAGTTCCCGAACACCGCGCGGGCCTGCGATCCCGCCGCGGCATGGAACGCTTCCTGGCGCGATCCATCCAAGCCAAGATCCGCTTCGTCGGGGGTTCGTCCGATGAACATCCCGGACAGTAGACCCCAAAGCCGTCCCGAAAGCACGGATTTCGAGCCGCCCGGTCGGAATGGGGGCTCGGGCGCCGGGTGCAAAGCGGCGGGGCCCGCTCCCGCGCACTCCCGCTGGCCCCCGCCACCGCATCCGGTCTAGCGTTTCCACTCGTGACGCGTTCCCGTTCCCAGCGCCCAAGGCTGTCCCGCCGGATGTTGCCCCTCGTCCTGCTGGGCCTTGTCGTCGCCGGATGTCGGTCGCCCGCGCCGCACCCCTTCCCGATCGGCATCTACGCGCCGGGCGGTGCCGGGAATCTGCCGCGGCTCGCCGAGGCGGGATTCGACGTCGTCGCGGGCCCGGCCTCGCGCCCGTTTTTCGACGCCGCCCACGCCGCGCGGATCCGCGTGTTGGCGGTTCCCGGCTCGGCCGCGGGACCGGCATTCGATTCCCGTGCGGCCCGGACGGCGGTGGCCAACGTCGGAAACCATCCCGCGTTGTGGGCCTGGTACCTTGCCGACGAACCGGATCTCCACGGCATCTCGGCGTCGGACGTCCGGCGCGTCCAAAGTGCCGTGCGACGTGCGGGAAGCCTGCGGCCCACGGCGGTCACGACCTGGCATGGAACGGCCCTGGCGCGATTCGCCGGGACGGACATCCTGATGGTCGACCATTACCCGGTCGGCCTCGGGCCGATCGCGGCCTTTTTCAAGGAAGTGCGCTCGGGCCGGGCGGTGGCCGACGCGGCGCGGCGCAAATTCGTGCCGGTCCTTCAGGCGATGGATTGGTCGGTGTATCCGCCGGAAATCCGCGGCCTCGCGGGCGGCGAACCCGCGGGATCGGCGGCCTCCCGGGCGCCCAGCCTGGCCGAATTCCGGTGCATGGCGTGGGGCGCGCGGGTCCTGGGTGCGGACGGATTGTTCTTCTACTGCTACGACGACGGGAGGTGGCGGATGCCGGAGCATCCGGGAACCTGGCAGGACCTCGTGCGCGTGGTCCGCGAGATCCGCGACCTCGAGCCCTTGTTCCTCGCGCGGCAACCGCGGGTTCCCGTCGGCCTCGAATGGTTCGAGCCGGGACGCCGGTTGAACGAGGCCCTCGAATCGAGCGTCCTCGCGACCTTGCTCGAGGTGGACCGTGGCAATGGGACCGTGAAGCCCGGTCGCTACGTGGTGTTGGTGAACACGACGGCGGAGGATCACCTCGTCCGGTTGGGGCGCGCCGACTGGCGCGGGGTGGAGGTGCCGTGGCTGGGAACCGGGAAATCCGTGCACCTCGGCGACGGCCAATGGCTGGATCCGTTGCCGCCGTATGGCGTGATGATCCTCGGTCCACTGCCCGCGGAATTGCCGCTCGAACCCGCGGCGGAGTAGGGCGGCGGGCCGGACGACGAGGTTCGGGGATTTGCGGTTTCGCGAACCCGGGTCCGGTTCGCAGGGAAGTTCGAACCCCGAAACTTGGAACTCCGCGGGGCCCGGGCTTTGCGGCATGCTCTGCCCGCGCGCGGGTCCGCGTCCGCGAGATCGACCATGTTCAAAACGCTCAGCAAGTGGTGTGACTTCGTCAAAATCAGCCACACCGTGTTCGCCCTGCCGTTCGCCCTCGCGGCCATGCTGGTCGCCTCCCGCGAAAACCGTGGTTGGCCCGGCTGGCGAACCTTCGGGCTGATCCTCGCCGCCATGGTCTCGGCCCGCACCTGCGCGATGGCATTCAACCGGATCGTGGACCGCCGTTTCGACGCCCGGAATCCCCGCACCGCCCGCCGGCATCTCCCCGCGGGAACGATCTCGCTCGTCGCCGCATGGACCGTCTGTCTCCTCGGCGCGGCCGGCCTGATGGCGTCGGCGTGGGCACTGAACGCCTTGTGCTTCGCCCTCGCCCCCGTCGCCCTGTTCCTCGTCTGCTTCTACTCGCTCACCAAACGCTTCACCGACTTCACCCACGTCTGGCTCGGCGTCGCCCTCGCCCTCGCCCCGCTCGGCGCCTGGATCGCCGTCACCGGTCGTCTCGAGTTCCTTCCCCGCCAAGACGGTTCCATCGACTTCGGCCACAGCCTCGTGCTCCCCGTGATCCTCGCCATCGCGGTGGTCCTGTGGTTGGTCGGATTCGACGTCATCTACGCGACCCAGGACTACGAGTTCGACCGCCGGGAGGGGTTGCGGTCGCTGGTGGTGCGATGGGGCCCGAAGAACGCGCTGGCGGTCGCGTTCCTTGCCCACCTGTTCATGTGGGCCACGCTGGTGTTGTTCGGCGTCGCGAACCGCTTCCGCATCGCCTACTGGATCGGCATGTTCCTGATCCTCGCGCTGCTGTTGCTCGAGCACCTGCTGGCCCGACGGCGACGGCCCGAGTTGGTGAACCTCGCGTTCTTCAA
>WBXI01000196.1 GCA_008933025.1 Verrucomicrobiota bacterium
AACGTTTCCCCACGAGGGTGGGCACGCCACCGGCAGCCTCGCCTCCAACTCGCCGGTCACCGATGGCGAGCGGCTCTACGTTTTCCTTGGATCGCGCGGCCTGCATTGCCTGGGTTTCGACGGCCAGGTGCTCTGGCAACGGGATCCCGACCGCATGGATACCCTCCATGCCCACGGGGAAGGCAGCTCGCCGGTGCTCTGGCACGACCGTCTATTCGTCGTCCGCGACCACGAGGGCGAATCGACCGTGCAGGCCTTCGACAAGCTCACCGGGCGCGAACTGTGGAAGACCGTGCGCGACGAAAAGACTTCCTGGTCGACGCCCATCGTCGTCGAGCGGGGCGGGACGACCCAACTCGTCGTCAGCGCCACCCAACGGGTGCGTGGTTACGACGTCGGGGACGGCCGCCAGATCTGGGAATGCGCGGGTCTCACCGACAACGTCGTGTCGTCGCCCGTCCACTGGAACGGCATCGTCGTCGCCGGCAACAGCTACTATTCGCAGGCCATGGTGGCGATCCGACTCGATGGCGCACGCGGGGACGTGACGACGACGGACCGCGTGGCGTGGCGACTCAACCGGATGACGCCGTACGTGTCCACGCCGCTGCTGTACGGCGACACCCTCTACTTCCTCCGGCACAACCAGAACATCCTGTCGCGGGTGGATCCCGCGACCGGCCAACCCCGCGGCGCGCCACTGCGCCTCGACGGCATCCGCGACTTCGTGTTTGCGTCGCCCGTCGGCGCGGCCGGGCGGATCCACGTCACCGGGCGCGACGGGACGACGGTGGTGTTGCGGCACGGCGCCGGGAACGAGGTGCTCGCCGTGAACCGGCTCGACGATGTTTTCAGCGCGACCGCGGCGCCGGTCGATTCGGAACTCTACCTCCGGGGCGAGCGCTTCCTGTATTGCATCGCGGAGCGGTGATGCCGGAAGCCTTGCGAGGGCCGTGAGGGGGGGGCGGGGTGCTAGTCGTCGACGGCGACCGCAGTCAAGACGGGTGTTGGAAAGTGATTCGGGCGATTGTGGCGCCGCACTTCCAGTGCGACTGGCCCGCCGATGCGCCGCGACCACGGACAAAGGCCGGCACGTCTGCCGGGGGTCCGGGAGGCATCGACACCGGCTCCGGTGACGCCGGGCGGTGACGTCCAGAACCCGCCCGAGGAAGATCCCGAGGATCCTCGCACCCCAATGGCTTCGATGCCGTCTACGGAACACCGCAAGCGCTCTCCCTTGATCCCTTCCGCCAGGCGCCGCGAAAAGCACCATGCTGGCCCTCCAGACAATGACGGAGGCGGAGACCGGGTTGGTACGGGCGTGATTTCCCGCGACCGGTTTTCCATGATCTGGACACGATCACGAGCTTCCCTGCCTTGCCGATCCCAAGGGCCTTGGTCGGTTTCAGCCCCGGCCTTTCCGGGCTAGGCACGCCGGCCTATGTCCCCGGCCGGCAGTTCGCCTCCGGTGCTTCGGCGCCCGGATTTGCCTTTCTCACGTCCTTGATTTCCGCCATGGGATGCGCCCAATTGTCCGCGCTTGGAACCCAAGGACGAAACTGTCACCCGGGTCCCTTATCGAACGATGATTCGCCCCCATGTTTCGCGACACGACAACCCTGACCAAAGCGGATGATCGCCACTGATCGAATCGCCGTCCCGGGACTGAGCCTTGAGTTCGGCTTGGTCCCTTGGGATACCGCAGCCTGTGGTTTTCCAGTGGCCCAGATCACGGACTTGGTTCTGGACGGACGGGATCTCGAAAGCCCGGCGGAGGGATGGCGGGCGTTCGAAGCTTGGCGCGACAGGGCCGATGTCCGCCTCGTCTCGTGCCGTCTGCCGGAAAACCGGCTCCGCGAAAGCATGTGGCTCGAGGCCGCTGGATTTCGCTGCATCGAGTTGGTTCTGCAGACCGAGACACTGCTTTCCCGGACTCCGGGCCTACGGGATTTGTCGCTGCAGATCGGTCCGGCCGCCGCCGCGGACCTGCCCCACATCGCATCCATCGCCGAGGAGGCATTCACGACCGACCGTTTCAGCGTCGATTTCCGGCTCCCCAAGGCGGCCAGCGGCCGTCGTTACCGGCGATGGGTCGAGAGCGTCCCAACACACCCGACTCAGCGTCTGGTGAAAATCGAGGACGACGGACGGATCGTCGGGTTCTTCATCGTGGAGTCGGTTGCGGGAGGCACGTGCTACTGGCACCTGACGGCCGTGGCACCCGCCTGCCAAGGGCGCGGGTATGGAAAGCGGATTTGGCGGGCGATGCTTGACCGGCACCGTGCCGAAGGCATGGAACGGATTCTGACGACCATCGCCGTCCGGAACACCCCGGTGGTCAATCTCTACGCCGGGCTCGGTTTCCGATTTGCCCCACCCCAAATGACCCTCCACTGGGTCCGGACCTGACGTGCCCCAGTGGTCGATCCAACTGTTCCGCTTCGCCATCGTCGGGCTCGTGTCCAACGGGGTGCTCTATGCGGCGTACTTGCTGCTGACCCATTTCCTGGTGGGACCCAAGACGGCGATGACGTTGCTGTACGCGACTGGCGTTCTGCAGACGTTTGTTTTCAACCGTGGCTGGACTTTCGGGCACGACGGGACACCGCGGATTGCTTTCATCCGATACGTCGCCGCCTACGGGCTCGGATACCTGCTCAATCTGGCATCGCTTCACCTGTGGGTGGATCGTCTGGGCGCTCCGCACCAATGGGTGCAGGCCGCCATGATCCCCATCTTGGCCCTCGTTCTCTTCGCATTGCAGCGGTACTGGGTGTTCCGGACACCACAATAGCCACCTCCATCGACATGCCCCATTCGGCTCCCATTCCCTTCAACAAGCCCCACCTGACGGGCCGAGAAGCAGCCAATATCGACGTGGCCCACGGCATGGGTCACCTGTCCGGCGACGGGCACTTCACGCGCCTGTGCAGCGCGTGGCTCGAGGCGACGACCGGAGCCAAGAAGGCCCTTCTCACCCATTCGTGCACGGCAGCGCTCGAAATGGCGGCGTTCCTCGCCGGGATCCAACCCGGGGACGAGGTCATCATGCCCTCCTACACGTTTGTCTCGACCGCCAATGCGTTCGTGCTTCGGGGCGGGGTGCCCGTGTTCATCGACATCCGGCCCGACACCCTGAACCTCGACGAGGGACTCGTCGAACAAGCGGTCACCCCGAGGACCCGCGCCATTGTCCCGGTGCACTATGCCGGCGTGGCATGCGAGATGGACCCTATTCTCGCGATCGGTCGCAAGCACGGCTTGATGGTGGTCGAGGACGCAGCACAAGGAATCCTGTCTGCCTACCGCGGGAAACCGCTGGGTTCGCTGGGAGATCTCGGTGCCTTTTCCTTCCACGAAACCAAGAACATCATTTGCGGGGAGGGAGGCGCCCTGCTTGTGAGGAATCCCGCATTGGTGGAGCGGGCGGAAATCATACGCGAAAAAGGAACCAATCGGGCCCGTTTTTTTCGCGGTGAGATCGACAAATACACGTGGGTCGACGTTGGCTCATCCTACCTTCCCGGGGAGATCGTGACGGCGTTTCTCTGGGCGCAAATCGAGGAGGCTCATTCGATCACGCGACGCCGACTGCGGATATGGGACCGCTACCACGCCGCCTTCGAAAGTGCCGAACGTTCCGGCAGGCTCAGGCGTCCCGTGGTTCCGGCGCATTGCACCCACAATGCCCACATGTACTACCTCGTTCTGGCCGATCTGGACGACAGGACTCGCTTCATCGCCAGCCTGCGGAACCGCGGCATCCACTGCGTGTTTCATTATGTCCCACTCCACTCTTCGCCTGCCGGGCGAGAACGCGGTCGAGCCCACGGGGACCTGCCGGTGACGCTGGATCGGGCGGACCGACTGGTTCGACTGCCGCTCTGGCTTGGTCTCGAAGCGCACCAGGATCGCGTCATCGATGAGATTCTGGCCGTCCTCCGGGACTAATCCAGTCCGGGTGAACACGCGTGCAACGGCTCCCTCCCGGGACCGGGCATCCGCGGATGATGTCGGTGTTCAACGAACTCGATCGCACACCCGGCATTCCGCGCCGGCTTCAGAGTGTCACCGTTCCGGCTTCCCGCTGCTTCCCGTGGCTGGGGAGGTATCGGCGGAATTCGCTCCGGATGATTCCGGCGAAGACATTCCCAGGATCCTCGCGGTTGGATGCAATCGCGGCGTTTGCCGCCGCCGAGGATGAGACCGATCCCACCGAGGGGTTTCGTGGGGTCGTGCGCCGCACCACAACTCCGGCCCGGTCTCGGGCGCCCCGAGCCCGCTGGGCCGACTCCCGACTCGTCTGCCATGATCACGACGATCTGCGATGATGGATCCGGCTCGACGGCTTCGGCAACCGCACCGAGATCCCCAGCGCCCTGCCAGAAATCGCCGCAAGGCGTGGCCGTCACGTCGCCGGCCGAAACCAAAGCACAGGGAACGGGCCTCCCCTGCCCCCTCGCCCAATCACCGTCGAAGGCCGTCGGCCAGTGACAGTCCATCGGGTCCGTGCGGCCGGAATCCGCGAACCCGAGCGAGGCAACGCGGTGTTTCGCGGGCGCTCCCGACCGGGATGCTACGTCCCGGGGTCGTCGGCCGAGGTGCCGGCGGCATCGAGATGGGAAAGTGCGTCGCGTCCGGGCAGTAGCAGGTAGACCAATCCGCCGACGGCGCTCCAGGCGAGATTGGCGGAGTAGCCGAGGAGCGAGAGAGCGAGGGCCTCGCCATGGCGGACGCCGGGGAATGCCGACACCGCGAGCATGGAGACGAAGAGGTTTTCGCGCACGCCGAGGCCGCTGGGTGTCACGGGAAGCGCGGCAACGCAGATCACGGCGGGAACCACGAACCACAGCACCGCGCCGGGAACCGCCAACCGGAGTCCGCCGGCGAGGACGAGAAACGTGCCGACGATCGAAAGGTTGATGAGCAACGAATACACGGCGGTGGTGCGCACGAAACCGCGCCGGTGGCCGAACAACCGGCATGCGGCGAGCGCGCGGGCGACCGACGTTCCCTTGGGCAAACGGCGCAGGACCCTCCCGAAAGCCGAGCCCTCGGCGAGAAGGTCGGTGTAGAATCCGATTCCCACGAGCAGGGCGGCGGCCACCGCCATGGCGCCCACCAGCAGGGCGAGGGCCTCGTAGCGGCGATAACGGAGGAAGAGCGGTTCCGGCGCGGTGGCATGCCACGCGAGCGGGATCATCAGAGCGGCGAAGACCAGCAGGGCCAGCGTTCCGAGAAGACGGTCCACGACGACGGTGACGGCGGCCTCCGCCCGCTTGTGGTGGGTCAGGCGCGCGGCGTACCAAGCCTTGACGACGTCGCCGCCGGTGGCCCCGAGGAGAAATGCATTGAAGAAATGGGCGACGAACGAGATGCGGACGACCTCGCGCAAGGGCAGGTCGAGGCCCTGGACCCGCAGGGCGACGCGCCAGCGCAAACCGCCGACGACGATCGGCAGGCCGCACAGGACGAGGGCGAGCATCAGGTTGGCCGCGTCGAGGCGCCGCGCGGTCTGCCAGAGCTCGATGGGACCACGGGACCACGCCATCCGCCGCTGTTCCCAAGCGGACAATGCGTTCCAATTGCCGCCGGTGGACGCGAGGTGGAGTTGGGCCTCGTTGCAGAAGATGACGTGGAAAATCAACGCCATCAGCAGCGAGGCGATCCCGAAGCGAATCCAGGCCGCCCAACCGGAGCGCGACGCGCCTTGTCCCCTGCCCGTCCGGCTCACTCCGGCCCCCAGACCTTCCGGACGAACTCGAACCCCGTGCGGACGTCGTCGGGAGAAACCCCGGGGTTCAGCTCGAGCACCTTGCGGTGCGTGGGTTTCACGAACGGCGCGAGCGCGGCGAAGTCGATCATGCCGCTCCCGGGCGGACAGTGGTCCATGCCGGGCGGCTTGACGTCGTGGACATGGAATCCGGCCAGACGATCGGCGAGGGATTCGACGTGCATGGAATGCTGCACGATGAGCCCCAGGTTCTCCTTGATCTGGGCGTGGCCCGTGTCGTGCCAGTAGCGGACGTTCTCGGGGAGGTCCCCGAGGAAGAAGCCGATTTCGTCGTCGAACGGGATTTCCTCGACCGCCTCGCGGTTCTCGATGCCGAGGAGGATGCCTTTCGCGCCGGCGACCTCGGCGACCTGACGGATGATGTCGGCCGCGTGCTCCATGGCGCGGTCTTTGGGCTTCTCGCGTCGACCAAGCATTTCCGAAACGAGCTTGGCGTACTTCGGACTGTCCTTCTGGCCGGCCTCGAGCATGGCCTCGAGCTTCTCGTTGTAGTCGATGCTGCCCCAGAATCCGCGCAATTCCACCGCGCCGGTGTGAAGCACGATGAGACCGGCCCCGACCCGCTCGGCCATCTCGATGGTCTTCAGGGTGTGCTTCCGGGCGTTCTCGCGCTCGCGGGGGTCGTCCGAGCTGAATTTGAAAACGTTGGGAGCGGCGTAATTGATGCCCATCGGCAGCGGGCAGAAATTGTGGAGGGACGATATCTTGATTTCGCCGGCCGCGACGGCCTCGAGGATGCCGGGGACGAGGCTCATGCGGATGCCGTGGCTGAGTTCGGCGTATTCGAACCCCAGGTCACGGATCTCGCGCAGCATTTCCCGCCCTTCCGTATGGCGGGTGGAATTCCAGCAGGTGGACAACGAGTACATGGTCGGGAAAGGAATCGGCCGGATGCCTCCGCAAAGGAAGCATCCGGCCGCGGTCGAATCAATCGCGCATCGCGCGGCGACGTACTAGACGTCGGCGTAGCGGGCGGAGAGCATGGCGGAGAAGCGGGCAACCTTCATCTTGCGACGACGGCGCTCGGACGGCTTCTCGTAATGCCGGTGGCCACGGACTTCCTTGAGGGTACCCTCGCGGTCGACCTTTTTCTTCAGACGGCGCAAGGCGCGGTCCACGGGCTCACCCTTCTTGAGTTTGACTTCGCTCAAATCACTTTCACTTCCTTTCGCGAAACCGGTCCCTTGATAACGCGGGCTCCGGTCCTTCCGCGTGCCGTCGGGCACACGGAAGCCGCGCGACGGGAATCGTCCTGCCGCAACGGGGACGCTGGAATTAGCGGATCCATGCGATTAATCAAGGTGCGATTTCGGGAAAAGATGCGGGCCCGGCCCCGCCCTCGTGCTAAATCCCCGGTCCATGACCTGCCCCGCATCGACTTTCGCCGCCTTGGCCGGGCTATCCCTTCTCCTGTTCCACGCCTTGCACGCCGGGCCGGCTCTGGTGCTCTCCCAACCTCCATCCGGCCCCAAGTACACGCTCCAAGCCGCCGACCGCTGGCTCCTGAGGAGTCCCGACGGACACCGTTTCGACGCGTCGGCGTTGCTGAGGTTGGCCGATGGCACTTTGCTCACGGTCAACGACAAGGCACTGCCACCCTGCCGCATCGTCATGGCCACCAATGGCACCGCCCGCCTGGTGCCCATGACCAACTTGTTCGCCCCCGCCGCCGTCCTCGCGGTCGCCGGCCGATTGTCCACCGCCCTCGACTGCGAGGGCTTGGCCCGGGACGACCAAGGGCGCATCTACGTCTGCGAGGAGGGAAGCCGGGCGATCTTCCGCTCGACTCCCGGCGGTCCGGTGGAACGTCTGGACATCGACTGGACCCCGGTGCGCCGGTGGTTCAGTTCCACCGATGGCAATGCCTCCTTCGAGGGGATCGCGGTCGGCGGAAACCGGCTTTACGTCGCCAATGAACGGTCGGTCGGCCGGATCATCGTGGTGGATCTGGACACCCTGAAGGTATCGGACGATTTCCAAGTGACGCCGTTCGGTCGCCCGGCGCGGGACATCCATTATTCCGACCTGTCGTGGTGGCGCGGGGAATTGTGGGTCCTGTGCCGCGAGAGCCGGTGCGTGCTGCGGGTCGATCCCACAACGAAATCGGTGAAGTCGGAGTTCGACTATACGGGCGTCGAGACTGCCCCGGAAAACGTCTATCTCACACCCTTGCCCTACGGGTTCGTGGAGGGGTTGTCGGTGGACGACGACTCGATCTGGCTGGCGGTCGACAACAACGGATTGCCCCGGCGTTTGGCCCCGACCGACACGCGGGGCCTGCTGTTTCGGTGCATGCGCCCGGACCGAAAGCCCGGGCCGTCCGAAGGCACGATGAAACGAAACGGCGCCCCGGTGAACGGGACGCCGTGATCGGAGCGACGGCAGGGGCCGCGGCGCGACTACTTCTTGGCCGCGGCGGCGGCGTTGAGGCGCAG
>WBXI01000197.1 GCA_008933025.1 Verrucomicrobiota bacterium
AGCCTGTCCCTCTGTTCGGGCGCGACCGCGTATTCGCGGAAGTCCGGGGACGAAGTCGGGGTCCGAATACAAAGCCTGTCCCGCTGTCGGGGGACGGTCGGCCCAAGGCCCGATACAAAGCCTGTCCCACAGTCGGCACCCCTTCGGGAAGCCCCGATACAAAGCCGACCCGATACAAAGCCTGTCCCGCTGTCGGGGGGCGGTCGGCCCGGCAATCGGGGATCGCCAGTGCTTCGGCGACCGACCATCCTCGCGGGGCTTTCCTCCCCATGAAGTTCCTCGCCATCGTCTCGGCGCTCCTGATGAACGCCGCCGTCCTCGCGCAATCCGCCGAACCCTTCCCGCTCTGGCCCGATGGCGCGACGCCCAGCGCCCACGGATCCACCACCAACGACATCCCCGATCTCACGCCCTATCTGCCCGCGAAGGGATCGGCGTCCGGCGCCGCCCTGGTGATCTGTCCCGGCGGCGGCTACGCCCATCTCGCCCGTCACGAGGGACACGATTACGCCGAGTTCCTCCGCGGCCGGGGGATCGCGTGTTTCGTGCTGCGCTACCGGTTGGGATCCCACGGCTACCGCCATCCCGTCATGCTGGGCGACGCGGCCCGCGCCATCCGTCTGGTCCGTCACCGGGCCGCGGAATTCGGGGTGGATCCCGACCGCGTCGGCATCATGGGCAGCAGTGCCGGCGGCCATCTCGCGTCGTCGCTCCTCACCCACTTCGACGCCGGCAAAGCCGACGCGACGGATCCGGTCGAACGGTTGGGTTCCCGTCCGACGCTGGGGGTGCTGTGCTACCCGGTGATCAGTCTCGGCGAGTTCACCCACCGTGGTTCGAGGGACAACCTGCTGGGGCCGAACCCGCCGCCCGAGCTGGTCGATTTCCTTTCGGGGGAGAAGCAGGTGACCAAGGACACGCCGCCGGCGTTCCTGTGGCACACGTGGGAAGACACGGCGGTGCCGGTGGAGAACGTGCTCCAATATGCGGCGGCCATGCGGCGCGCGGGCGTGAAGTTCGACCTGCATGTCTACCAGCAGGGCCGGCACGGCATCGGCCTCCAGTCGAAGCCCCCGGCATTCGAACACCCCCATCCATGGGCGGAGGAACTGGTCGCGTGGCTGAAGGTGCAGGGGTTCGCAAGGTAGGGTGGTCCGGGAAGGCGCCCGGTTGCGCCGCCGGCCCGCGTGCCGTAGTACTTCCGCGCCACATGGCAGCCGAGCCCATCGTCCAAGTCCGCGAACTGTCCAAGATCTACCGCCAGGGCGATCTCGATGTCGTCGCCCTCAACGGCGTGTCGATCGACATCTTTCCGCGCGAGTTCGTGGCATTGATGGGTCCGTCGGGATCCGGGAAGTCGACGTTGCTGCACATCGTGGCCGGCATCGACCGCGCGACGCGCGGCACGGTGTTGGTCCAGGGCATCGACGTGGCGGGCCTGAACGAAAGCCAGTTGGCGGAATGGCGGAACCAGAACGTCGGGTTCGTCTTCCAGACCTTCAACCTCATCCCGGTCCTGACCGCCCGCGAGAACGTCGAGTTGCCGCTGTTGCTGACGCGCCTCAACGGCTCCGAACGTCGCCGCCAGGTCGAGACCGCGCTGCAGTTGGTCGGTCTGGCCGACCGCATGCACCACCGGCCCGACCAATTGTCCGGCGGCCAGCAGCAACGCGTGGCCATCGCCCGCGCGCTGGTCACCGATCCGGCGTTGGTCGTCGCGGACGAACCCACGGGCAACCTCGACGCCAAGTCCGCGGCGGACGTCCTTTCCATTCTCCAGGCATTGTCCCGGGACTCCGGCAAGACGGTGATCATGGTGACGCACGATCCCAAGGCGGCCGCCTACGGGACGCGGAGCCTGCACCTCGAGAAGGGCGAGATCGTGGCGTGAACATCCTGACGTTCATCGCGAAGAACGCCCTGCGGAACCGGCGCCGCGTGATCCTCACGGTGTCCAGCGTCGCGGTGAGTTGCGGCGTGTTGGTCACGTTGCAGACCCTCCAGCGGGAGTTGACCATCCCGCCCGAGAGCGAGGCCGCCTCCCTCCGCGTCATCGCCCGCAACAAGGTCTCGATCGCCCAACCGCTTCCCGCGCGGCAGTTGGGCGTCATCGAACGCATCCCCGGCATCGTGGCGGTTTCCCCGTTCACCTATTTCGGCGGGCTGTACGCCGAGGAGAAGGCGACCGGTTTCGCCCAGTTCGGCGTCGATCCCGAACGATTCCGCGGCATCATGGTGGAGGGACGGGTCGTGCAGGGTGCCTATGACGACTGGGTCGCGGACCGGAACAGCTGCATGGTCGGTGCCGACACCCTGGACCGCTACAAGCTCCGGGTGGGCGACCACATGAGGTTCACCGGGACGTTCTACCCGATGGACCTCGACCTGCGCATCGCCGCGGTGTTCCAGGGAACCGTCGACGACCGCGGCGTCTTCTTCCACCACAAGCTCCTCGACGACGCCATGGACAATGGCGGGGCCGTCGGCACCTGGTACATGCGGGTGGAATCGGCCGCCGTCGCCCCCCAGGTGATCGCCGCGATCGACCGGGCGTTCGAGAACTCGTCGGCGGAGGTCCGCGCGGAGACGGAGCGCGCGTTCCAGATGAGTTTCATGTCGATGCTCGGCGACGTGAAATCGTTGACGTTGTCGGTGAGTTCGGTGGTCGTGTTCACCCTGATGCTGGTCACCGTGAGCACCATGAGCATGGCCATCCGCGAACGTTTCCGGGAACTCGCCGTCCTCAAGGCCCTGGGGTTCCGCCGGCACGAGTTGTTCAGCTTCATCCTCGCCGAAAGCTTCGGTCTCGCCGGCGCGGGCGCCGTCCTTGGAATCTTCGGCACGTGGATCTTCTGGTCCACGGTCAACCTCCAGAAACTCACCGCCGGATTCCTCGTCTACTTCGAGGTCACCCCCCGCATCATGGCCATGGCCGGGATCGTCGCCGCCGTTCTCGGCATCGTCTCGGCCATGGGCCCGGCGCTCGCCGTGGCCCGCATGAGCGTCGTGGACGGGTTGAAGACGATCGATTGAGCGACCGACGACCCATCGCGCCATGGCCCTGCCGCTCAAATACAACTTCCGGAACGTCGTCGTGCGCTGGCGCTCCAGCATGACCACGGTGCTCGGCATCGGCGCCGTCGTCGCCGTGGTCATCGTCCTCCGCGCCATGGCCCGTGGCATCGAGGCCAGCAGCGGCAACACCGGCGATCCCCGCAATGTCCTCGTCGTCCGCAAGGGCTCCCAGGCCGAATCCGGCAGCCTGGTGACCCGCGAGCATTTCCGCACCGTCCAGTACCTCGACGAGGTCGCCCGCAACGAGAACGGCGAGGCGGTCGCCTCCGCGGAGGTCATCGTCATGGTCACCGCGCCCCGGCGCGGCGGCGGCGGCGAGGCCAACACCCTCCTCCGCGGCATCACCCCCCGGGGCATCGAACTCCGGCCCCAGGTCCGGCTCGTCGACGGCCGCTGGTTCGATCCCGGACACCGCGAGGTCGTGGTTTCCCGTCGCCTCGGGCGTCGGTTCGAGGGGTTCGAGGTCGGCGGTACCCTGCGCGCGGGCCCCACGGTCCTCTCGATCGTCGGGCATTTCGATGCCGGCGGCAGCGCCTTCGATTCCGAAGTGTGGCTGGATGCGGACGAGGCCCGGTCGATCTTCGACCGGGAACAGTATTCGAGCATCCTCGTGCGCCCGCGCGACGAGGCGGCCCTGCAATCCCTCGTGAACCGGGTCGAGAACGACAAACAGCTCACCCTGCGTGCCGAGCGGGAAGTCGATTACTATGCCAAGCAGACGGCCACCGCGCTGCCGATCAAGATCGTTGCCAGCCTCCTGGGCGGTGCCATGTCGTTGGGCGCGGTGTTTGCCGCCATGAACACCATGTACGCCAGCGTTGCTTCCCGGACCCGCGAGATCGGGACCCTGCGCGTCCTCGGCTTTTCCCGCCGGGCGGTGGTGGCGTCCTTCCTCATCGAGGGCGGGATCCTCGCCGGCATCGGCGGTGCGGTCGGTTGCCTCCTGGCGCTTCCGATGAACGGCTATTCCGCCGGCACGCTCGACTTCCAGACCTTTGCCGAGACCCTCTTCGAATTCCGCGTCACCCCCGACCTCATGGCCGCCGGCATCGCCTTCGCGGTGTCGATCGGCGTCGTCGGCAGCCTTCTTCCCGCCCTGCGTGCCGCCCGACTCCCCGTCATTTCCGCCCTGAAATCGCTATGAGCCAAGATCCCCTCGAAAGCCTTCGCATCGATTCGAGCCGCAAACGCCGGTCCGGCGTGGCTCCGTGGATGATCGGTTTCGTGGTCCTGGCCGTCACCGCCGTGGTGGCGTGGTTCGCATACCCGCGGGCATCCGACAAGGTCCGGTCGGGAATGAAATCGAGCCGCGAGGCGGCCACCGAGAAGGCCGACCGCGACCTTGCCGATCCTTCCCGCACCGGTTCGTCGAAAAAGGGCGGTGCCGCCGGCACCACCAACGGCCCGGGCATGGCGTCCAAAGCCACGCCGCGTCGGGTCGAGGGCTCGGTCCTCACCGTGAGCGGTTACATCGTGGCGCACGAGCGGATCGAGATCAGCCCTCGGTTCTTGGGAGTCGTGGCCTGGATCGGCGTCCACAAGGGCGACATCGTCACCAACGGCCAGGTGGTGGTGAAACTCGACGCCTCCGAATACCTCGCTCGCCTCGCCGAAAACGACGGCCAGATTGCCGTCGCGCGCGTGGCGGTCGACCGCGCCCGGGTCGATCTGAAGCGTGCCGAGGGACTCGTGGCCAGCAAGGTGGAGATGCAGAAGGTGCTCGACGACGCGCGGCTGTCGTTGAGCGCGGCGGAGGCGGGCGTTGCCCAGGTCCTGGGCGCCCGTCGTCTGCTGGAGACGTGGATCGACTGGTGCACGATCAAGTCGCCGGTCGACGGCGTGGTGCTGGACCGGTTGGTCGACGCGAACGAGTTGGTGACCCCGCAGACGTTCGGCAGCGGTCGCGGCCCGAGCACGTCGTTGCTGGCGGTTGCGGATCTCAAGGACCTGCAGATCGAGATCGATCTCGGCGAGCGCGATCTGGCCAAGGTCGCGATCGGCCAAAAATGCGTGGTGAGTCCGGAGGCGTACCCCGACCGCAAGTACGAGGGCGAGGTGTCGGAAATCGCGCCGGAAGCCAACCGCCAGAAAGGGACGCTGCAGGTCAAGGTGCAGGTCCTGAAGGCGGACCGTTACCTGACTCCCGAATTGAGCGCGAAGGTGGATTTCGTCGGCGCGGGGAAGTAACCCCCCGGACCCAAGCCCGGTGGTTTTGTTTGAATCCGACGGGGCAACCGCCGCTGAATGGATGCGATGAAACTGGACGCCATCCGGCACCTCGAGCGCAACGCCAAGCGGGTCGGCGAGATCGTCGGCGTGCTGGCCAAGTACGGCCTGAGCGACTGGGCGACGCACCTGCACTACGACTGGATCCAGGAGCGCCTGCGAAGCCCGGAAGGCCAGTCCATCGCGGAGCTCACGACCGGCGAGCGCCTGCGCCTCGCCTTCACGGAACTCGGCACCACGTTCATCAAACTTGGCCAGATGCTGAGCACCCGGCCCGATCTGGTGGGTCCCGAGGTGGCCCGCGAATTGACCCGGTTGCAGACCCGGGTGCCGGCCGATGCCTTCGAGACCATTCGTGCCACCGTCGAGTCCGATCTGAAACAGCCGTTGGAGGCGTTGTTCCTGGAATTCGAAACCGAGCCGATCGCCGCCGCTTCCATCGCCCAGGTGCACGGTGCCCGGCTGCCTTCGGGCGAGGAAGTGGTCGTGAAGGTCCAGCGGCGCGGGATCGCGGACAAGATCATGCCGGATCTGGAGATCCTGGCCGGGTTGGCGGAATTGGCCGAGAAGCACGTGCCGCAGGCCAGACCCTACCAACCGTCGGCGGTCGTCCGCCGGTTCCGCCGCAGCTTGCTGCGGGAGCTCGATTTCACCACCGAGCGACGGAACCTCGAGGAATTCGCCCGGCGATTCGCCGACGACGAAACCGTGCATTTTCCCGGCACCCACGCGGATACCTGCTCGCGCCGGGTGCTCACCATGGAGCGGCTCGACGGCATCCTGGGAAACAACGCCGAGGGGTTGGCGGCGTCGGGGGAGGATCTCGACGAGTTCGCGCGGCGCGGGGCGCGGATGTACCTGCAGATGATCTTCCGCGACGGCTTCTACCATGCCGATCCGCACCCGGGGAACCTGATGCTGCTGCCCGGCGGCGTGGTGGGGGTGCTGGATTGCGGGATGACCGGCCGGATCGACGAGGAACTGTCGGAGGCGATCGAGGAGGTGGTGATGACCCTGGTGGACCGGCGTTCGGCGGACCTCGCGGACATCGTGTTGCGCATCGGTTCGGCACCGTCGGGCATCCCGCGCGACCAATTGCAGGCGGATCTCGGCGATTTCGTGTCGGACTACGCCGGGCGGTCGGTGCACGACCTGGACCTGAGCGGGGCGCTCGAAAGCATCCTGGAGATCGTGCGGCGCTACCGGATCACGCTGCCGCCGGCATTCTCGTTGTTGTTGCGGACCCTCGTGGAACTGGAGGGAACGGCCCAACGGCTCAGTCCGGCGTTCAGCCTGGCCGAGGTGCTGGTGCCGTACTATGGGACGCTGGTCCGGCAACGCCTCGCCCCGCGCCGGATTCTCGGGAGATTCCGGCAGGTGTACCGGCATTGGGAGCGCTTCTTCGACGTGTTGCCGCGCGATCTGGCGGAGGTGTTGGCCCGGGTGCGCGACGGCAGTTTCCAGGTTCACCTCGATCACCGGCATCTGGATCCCGTGATCAACCGGCTCGTGATGGGCGTCGTGACGGCGGCCCTGTTCCTGGGCTCGACGATGCTCTGGAGCACCAAGGCCGCGCCCGTGGTCGGGAACATCTCGGTGTTCGGCGGCGCGGGGTACGCGGTGTCGCTGTATTTCGCCTGGCGGTTGCTCCGTGCCATCCGCAAGTCCGGCGACATCCAGTCGAAGGAATAGGGGGGTCTTGGTCGCGGCCTTCCCGATCCCTGCCGGTGCGGGCGCGTGCAGTGCGCGCGGTCGAGGCGGTCCATGGGACCCGCGGGAAGGAAGACGTGATTCGTCGCCGAGACTGCGAGGCACGGACTCCGGGGAAGGGTGGGGTGGCTGTCGGAACCCGGAGACCCATCCTGTCTCCGCGCCGCCCGTCCCGTCCTGCGGCGTGGTGCCCGTTCAAGGGTGGTCGCCACGGCCGCGGGATGCCCACGATGCCGGCGATTCCTTGTCCCCGGGATTGCAAGGGACGGGGAATTGCGGGATTCGTGGGGCATGATTCGGCGACTGGCGGCATGGGGACGCGCGATGGGTTTCGCGATGGCGGCGGCCGTGGCTTCCGGTCGGTCCGGTGCCGAGCAATTCACGTCGGACATCGATCCCGCGTGCCGGTTGCCCCGGCTGAACCTCGTCCAACCGGCCGATGACTCCCTCTACGAACTGCTGGCGTCGGACGATCCTTCGGCATCGGTCTGGGAGTCGGTGCTCTCCGTGGCGCCCGGCGGGCACGACCATTCGTGGTACGATCCCGCGGCCCGCACCGAACGCCTCCGGTTCTACCGTTGGAAACGAATCCATCCGCGGCCACCGCTGGCGGCGACCGACGATTTCCGTCTGGTGGATCATCTCGGGAAATCGCACGCGATCCTGCGGGACGGCGACGCGGAAGCCATCGTCCTGGTGTTCACCGACAATGCCTCGATGGCGGCGACGTGGGGACAACTGGCGCGGGTTCAGGCTGCATTCGCGGACGGTTCGGTTCGGTTCTGGCTGGTGAACCCGAAGGATGCCCGCGCGGACCTTGCGGCGGCGGCGCAGGCGGCCGGGGTGACGGTGCCGGTCCTGCACGACGCGGCGCAGATCGTCGCGCGGGCGTACAACATCGATCGGTCCGGCGAGGTGGTGGTGATCGATCCGGGGATGATGGAGGAACTGTACCGTGGCGCGATCAGCGACCTGTGCGTGGTGAACGGCCGGGTGCTGCGGCAGGACTTCCTCAAGGACGCATTGACGCTGCATCACGGGGGCCAACCGGTCCGCGTGGCCCTGACACGGTCGCAGGGAACCCCGCTGGGGCTGGGCGCCGTGGAAGTGCCGGACTATGCGAAG
>WBXI01000198.1 GCA_008933025.1 Verrucomicrobiota bacterium
GGGCCCGGTCTGCTTGGTGACGAGGACCTTGCCGAGCATGTTGTCGGCAAAGTTGACGGCCTCGTCCACGGACTTGGCGAGCTTCACGCCGCCTTGGAACCCGTGTTTGAAGGTTCCCTTGCCGCGTCCCCCGGCATGGATCTGGGACTTGATGACGGCGAGGGCGTGGCCGGCCGCGAACAACTTGGTGGCGGCGGCGCGGGCTTCGTCGACGGTCTTGCAGGGTTCGCCGGCGGGCACGGCGACGCCGTGCCGGGCGAGCAACTGCTTCGCTTGGTACTCGTGGATGTTCATCTCTGATTGGCTGGTTCTTGCGAAAACATGCCGCGCGGAATGGATCCGCCGCGGCGGTTGGCGGCAGGGCACCCCGGGGGATGCCGGCCTCCGTGAAACGCGACCCCGGGCCGCGCCCGACGCCCTGCGATCAACGTTCGGCGAGGGGCACCACCTTGAGACCCTCCTGCCCGGTGTAGACCGACTGCGGCCGGATCAACCGGTTGTCGGCGAGTTGCTCCAGAACGTGGGCCGTCCAACCACTCGTCCGCGCGATCGCGAAGATCGGCGTGAAAAGGTCGGTCGGTATCCCCAGGGAGTAGTAGACGGTCGCGCTGTAGAAATCGACGTTCGCGTGGAGGGCCTTGGCTTCGAGCATGCGCTCGGCAATGCGTTCCGACATCTGGATCCACTTCGGTTCCCCGAGCTTGGCGGAAAGCACCTGCGCCATGCGCTTCAGGTGGGGCGCCCGCGGGTCGAGCACCTTGTAGACCCGGTGGCCGATGCCCATGATCTTTTGCTTCTGCCGGAGACACTCGTCCACGTAGGCGTCCACTTTGTCGAGCGATCCGATCTGCTTGAGCATCTTGATGACGCCCTCGTTGGCACCGCCGTGGAGCGGTCCCTTCAGCGTGCCGATCGCGGTCGTGATCGCCGAGTACATGTCGCTCAGGGTGGCGATGGTGACGCGGGCGCTGAAGGTCGACGCGTTCATGCCGTGGTCGGCATGGAGCACGTAGCACAGGTCCATCGTGCTTTCCTTCTCCGCGGACGGAACCTCGCCGTCGATCATGTAGAGGAAATTAGCCGCCTCGCCGAGCGCGGGGTTGGGAGCGACGATCGGCTTGCCCTGCCGGGCGCGGTGGAAATAGGCCGTCAGCACCGGCATCTGCGCGACCAATCGCAGCGCCTTGCGCCGCTGGGCGTCGATGGTGTCGTCGTCCGCCGTGGTGTCGTAGCAACCGAGGGCCGAGACCCCGGTGCGGATCGCGTGCATCGGCGGGGTGGTCTTCGGCAGGTGGGTCATCAGGTCGATGACGCCCTGGGGCAATTCGCGGAAGCCGGCCAGCGTCGCCTTGAGTTCGGCGAGTTCCTTCCGGTTGGGCAGATGGTTGTGGTACAGGAGATGGACCACTTCCTCGTAGGTGACCTTGCCCGCCAGTTCGTTGATGTCGTAGCCGCAGTAGATCAACTGGCCGATGTCGCCCCGCACGTCGCTCAGGCGTGTGTTCGCCGCAATGATGCCTTCGAGACCCTTTGTGAAAGTCGCCGCGTTGTCGGGAGTGCTCATGTTCGACTGGAAAATTTCGTCGGTTCCGCCGCCCGTTGGCCTGCCGGAGCCGCGATGGAGTCTGTTGGCCCGTTCGCGGGGCAGTCAACGGATTTCCCGGTTGCCGTGCGAAGGACGTGCCAAAACCTTTCCCCGCCGGTTGGATGATGGTTTGGCAAGCGTCGGCGGGAACCGCATGGTGAGCCCATGCGGTTGTCCGTCGTCATCCCGGCTTTCAACGAGGAAAAACTCCTGCCCGCCACCCTCCGGGCGGTGCGGGCGGCCTTGCCCGAGTTCGAACGGCGGGGTTGGCAGGCCGAGATCGTCGTCTGCGACAACCATTCGACGGACGGCACCGCCCGCGTGGCCGCCGAGGGGGGTGCCCGGGTGGTCTTCGAGTCGGTGAACATGATCTCGAGGGCCCGCAATGCCGGCGCGGCCGCGGCCAACGGCGATTGGTTGCTCTTCCTCGACGCCGACTCGACCCCCTCGCCCGCATTGTTCGCGGCCACGGCGGAGGCCATGGCCTCGGGCGGCGTTCTGGCGGGCGGCACCACCCTGCGGATGGACGGGGGCGGATGGTCGGTCCACGCGCTCGCCGCCGTGTGGAACCTCGTCAGTCGTTTGGCCCGCCGGTTCGCCGGCTCCTTCATCTTTGTCCGCGCCGATGCCTTCCGCGAGGTCGGCGGTTTCAGCGAACGCCACTTTGCCGGCGAGGAACTGGACTTGGCGAAACGCCTCCATCGGATTGCCCGCCGCGACGGCCTCGCGATCCGGATCCTGTCGGCCACGCCCCTGCTGACCTCGGCCCGCAAGGCCCGCCTGTACACGCCCCGCGAACTCGGGCGCTTCCTCCTCCGTGCCGCGCTTCGCCCGGAAGCGACAATGACGGACCGCGAAGCCTGCGCGCCGTGGTACGACGGCCGCCGCTAGGAAATCCGGTTGCCGGGACACGCGCGGCGGGCAATAGAACACCATGTTGGCGTCGCCCACCCCACCCGACCGGACCCCCGTCGCTTTCCGCCCGCGCATCCCGGCGCTTTTGTGGATCCTCGCCGTCGTCCTCCGCTGGAGTGCCGCCGGCCAGGACATCGCCGCGCAGGTGAATCCGGGCGGGACCATCGACTTCCAGAACACCTCCGCCGGCCGTTGGTATTTCTTCGATGCGCCGCAGCCGTCGGCCGCCAAAATGTACCGGGTCAACTCCAGCGGCACCGCCGCGTATGTCTGGGGCACGGCGGGACAATTCCAGGCGGATCCCGCATCATTGGTGCAGAACCGGATTTTCCAGGGCGAATACCTTCGGGTGGAATGCCAGGGGGTCGGGATCGGAACCACCGTGGTGATTCCGTTCAGTTACACGCCGGCCGGCCAGCGCTACCAGTTCAAGATCGCCGTCATCGACGCCCCGAAAGTCACGGCGATCAACATCATGGATCCGAGTCCGACCGCCGCGGCCACCGTTCGGTGGGCGGTGGAGTTCGACCAATCGATCGTCGCGGTCGGTGCGGCAAACTTCGGTTTCGGCAATTCCGCGGCGATCGCGGGCGTGTCCATCGCGTCGGTCACCGGTTCCGGAAAATCGTGGGTCGTCACGGCGAATACCGGCACGGGCACGGGGCTCTTGGGCCTGAACTGGAAAGGGCATGCTTCGGAGGCGCCATCCGTGCCGGCGCCGTTCACCGGGCAACTCTACGATTTCAGCATCCTGCCGCTGTTCTCGGCCGAACCGCAGTCCGTGTTCCTGCTGGCAAGCCAGTCCACGACGTTGTCCGCGACGGCGGGCGTCCGGGGCGGCGGGGCCGTTTCCTACCAATGGTATTCCGGATCCAGCGCCACGCCGCAGTCCGCGGTCGCGATCGGCGGCGCCACCGGCCCGAGTTACAAGACGCCGGCTTTCGGTTCCCTCGGCTCCTATCCCTATTTCGTGCGGGCCACCTCCACCCCGGGAACCTACCGCGACAGCGTCACCGCGGTGGTCCGCGTGGTCGCGCCCCCGTCCATATGGATGCACCCTTCGCCGGTGTCCCTGACCGCGGGCCAATCCACCGCCCTGTCGGTGAGGGCCAACGGAACGCCACCGCTCCATTACCGCTGGTTCATGGGCGCCAAGGGCGACACCAGCCACCCGGTCGGCGGGGATTCGCCGGATCTCGCCACCGGCGAACTTTCC
The DNA here is from genome assembly GCA_008933025.1 of Verrucomicrobiota bacterium. GTDB lineage: Bacteria > Verrucomicrobiota > Verrucomicrobiia > Limisphaerales > UBA9464 > UBA6176. Next base: position 3,717 of record WBXI01000198.1, read on the forward strand.
GCAAACACCCTCTATTGGGTGGAGGTGGCCAACGACGCGCCCTCGCTGAACCCGGTCCAAAGCAACCAAGCCAAGGTCTCCGTGGGTACGGGCCTGTTCCCGTTGGTCACGCTGGCCCGCGCGCCGCTGGGGCGGCGATTGTCGCCGGACCTGTTGTTCGTGGTGCTGGATTCCGAGGGAGCGCCCATGCCCGGTCTCGCGATCACGGTGACGGGGCCTGCAAGCGGTGCGCACGCCCAATTTCCAACCGGGAACTCCACCTCGGGAAGCATCCAGGCCGACGGATATTTCCACGCCCCGCCGGCCGTGGCCACGGGCGACCCCGGCCCGTACTTGTTTCAGGCCGCCGCGGGCACGCTCACGGCATCGGTCCAAGCCATCAATCTCGAGGCATCCCCGCGATTGGAAATCGGGAACTCCGGCGACTCGGTGGCGGTGTCGTGGTCGGTTGCCGCGCGCGGTTACGTCCTGGACACCCAGGTGGACGGCGGGCCGTGGACCCCGATCCTGGGCAGCGCCGAGGAGACCGGCGCCCTGCTGCCGAAGGCCGCGGGCAACGCGCTCTACCGACTGCGCTTCGACCTCCCGTAGCGGACGGCGGACGCCCGCCCAAGCGCCCGCCGTGGCCTGGCCGTCCCGATGCCCGCGTCCGGATCCGTACCGCCCGGGCCGGACCCTTGCGACACGCGGCCAACACGCGGGGATGCCGCCGGTCGCCCGGGGCGGGCGACCGCGCGTCCGCGAGGCGGCGGGATCCTTCCCGAGGCGTTCACCCCCTTGACATTCCCTTCCCGCGACCGAGAAGAATCGGGTTCACGGGGATCACGTTCCCGACCGCACCATGAGCCAGACCGAAACGCATACGTTCCAAGCCGAGATCCAGCAGGTTCTCGATATCGTCATCCACTCGCTCTACACCGACCGCGAGATCTTCGTCCGCGAATTGGTGTCCAACGCCGCGGACGCCTGCGAAAAGCTCCGCTTCGTCCAATCCGGGGGCACCGGCCCGGTCCACCAACCCGACGTCGAACCCGGCATCCGCATCACGACGGACGACGCGGCGGGAACGTTGACCATCGCCGACACGGGGATCGGGATGACCCGGGACGAGTTGGTGGAGAATCTCGGCACCATCGCCCATTCGGGGACCCGCAAATTCCTCCGCGGCGTCGCCGAGAACCGCAAGGCGGAGACGCAATTGATCGGGCAGTTCGGCGTCGGGTTCTACTCCGCGTTCATGGTGGCCAAGAAGGTCGTCGTGCGCACCCGCTCGTTCCAGCCGGACTCCGCCGGTTGGCGGTGGAGCAGCGAGGGGGCGGGCGGTTACACCATCGAGCCCGCGGGCGACCTGCCCCGGGGAACGGAGATCGTTCTCGAGTTGAAGGACGACGCGAAGGAGTTCGCCACGCCGGCCAGCCTCGAGCGGATCGTCCGTCGGTATTCCAATTTCGTCTCCTTCCCGATCGAGGTCGGCGGCACGCGCCTGAACACGGTGCAGGCCATCTGGGCGCGGTCGAAGTCCGAGGTGAAGGAGGAGGAATACCAGGAATTCTACCGGTACGTCGGGCACGATGCGGAAGCGCCGATGTTGCGGTTGCACTTCAGCGCCGACGCGCCGCTGAGCATCCAGGCGCTGCTGTTCGTCCCGGCGCGCAGCTTCGAGATGCTCGCCATGGGACGCGTCGATTCCGAGGTGAACCTCCATTGCCGCAAGGTGCTCATCGAGCCCAAGGCCAAGGGCTTGTTTCCCGATTGGCTCCGGTTTCTCAAGGGCGTCGTCGACAGCGAGGACCTTCCCCTCAACGTGTCCCGGGAACGGATGCAGGACTCGGAGTTGCTGAAGAAGCTGAACCGCGCCCTCACCAACCGCTTCCTCAAGTTCCTCGCCGAGGAGGCCGAGAAGAACCCGGACACCTATGCCCGCTTCTTTGCCGAGTACCAACGGTTCATCAAGGAGGGCGTTCTCTCCGACCCCGACCACCGCGACGCCCTCGCCAAGTTGCTCAGCTTCGAGTCCTCCGCCACCGAACCCGGCAAACACACCTCGCTCGCGGAGTACGCGAAGCGCATGCCCGCGGACCAGACGGAGATCTGTTTCCTGCTCGCCACCAACCGCGAGACCGCGCTGGGCAGCCCCTACTACGAAGTCTTCCAGTCCCGGGGCCACGAGGTGTTGCTGGTTTCGGAGCCCATCGACGAGTTCGTCCTCGACCGTTTGCACGAGTTCGACGGCAAGAAGATCGTCGCCGCGGAAAAGGCGGATCTGTCCGTGCCGGACGCCCAGCCCGCGGAGGGACAATTGTCCGAGCCCGAGGCGACCGGTCTCGCGGAATGGCTCAAGACCACGCTCGGCGACGCCGTGGGCGAGGTACGCGTCTCGAAACGTCTGGTGGGAAGCCCGGCGGTGGTGCTCGAGGCCGACCGGTTCATGACCGCCTCGATGAAGCGGACGCTGAAGACCATGCAGCGCGACGTCGAGGGCCTGCCCGAGAGCGCCCCCGAATTCGAGATCAATCCCCGGCACGCGCTGGTCTCCCGGCTCGAGAAGGCACGTCATTCGGATCCGGATCTCGCCGCGAAGGCCGCGGCGCAGTTGTTGGACAACGCGCGCCTTTCCGCCGGTCTTCTCGAGGATCCCCGCGCGATGCTCGGCCGCATCAACGAATTGCTGGAACGGGTGCTGGCGCCGAAGTGACCCGGGACGGGTTTTCCGCTCGCGGCGCCCGATCGGCTTTGTCCCCGGTCGGGCGCCGCCCGCCTTTGCCCGGCCTCATCGCGGGGATTGCGGCAAGATGGTTCCCGCCAGCGTGCCGGTGTCACGGGTCCATGGTGCGTCGACCGGTTCGCCCGCTCCGTGGTCCGCGAACCGCTCGACCGGGTCTTTCGTGGTGTCGCCCGGCTCCGGGAACTCGAGTCGGCTCCGGGCCTCCCGACGCCTGACCAGGACCACGCCGAACCGATCGCGGATCACGGAATGGAACGACCCGGTCCGAAGGTCCAGCAGGGTCTCGGAACGAAGTTTCGCATCTTGGCCGAGCGCCTGGTCGTGGAAGCGAAGAAACCGTTCGTTCGGGTGCCAGTACACGTCCATGTGGCAGCGGTCGTCGCGCAGGGTGCCCGGCAGATCATAGAACCGCGCGGGCTTTCCCGCTTCGGCGACCTCCAACCGGCGGTGCCCGAAGCCGTCCACCGGACTCAATGCCGATGCGCGGGACTCGTCCTGGTACCAAAGGGTGACGGTGATCCCCACTCCCTCGACGGACACGCTTCCCATGCGATTGGGCTTCGGCGCGTCCCCCTCGAGAAATTGGCGGACGATCCAGGCAAAAACAAAAACGGGGATCGCGACGAGGATGACTCGCCTTGCGACGCGTCGGCTCGAAATCGTCATGGCGCAGGGATCAACGGGAAATGCTCACGATCCGGTACCACCCAACCTCCCGGCTTGGCGACCCAGGGTCAAGTCGCCGCACCCACACCGGGCCCCTTGGGCACCCCGCGCGGGGTGGTGGAAGGCGTGGGTGACGGTGGGACTTGCGCGATCGGCCTCGTCGCGCGGCGGCGTGGTGCCTGTCTTCCGCGCACTGCGCCTTCGGACTGCGGTGGCAAGGCCTTCGGAAGGCCGCGACACCGCTTTCGAAACCAGACGCGGCAACGCCGGAAGACGGGGCTGCCAAACGCGGCATGGAATCGAGGGATCTCCGGACCGGCGATCAGCGTGCCGGCAGCGCGCCGACCGTTGCTTCCCATGGCAGCGGGGTGGCCAGCGGACAGGGCGTGCCGTCCGCCTTGCGCCGCCACTGCGGCAATTGGCAGACCACCTCGACGGTGTGTCCCAGCAGCTTGGCCGGGACGCTCCACCGCATCTCGGGTTGGTGCCCGGCCAATTCCACCTTGGCACCGTCCTTGCCGCACGCCGTCGCCTGTTCGGCATCCGGTCCCTCGGCGATGGTCACCCGCACGACGTCGTTGGTCTGGTACCACTCGACGCGCTCGACGTGCCAGACTTCGGGCGCATCCGCCCGGTCCCTCAGCCCGAGGAAGCGGGCGAACGAATCCGAACTCTTCTCGTGTTCCATCACCACGATCCCGGGTTTCGACGGCGCGAGGATCGTGGAATGCAGCACCTGCGAGGCGATCGTGAAGTAGATCACCAACCCGGTGACGTCGACGAGCGTCGCCACCAAGGGAGCCGATGCCACGGCCGGATCGAACCGGATTGCCCGGAGCAGGAATGGCAGCATCGCGCCGCACAGGCTGCCGAAGAGGATGACGCCGATGAGGCTGAAGCCCACGGTGAGCGCGATGAGCCCGTGGTGCTCCCCGTAGTCCTTCAGGCCGACGAGTTGCCAGATCCAGATCCGGCTGAACCCGA
>WBXI01000199.1 GCA_008933025.1 Verrucomicrobiota bacterium
CGGCGGCATCGAGCGCCGCCGGAAATTCCGCGGCCGCGAGCCGGAACAGGGCATCGAGCGCCGCGACCCGCGCCGCGCCGTCGCCCTGCTGCCGCGCCACCAACTCGGCGAGCGCCGGCGCGGCGGATTCCAGCCGCAATTCGCCCGCGGCGTTGGCGGCCGCGCGTCGCACCGGGTTGGGCCCGCCCGACAGCAACGCGCCGACGACCGGCGCCAGGGCCGCCGCCGGCACCTTGGCGTCGCGCGCAAACGCCGTGGGACGCCACAAACCCGTCACGCGGTCGCGACCCGCGTTCCGCGGCCAGGCGGCCAGCGCGACCAACGCCTCGGCCCGGGCGGCTTCGGTCGCCGTGGCGGTGGACGCGACCCGCGCCAGCGCCACCGCGGTGTCCTTCGTGCCGAAACGCAGGTTCGCGTTGATCGCGCGACGCGCCAACGGGACGTTGGTCCAATCCATGGAGGTCCCGGCCAACGCCGCGAGATCGGGGATCGCGCCGGCAATCGGCACGTCGTTGATCGCGCGCGCGGCCTCGGTCACCAACCGGGCGGAAGCATCGTGGAGGAACCCGGCGATCTCGCCCCGCTCCAAACGGCGCATCGCCAGCAGCACGCCCATCCGGACCGACTCGGAGGAATCCTTTGCGGTGGCGATCAGATCGTCCATCGACGCGGATTCGACGAGGGCCCGGACGGCGGCGTGGCGGAGATGCGGGTCTTTGTCGGCGTTCGCGCGGAGCACCCCGGTGATCGCGGGCAACGAGTCGCGGCGGCCCAGATGGCCGAGGGCAAGGGTGCCGAGGGCGCGCACGTGGGCGTCGGGATCGGCCGCGAGCGCGACGAGGACGTCCCGCGCGGGTTGGTACCGGGCGTCGCCGAGGATGCGTGCGATGTTCGCGCGCAGGTGGGGCTCCGGATCGCCGGCCAACGCCACCAGGGGATCGAGGGCCCCGCTGCGGGCGCCGCGGGCGGTGGCATGGGCGATCTGGGCGAGCGCCCAGGCGGCGTGCAACCGGGCGTGGACGTCGCGGTTGCCGCGGACCACGCCGGCCAACGGCTTGACGAGGGATTCGCCGTGGCCCGCGAGTTCGAACTGCGCGTTCTGGCGGACCCGGAAATTCGGATGGGCCAAGAGCCCGAGCAACTCCTTGTCCGAACGCCGGGCAAAACCCTCCTTCAGGAGTTTCGCCGTGGACACCACCTCGGGCGACTGCATCCGGGCAGGCTCGAAGAAGCGGTAAAGCCGCCCCTTGCCGACCGGTTCCCAACCATCGACCCAATCCGAAACCCAAAAGGCACCGTCGGGTCCCCACCGGCCGGCGGTGGCCTCGATGGACCAGATGAACTTCTTGTCGTCGACGATCTCGAAGCTGGCGCCCTTGGGCTTCAGCTTGAACGACCAGATGCCGGAACCGCTGCCACTGCCGCGGAAATCGCACAGCGTGAAGGTGCCCTGCCATTCGGGCCCCAGCCCCGTGCCGGGGTAGTAGGCAACGCCCGAGGGACCGGCGGAGATGTTCTTGATGGGCGGCGTGAGGAACGCGGGTTGCGCGTCGTTCTGCGGGTGCCACATCTTTTCCATGTTCCACGGCCCGCGCGCCTGCGGTGCATCCGAACCCGCGAGGAACTGCCAACCGATGCGCCAACCGCTGTCCCCGCCCTCGATCAGGTAGGTCCAGCGCGCCTGGTCGCCGCCGTCGGAGTTGTTGTCTCCCGTGAACAGGTTGCCCCACTCGTCGAACACCAGTTCCTGGGGATTGCGCAAGCCCTCGTAGAACATCTCCATCTCGGTGCCGTCCTTGTTGCACCGAAACACCGCGCCGCAGTCGGGCGTGCCCACCGTCCGGCCGTCCACTTTCAGCACCGAGGCCCGGTCACCGATGCTGAAGTAGAGCTTGCCGTCGGGCCCCCACGCCAGGCCGTGCAGGTCGTGCCCCAGGAATCCCACGCGCACCCCATGGCCATGGCTGATGCTCTCGCGGCTGTCCGCCACGCCGTCGAGATCGTCGTCGCGCAGGCGCCAGAGATTGGGAATGTTCGCGTACCAGACTTCCTTGCCGCGCGCCAGGACCCCGGAGCCGATGCCGTCGACCGGCGTCGCGAAATTCTCCGCGAAAACCTTGGAAACATCCGCCTTGCCGTCGCCGTCGGTATCCCGCAGCCACTGGATCCGCTCGGTGTTCCGCGCGTACTCCTTCATCCCCTCCTCGCCCAGATGCCGGCGCATCATCGCCATGCGGTCCTCGACCGACCGGCATGCCAGGTCCTCGTCGAGCCAATCCATGATCCCGCGGATGTCCGGCACGCCGCGCCACGCGCGGAAGCTTTCGGCCACGAACACCCGGCCGTCGTCGGCCACGTCGAAGGACACCGCGTGCGCCAGCATCGGTTCCGCCGCCCAGAGTTCGCCTTTCCAGCCCTGCGGGAGCTGGAATCGCTTGAGGTTCTTCTCGCCCTCGTCGGAGGCGGCCGCGATTTTCGGGGCCTCGAAACTGCCCTGCGGGCCGAGGCGATGCTGGGCCCGGAGGGACGGCGCGGCGGCGGCGACGAGCGCGAGGGCGGCCAGCAGCGTCGGGCGGAAGTCGGATGGCATATGCGTCCGCGCAGGATAAAAACGAACGCGTGGGACGCAAGCGACCGGTTGCCAAAGCAGAAAACCGGGAAAAGACTTTGACTCTACCCCGGCTATTCCTAGAGTGCGCCCCGCTTTCGGGCCAGTGGGGTCGTAGCTCAGTTGGTAGAGCACCACAATGGCATTGTGGGGGTCAGGGGTTCGAATCCCCTCGGCTCCACCACTTCCGCCCGGAAGCCTGCGGTGTCCGATGGAATGCCATTCCCATCGGACCATTCCCATCGGACCCTCCCCTTCGCACGATTGCCTCGGGATCCCTTCCGAAGGACATCTCTTCGGATTCCCTCCCCCGCCTGCCTTAAGCGCGGCAAATTCCCAAGCCGTCGTCCCCATCCTTGCGCCTACTCCATGACTGGATCACTTTGACGGCATGGCGCAGTCCAAGAAGGCGGGTCCCAAGAAGGCGCTCCTCGTCGGCATCGGATTGGATTCCGACGGGCACAAGCGCGTGACGACCGGCAAGAACTTCGCCCTGGTCGGCGGGAGCAAGGACACCCACGCCGAGATGACCGAGAAGGCCATCAAGATGAACGAGCACCTCGACCGCCGCGGCAAGGAACTCCACGAGGTTTCCCGCGAGGAGTTCGACGACATCGCCCACAAGGTCGGATTGCAGCGGGGCGACCAGGACCGACGGAACTGACAGGCTCCCCCGCCGGGGATCGCTGGACGGAGTCGAGGACCCCGCGTCGCGTCCCCCGTTTCCGGAGACGACCGCTCGACAAACGAACGGCCGACAATTTCCAACCCGACATCGATTGAATCCCAGACCCGCCAAGACCACCGCCACCGTCGTCGCCGCCATTCTCGCCCTCGTTTGGGGCGGTTGCCGCCGGTCCGAGCCACCGCCCATGCCGCTGCCACCGCCGCCGGTGACGGTCGCGCCGCCCGAGCAACGCGAACTGGTCGAGCACGAGGAACTCAGCACGCGCCTCGACGCGGTCGAGTCCGTCGAGATCCGTCCCCGCGTCTCCGGATACCTGGCGGAGATCCGGTTCGATGCCGGGCAACGCGTCCACAAGGGCGACATTCTTTTCGCGATCGATCCCCGGGCCTTCGAAGCCACCCTGCAACGGGCCGAGGCCGACCTCGCCCAGGCACGTGCCCGCAACGAATGGAGCCAGCGCGACGCCCAACGGGCCGCCAACCTCCTCGCACAGAAAACCATCTCGTCCGAGGAAGCCGACCAGCGCCGGACCCATTTGCAGGAAACCGCGGCGGCACTCGCCTCCGCCGAGGCCGCCGTCGCCTCCGCGCGCCTCAACCTCGAGTACTCGAAGGTCCGTTCCCCGATCGAGGGACGCGTCTCCCGGGCGCTCGTCACCGTCGGCAACAACGTCTCGGGCGTCGACGGCTTCAACACGCTGCTCGCCACCGTGGTTTCCATCGACCCGATCTACGGCTACTCGAACGTCGACGAGCGCACGCTCGTGCGGCTCCAATCGCTCCACGGGCAATCGGGACTCCCGACCAACGCCACCGGCCGCATCGAGGTCCAACTGGCCGTTCCCGACGCGCGCAAGTTGGAGCGGACCGGCACGGTGGAGTCGTTCGACAACCACGTCGACCCGTCGACCGGCAGCATTCTCCTGCGGACGGTGTTCCCGAATCCCGACGGCGACCTGCTGCCCGGCCTCTTCGCGCGCGTCTCCTTGCCGGTCTCCGCGCGGCATCCGGTGCTCTTGGTCCCCGAGACCGCCCTGGGAACGGACCAAAGCCAACGGTTCGTCCTGACCCTGTCGAAGACCAACACCGTCGAGTACCGCGTGGTGCGGCTCGGCAACGCCATCGACGGCAAACGGGTGGTCACCGACGGTTTGAAAGCCGACGATCTGGTGATCGTGAATGGCGGCGGCACCGCGCGGGTCCGGCCCGGCATGCCCGTCGCCCCCCAACGCGAGGGGTCCACGCCCGCCGCGTCCGCCCCCCACGCCGGTGCCGCCCGCTGACCGTCGCCGCCTCCACCGGCCATGAATTTCAGCCATTACTTCATCCGTCGACCGATCTTCGCCGGGGTGCTCAGCGTCGTGATCTTCCTCGTGGGGTTGATCGCGTTGTTCAAGCTGCCCGTCAGCGAATATCCCGAAGTCACCCCGCCCCAGGTCGTCGTCCGCGCCGTCTATCCCGGCGCGAATCCCAAGACGATCTCCGAGACCGTCGCCATCCCGCTCGAGCAACAGATCAACGGCATCGAGAACTCCCTCTACATCGCGTCCCAGGCCACCAGCGACGGGGTGATGATGCTTACCGTCACCTTCAAGCTCGGGACCGACATCGACAAGGCCCAGGTCCAGGTCCAGAACCGCGTCGCCCAGGCGCTGCCGAAACTCCCCGAGGAAGTCCGCCGCCTCGGCGTCCTCACCATCAAGTCGTCGCCCGACCTCACGATGGTGGTGCACCTGTTCTCGCCGAACGGCCGGTACGACGACGTCTACGTGCGCAATTACGCGGCCTTGCAGGTCAAGGACGTGCTCGCGCGCATTCCCGGCATCGGCCAGGTCCAGTTGTTCGGCTCGGGCGACTACGCGATGCGCGTGTGGCTGGATCCCAACCGGGTGGCCGCGCGCGGACTGACGGCCGGCGAGATCGTGAACGCCATCCGGGAGCAGAACGTCCAGGTGGCCGCGGGCGCGATCGGCAAACAACCCGTCGCCACGCCCGTCGCCCTCGAACTCCAGATCGACGCCAAGGGCCGGTTGGTCACCGAGGAGGAATTCGGGAAGATCATCGTCAAGACGGGTCCCAAGGGCGAATCCACCCTGCTCCGCGACGTGGCGCGGATCGAACTCGGCGCCAGCGATTTCGCGCTGCGTTCGCTCCTCGACAACCGTTCGGCGGTTGCCATCCCCATTTTCCAGCAACCCGGCAGCAACGCGATCGAACTCTCGGACAACGTCCGCGCCAAGATGGCCGAGCTGAAACGGAACTTTCCCGAGGGTCTCGACTTCCAGATCGTCTACGATCCGACGGTCTTCGTCCGGCACTCGATCGAGGCGGTGGTGAAGACCCTGCTCGAGGCGATCCTGCTGGTGGTCCTCGTGGTGATCCTGTTCCTCCAGACGTGGCGGGCATCGATCATCCCGCTGGTCGCCGTCCCGGTCTCGTTGGTGGGCACCTTCGCGGTGATGGCGGCCCTCGGGTTCTCCATCAACGCCCTCTCGCTCTTCGGCCTCGTGCTCGCGATCGGCATCGTCGTGGACGACGCCATCGTGGTCGTGGAAAACGTCGAGCGGAACATCCGCCTCGGCCTCTCGCCCGTCGCGGCCACCGAACGCGCGATGACCGAGGTGACCGGACCGATCGTGGCGACGGCCCTGGTGCTGTGCGCGGTGTTCATCCCGACCGCGTTCATCAGCGGGTTGACCGGCCAGTTCTACAAGCAGTTCGCCATCACCATCGCCATCTCCACGGTGATCTCCGCCTTCAACTCGCTGACGTTGTCCCCCGCCCTCAGCGCCTTGCTGCTGCAGGACCACCACGCGCGCCATGACTGGGTCTCGCGGGCGATGGAGACGGCCTTCGGGTGGGTCTTCCGGCCGTTCAACCGCTTCTTCGAGTGGTCGTCCGCCCGCTACGCCGTCGGCGTGGCGCGCGTCATCCGCGGGGCCGGCATCGCGCTCGTGCTCTACGCGGGCCTCCTCGTCCTCACCGGTTGGTCGTTCCGCGCGGTGCCCACCGGCTTCGTCCCCGTCCAGGACAAACAGTTCCTCATCGCCATCGCCCAGTTGCCCGACGCCGCGTCGCTGGACCGCACCGAGAAAGTCATCCGCCGCATCTCGGACCTGGCCCTCGCCGACCCGGGCGTGGAATCGGCGGTGGCGTTCCCCGGGCTGAGCATCAACGGATTCAGCGCCAGCCCCAACGCCGGCATCGTCTTCGTGACCCTCAAACCGTTCGAGGCCCGGCGCACGCCCCAGTTGTCGGGATTCGCGATCGCCGGACGCCTCAACGGCATGTTCTCGTCGATCCAGGAAGGCATGGTCTTCGTCGTGCCGCCCCCGCCCGTCAACGGCCTCGGCGCCAGCGGCGGCTTCAAGCTCCAGATCGAGGACCGCGCGGGCCTCGGACTTCCCGCGTTGTTCCAGGCCACGCGCGACATTGCCGGACGTGCCTACGCGACCAACGCCCTGTCCACCGTCTATTCCACCTTCACCATCAACGTGCCGCAACTCGAGGCCGACGTGGACCGGGAGAAGGCCAAGACGATGGGCATCCCGCTCGGCTCGCTGTTCGAGACGATGCAGATCTATCTCGGTTCCCTCTACGTCAACGATTTCAACCGCTTCGGCCGCACCTTCCAGGTCATCGCCCAGGCCGACGCACGGTTCCGCGACGAGGCCCGCGACATCACCCGGCTCAAGGTCCGCAATGCCGCCGGACAAATGGTTCCCCTCGCCACCGTCGCCACCGTCCACGAGTCCGCCGGACCCGACCGCGTCATGCGCTACAACGGCCACCCGTCGGCAGAGATCAACGGCAACCCCGGCCCGGGATTCAGCTCCGGACAAGCCGAGGCCGCGATCGAGGAAATCGTGCGGCAGACGTTGCCGCAGGGACTGTCCCACGAGTGGACGGAACTCACCTACCAACAGCGCATCGCCGGCAACACCGCCGTCTTCGTCTTCCCGCTGTGCATCCTGCTCGTGTTCCTGGTGCTCGCCGCCCAGTACGAGAGCCTCAGCCTCCCCATCGCCATCATTCTCATCGTCCCCATGTGCCTGCTCAGCGCGATGGTCGGCGTGATGCTCCAACACGGCGACAACAACATCTTCACCCAGATCGGCCTCATCGTGCTGGTGGGACTCGCGTGCAAGAACGCCATCCTCATCGTCGAATTCGCCAAGGCCCGGCAGGACGAGGGCGAGGGCATCGTGGCCGCGGCCCTCGAGGCCTGCCGCCTCCGCCTGCGTCCCATCCTCATGACCAGCATCGCCTTCATCGCCGGCGTCTACCCGCTCGTGACCTCGACCGGTGCCGGCGCCGAGATGCGGCGCGCGATGGGCGTCGCCGTGTTCTCCGGCATGATCGGCGTCACCGTGTTCGGTCTCTTCCTGACGCCCGTGTTCTACGTGGTCCTGATGCGCATCGTCGCCCGGTTCCGCCCCGCCCCGAAACCGCCGGCGGCGTGAGCCGGGGAGCAAGGACCGGATCGCGGCGGCGTCCATCGCTCCCCGGGCTTGCCCCTTCGCTTCCCGCGGCTTTCTCCAACTGGACTTTCCGGCAACGAAAGCGCAGACATTCCAAGTGCACTGGTTCTACTCCGACGGCACCTCCCAAATCGGCCCCGTCTCCGAGACGGGTGCACGACGGAATCGTTGGAATGTGGATTTAGGCGGCCAAGGCAAGGGAGTCGTTGCGGGCCGAGGCGGCATTGGCGCGGTCGACCCAGAAAGCATCGAGCCGGCGGCTCAGCAGGA
>WBXI01000200.1 GCA_008933025.1 Verrucomicrobiota bacterium
CCACTCGGCGACCCCGACGTGGCCATCGTGGACGTGGCGGGAATCGTCTCGGGAATCCCCGGCGCCGTCCTGGTCGGCGGCGACGCGGTGGGCACCGGGTCGGGCGTGATCTCCAGGATTGCGCCGGACGGCAGCATCACCGTGTTCCTCGGCCCGAGCACCGAATACGGGAACCCGTCCGCCTTCGCATTCGACCCCGAGGGGCGGCTTCTTTTCGTCACCTATACCAACGGCAGGATGTACCGCACCGATGGCGGCACGCCGCGGTTGCTCTTCTCGTTCCCGCACATGAACTCCGTCGCGGTGGACAGTCTCGGCCGGATCGCGGCGAACGGCGCGGACGACACGCGGCTCCGCCTGTACCTGCCGGACGGCACCCTGGCCAACGGGACATTCGCGACGGTGGTGGCCGGCACGCCGCTCGCCCGCGGTCCCGGCGCAGCGTGGGGCACGGACCTCTATGCCGTTGGCGGTGGCGGTGCCTTGCTGCGGATCGCGACGGATGGAACGACAACGACGGTCGGCAGCGGCTTCGCTCCCGTCCGCGGACTCGCATTCGGTCCCGACGGCGCGCTGTACGCGTCGGATTTCAACGGCGACCGCGTCTACCGGTTCGGCCTCCCCGACGTGGGCGGCGCCCGGACCACGGTCTACGCCCGCGTGACCGACCCGGTGCGGTTGTCGTTTGCCCCGGATGGGACCCTGTACGTCGGGCGGGACAAGTTCGGCTCGGGCGGCGACCACTCGGACCCGGTGAAAATCCACCGGATCGGACCCGGGGGAACGCCGGTGGAGGAATTCGGCAACACCGCCATCAGCGATCCGGACGCCGTCTATTACGACGCGACCGGGCAATTCACGGGCACGCCCGGCGCGGTACTGGTGGGCGGCGTGGAGTATTTGGCCAGCACCGGCAAACTCGCGAGGATCCTTCCCGACGGGACCGTCGGGAAGGTCTACGGGCCGACGGCATTCGGATTCAACCCGAACCTGTTCGTGCACGATGCCGTCGGCGGCCGGTTGTTGTTCAGCGACGACATCGGTGGCCGCGTGTGGTCCATGAACGGGACGACCCCGGAGGTACTGTTCAGCCTCCCGCAGGCGTTTCCTTTGGCGGTGGATGTGCTCGGGCGGATCCTCGCGGGAGCGAACGACACCAGCCTCCGTCTCTACAGCGCCGCCGGGACGCTCCTCGCGGCCAACTTCGCGTCGGCGGAGGTCGGGACGCCCATGGCGCGCGGGCCCGGCGGCTTCTGGGGCACCGACGTCTATTTCGTGGGCACCGATTACAACCTGATGCGCGTGGACACCAACGGCGTGGCGACGCGGGCCGGGAGCGGCTTCGGGGGTCTGGCGGCGTTGGCGTTCGGTCCCGATGGCGCGCTCTACGCCAGCCACCTCGAAAACGACATCATCTGGCGAGTCGCGCCGGTGGACGAGCGACCACGGTTGGTCGGCACCCGCGACGGAGCGGAAGTTCGGCTGAGTTGGGAAAGCGTGGCCGCCCGCGTTTACCAACTGCAGTCGGCGACCCGCCTGTCGCCGCCCGACTGGTCGGACGAAGGGCTGCCCTTCGCGGGCACCGGCGGGCTGCTTGCCACCAATCTGCCCTCCGGTCCCGAGCCGGAAAGGTTCTTCCGCCTGCGCGTGGCGAACTGAACTTCCCCGCGGCCGCCGTCACAAGACGGCGAGCCCAACGGGAGCAGTCGGGCCGGCCGGGCGCCTCGGTGGCCGTGGAGACGCGGGCCGATTCCTCACTTCTTGGCCGGCGCCGGGGCCTCGTCGAGGACCTTCCATCCGCGCCGGTTGAGGTTCCAGTACACGAACACCCCGGCGAAGGCGGACAACGCCAGGAACACCAGGCCCTTCGCCGTTTCGCCGAACAGCAATTTGCCCACGCCGAACAACGCCAGATACACCAGCGCGCATCCCGCCACCCAGTCCGCCAGATTGCTGAGCCCATCGCGGGTCGGTTGCACCTCGGAGGCCTCGCGGGCAATGGGACCCCAAAGGGCCGAGGCCGGACGCACCCGGCGATAAAACGCCAGCAGGGTCGCCCGGTCTTCCGGCCCGGTCAGGAAGGTCACCGCCAGCCAGACCAGGTTCGAACACACCACCGTGATCAGCACCGTCCAAGCGAACGACGACGGATCCTCGTCGCCGCCCGCGACGTGGAGGGCGCGCCGGATTCCCTCGGGCCCGAATTTGAGGAACATCGAGACCACGAACGACGCGACCATCGCCGACACCTCGCTCCATGCGTTGATGCGCCACCAGAACCAGCGAAGGATCAGCACGCTGCCCGTGCCGGCACCGATCGCCATGAGGAATTTCCAGGCGCCGCTGATCGATTCCATGTTCGCGGTGACCAGGCACGACGCGAACATGAGGATGACGGTGGCGACCTGTCCCACCCGCACGTAGTGGGCGTCCGAAGCGCCCGGCTTGAGGAAGCGGCGGTAGAAGTCGCTCACGAGGTAGGACGCGCCCCAGTTCAACTGGGTGGCCACGGTGGACATGTAGGCGGCGGCGAACGCGGCGACCATCAGGCCCGCCAACGCGGGCGGGAACACCGCGGGATCGACGATGACCTTCACGAAGCCCGATTCCTTGTCCTTGAGCGTTGGGTACAGGACCAGCGAGGCCAGCGCGGTGAGGATCCACGGCCAGGGCCGGATCGCATAGTTGGCGAAGCTGAACCACAGGGTCGCCAGGAGCGAGTTGCGCTCGTCCTTGGCCGAGAAGATACGTTGCGCCACATAACCGCCGCCGCCGGGTTCCGCGCCGGGATACCACGTGGCCCACCAGGTGACCGCCAGATAGACGAAGAAGGTGATCATCGGCATCCACGGCGAACCGACGTCGGGAACAAACGACAGGATCGAGCCTTTGCCGCCGCGACTGGCGTCGATGACCCTGAGCTTCGCCATCAACACGTCCATGCCGCCGACCGCCTTCACGGCGTACCACGCGAGCACGATCACCATTCCCATCTTCAGGACGAACTGGAACAGGTCGGTGACGAGGACGCCCCAGAGGCCGGAGAGCGTGGAGATGAGGGCGGTGACCAGCATGATGCCGAAGACGATGCAGAGGGCGGTGTTGCCGGCATCCAGATGGATGCCGCCGAAACTCATGCCGAGATCGGGAAACACGATCTTCAGGATCTTGACCATGGCGAGATTCACCCATCCCAGCACGATGCAGTTGATGGGCAGCCCGAGGTAGAGGGCGCGGAAACCGCGGAGGAACGCGGCGGGGCCGCCCGCATAGCGGATCTCCGCGAACTCGACGTCGGTCATGACGCCGGCACGGCGCCAGAGGCGGGCGAAGAAAAACACCGTCAGCATCGCGCTGAGGAGCATGTTCCACCACACCCAGTTGCCGGCGATGCCATTGGCGGCGACGAGGCCGGTCACCGCGAGCGGGGTGTCGGCGGCGAAGGTGGTGGCCACCATGCTGGTGCCGGCGAGCCACCACGACACGTTGCGGCCGCCGACGAAAAACTCGTCCGTCGAACCCGTCGCGCGCCGTCGGTACCAAAGGCCGATGAGCACGTTGACGGCGAAGTAGGCGGCGATGACCGACCAATCGAACCAGGTGAGATGCATGCGGGGCGGAAGTTTCGGCGAGCCTACAGGGAGCGGTGCCGCCGGTGCCAGCCCGACGTGGGACGGGGGCTTGTTTCGGGTCGCCGTTGGGATCGCCCCCGCTCCGGGCGGTACACGGCGGGCCATGCCGGGGCGCGGCGACCCGATCGTCCGGACCCATCCGCGACGACCCGGTCGCCCGCGTCGGCCCCGTGCATCCGGTCCTTTCCCTTAACGCTCCCTAAAGGTTCGCGGTGGCAACCTGCGCCCATGAAGACCGCATTCGTTTCCACCGCTGCCACCGGAATCCTTGCCATCGCCTCGCTGGCGGCCGACGCCGATCCGCGCGTCGCCTCGTGGTTCACCGGCGGCGCCTCCCGCTACGCCCGGATCTACACGGATGCCGCCGCACGCACCGCGGGTTCTAGCGTCACCACCTGGAGCAACGGTTCCCAAACGCAGGCCAAACCCGCCTATGCCGGGGTCCAGGCCGTCTATTCGTCGGCCGACTGGGTCTACCTCCGCACCACCGGCCTCGGCCAACACGTCATGGGGCCGTGGCAGGTGGGTTTCCCCAACCTCCCGGCCAACCAGCACGCGTTCTACCGCATCCCGCGCAACCCGGTCTCCCCGGCCTCCAAGACACTGACCGGCGGCGGTCCCATCGGGTATTTCGTCGACGGCGTCGCGATGTTCGATTCCCGCGACGCCTTCTACTGGAACGGCACGACGGACACCCAGGGGACGGGCAACTGGAACCGCGACGCCTACGTGAACGAAGGCGCGACGTTCGATCCCGCGCTCGCCCACCAGCAGAACACCGGCACCTACCACTACCACGCCAATCCCATCGCCCTCCGCCATCTGCTCGGCGACCACGTTGCGTTCGACAACGCCAACCGCTCGTATGCGGAGGCGGCCGGACCGGCGACCCACCATTCCCCGATCCTCGGTTGGGTCCGCGACGGGTGGCCGGTCTATGGTCCGTACGGCTACGCGTCGGCCTCCAATGCGACTGGTGGAATCCGCCGCATGGTCCCGGGATACGTGCCGCGCGACGGCAAGAACGGCACCGACAATCTGGCGGCGACCGGCCGCAATTCCCTGCCCGCGTGGGCGACCCGACTCTATGGCACCGTCGGCAGCCAAACCGGTCCCGCCGTGTCCGGCAATTTCCCGCTGGGCCGGTACATGGAGGACAACGCCTATCTCGGCGACCTCGGCAAGACGATCGGTTCCGACTTCGATCTCGACGAACAGAACGGCCGCTGGTGCGTGACCCCGGAATTCCCGGACGGCGTCTACGCCTACTTCGTGGCCATCGACGCCAACGGCACCCCGGTCTTCCCGTACAACATCGGCCGCGCGTTCCATGGTTCCCCCACCGGCACCGACGTTTCCGCGATCTCGGAAACGGTCGCCACCCATTTCCTCGGCGGCACCAACCGTCCCGTCGTCCTCGGCACGCCCGTCCGCGGTGCCGCCGATTCCGTCGTCCTCACCTGGACCGCCGTGGAAGGCGGCACCTACACCGTCGAGCGGTCCTCGGACCTCGGTGCGTGGCAACCGATCGCCACCGGCATCGCGGCCGTCGCCGACGGCGGGACGGCGACGGTCGCCACGGTCTCCAACCCGGCGTTGTTCCACGTCGGCCTGACCGCGGTCGCCGCACACGACGCCGTCGATGCCGCGACCGGCAACACGGGTGGCGGCGGGGGCGGCGGCATGACCGGCCCGGTGCTGGCGTCGGTCGCCCCCACCGCCGGCAACCGCGGCACCACGGTGACCCTGACGCTGACGTTGGGGGCGAATCCGCCGCCGGCCGACCTCCAGCCCAAGTCCGCGAAACTGGGGGCGATCGTTGGGACCAATCTTTCCCGCAACGGCAGCCAGATCACCGCGCGGTTCGCGATCCCGGCGGGCGCGACGCCGGGCGCGGCGACGCCGAGCGTCACCTTCGGCGGTCCGCCCGGCATGGGCGACGTCACATTCTCGCTCGCGAACGGATTCACGATCCTCTGACCCGGGGTTCCTATGGAACTCGTGCGCACCTCCCGAAACACCGCGTGTTGGCCCTGGATCCTGGCGTTGGCCGGCGTCCTCGGGGCACGGGCCGCGAACCTGTCGCTGCGGCTGGCGGCGGGTTTCGGTCCGGAACCGCTCGCGTTCGACGCCTGGCTTCCCGCCAACGCCCAGGCACAGACCGTCTCCGTCACCCGACTCGACCTGCTGCTCTCGGGAATCGCGTTGCGCCGCCCCGACGGGACGTGGATCGGCAACACCAACTGGTTCGCGTTCGCCAATGCCCGCGACGGCGTCGTGCCCCTCGATCTCAAGGGACTTCCCGAGGGCACCTACGACGCGCTGCGGTTCCAGATCGGGCCCGATCCCGAAACCAACCGCCGCGATCCCGCCGCGTGGCCGGCCGGGCACCCGTTGAATCCCCTGGTCAACGGGCTCCACTGGGGCTGGCAGGGCGGCTACGTGTTCGCGGCGATCGAGGGGCATTGGATCGACGGCCTCGGCGCCACCAACGGCTACTCGTTCCATGTCGCGACCGACGCGCACCGGGCGACGGTCGAGCTGCCGGCAAACGTGCGCCTGCCCTCCGTCGACGCCCTCGGGTTGCGACTCGACGTGGCGGCGCTGTTCGCCCGGCCCAATCCCATCCGGCTTGTTCCCGGCCAAGCCACGACCCACTCGCGGACCAACGATCCCCTCGCCCGCCGCCTGCGCGAGAATCTCGAGGCCGCGTTCTCGGTCGTCGCCGCGCGCGATGGGGCGGGATCGATGCCAACGGCGGGGACGAATGCCGTCGTCCCGCTGGTCGCGCCGGGCGCGAAGCCCTACCGGTTGGTCATTCCCGCGAACTTCCCGCGCCCGGCGTTGCCGCGGGACAATCCTTTGACGGAAGAAGGCGTGGCCCTCGGCCGGGCACTGTTCCATGACACGCGGCTATCGCGCGGCAACGTGCAGTCCTGCGCGACCTGCCATGATCCGGCGCGCGGATTCGCGGACGGCGAGGCCACGAGCAAAGGCGCCGACGGAATCCGGGGCACGCGGAACGCCATGGCCCTGTGGAATCTGGCGTGGAAAGACCGCTTCTTCTGGGACGGACGGGCCTCGACCCTCCGCGAGCAGGTGCTCCAGCCCATCGTGAATCCGGCGGAGATGGACGAGGCGTTGCCCGCGGTCGTGGCCAAGCTCGCGACCGCGGCGGGGGATGGCGGGCCCGATTACCCGCGCGCATTTGCCGCGGCGTTCGGATCGGCGCTCGTCGACGCGGACCGGCTCGCGCGGGCACTGGAGCAATACCTCTTGGTGCAGATCGCCGGCGACTCGCGGTTCGACCGGGTGCAACGCGGCCAGGAATCGTTCACGGAGGAGGAACGGCGCGGGTTCGAATTGTTCCATACCGAGAACGATCCGGCGCACGGACTGCGCGGCGCGGACTGTTTCCATTGCCATGGCGGCGCCCTGTTCCGGAGCCAGGGATTCGGGAACACCGGGCTCGAACCGCGCGGCGGCGACATCGGGCGCGGCGCGGCGACCGGGCGAGCGGGCGACCGGCTCAAGTTCGCGGTGCCGTCGCTGCGCGACGTGGCCACCACCGGTCCGTACATGCACGACGGACGGTTCGCGACCCTCGCGGAAGTCGTCGCGCACTACGACCACGGCGTGCGGGACACCGCGAACCTCGACCCGAACCTGGCCAAGCACGCCGGGGCCGGGCTCGGACTGGATGCCGCCGACCGCCGCGCGCTGGTGGCGTTCCTCCTTTGCCTCACGGAAAACCCAAAATCCAAAACCCAATGAACAAGTCGCGAGTCCCCTGCCTCACTGCCCTTGCCATCGCGTTTCTGGCGACGGGTGTCGCCGTGTCGGCACCCCCGCAATGCCCGGGGGCAACGTCACCCGGTCCCTCCCAGGGACAGGCCCATGGGCCCGGCACGATGGTTCCCGCCCAACGTCCCCGCCCCAACCCGGCGGGCCCAATCGTTCCCGGACCCGTGCCGCGCTTCGGCGATTCCCTGCCGGGATTGACGCCGGCCCAGCAACTGGATTTCGCGGCCGGCCTGGAGGAATTCACCCACGTGGAAACCCCCGAGGGCGGCCTGGGACCGATCTTCAACAACGTGTCGTGCGTCGCCTGCCACGCGGCGCCGGCCATCGGCGGATCGAGCGACATCCTGGTCACCCGGTTCGGCCGCGCCACGCCCTCGGGATTCGACGCGCTTTCCGCGCTCGGCGGATCGTTGCTGCAGTCGTTCGCCGTGGACCCGGCCGCCCAGGAAGTGGTCCCGCCCGCGGCCAATGTCGTGGCACGGCGCCAGTCCACGCCGCTGTTCGGGCTCGGTCTCATCGAGGCGATTCCCGATGCGGCGATCCTCGGGGGTGCGCGCGGCCCGAAACCCGACGGGGTGCGCGGGCGCGCG
>WBXI01000201.1 GCA_008933025.1 Verrucomicrobiota bacterium
CCACAAGCGGGTGTCGCCCTCGCCAAGGATCTCCCCGGCACGCTTCACGGGCATCTCCCGCATCAACGTCAGGGAGAAGGCCTCGAAGTCGCGGGTGAAGTGCTTGCCCTTGCCCTCCCACGGGGCGGTGAGGGTCCACACCTTCCGGCAGTCCTTGCATCAGGCCCTGGGCCGGGCGCAGAGGATCTCGGTGCGCTTCGCGAAGGCGTCGAGGTGACGCTACGTCCTCGGTTCGGGGGATTATGAAAGACCACCCCGGAACTGTCGCAGGTGGGCTCGGGACAGGGGAGGCTCGGCCAAAGTGTGGCAGTTTCCCGCACCACCCGACGAGAGCGACCGGCCGGTTGCGTTTCAAACTCCGCCGCCAGCCCCTCCCTCTTGTCGTCCGGTTTCAACCACCCGGCCAACGCGTTCTCCCGGAATCATGTCCGGGCCGTTCTTTCTACCAAGTTCCCCAGCCACAGGAAACCGAGAGGAACCCTAATTCTTGAGAGAGTCGGGCCAACTGCCAGACGAGCCAATCGCCCGCCACACTAGCTCTTCGATGTCCGAGACGAAGAACGGTTCCGGAACATCGCGCCGGCAATCCCGAGCGCAACGCATCCCACGGCCACTGTCGTCCCAGCCTCTGGCACGGGAGTGATAACAGGGGGAGGCGTGATGTTGAGTCTAGCCACGGTGCCGAATTCTTCGAAACTGGATTCCGTTGTGAAAATCTTGCCGTTAAAACTCGCGGCATTGCCAAGGCGTCCGAGCAGATAGAGATTCGCATTCACCGGGACAGCTGCAAAAAAGCTCTTGGTCGTGTGATCGTCGGCCGAGTTGTCGCTCTTGTAGTCGGTACTCCAAATCCGCGTGGTGTTGTTGCGGACAAATGCCAACTTTGCTGCGTCGTTGGCGTTGTTGAGGGCGATGTTCCCGGCATTATTGTCCGGGTTGATCGCGGCGGTCGGATAGCCCGGCAAGGTCGCGACATCGCTGGCACTCCAAGAGATGGAAAGTTCATCAATCGAGAAGTAGTTCCCGCCACCACCCGGTGATTCTTGAGCGTCAAGGCCGAATACGTAGTAATTCTGACCGATGGACGGATCCGAGCCCACCCCGGAAAGTGTCAGATTATTGGGCAGGAGGCTGACGCCGGCCTTGGTGTCGACCGTCGGTATGCCGGTGTTGGGGTTGGACGGAGTATTGTAGCCTTCTTCATTTCCGTCGTTCTGAATGCGCAGGAACGAGTTGAAGTTTCCGGAACCCGTGCCGCTAACCGGCGTCGCGTACGGCGGGGAATTGACGAAAATGTAACCGCTGTGGACCAGAGCAGACGAGAGTGGGTTCTGGACCGTCAAATCGTACTGAACCCGCGCCATCGCAGGGCTCAAGCTCATTCCCAGCGACGCCAAAATGGCGCAACGAATCGCAGCGGAAATTGAACGGCCATGGGTTGCCCTAGACATGTGATGAGCGGAGCACGCGGTGCCGTGGATTGCAAGTCGGGATTTCGGGACTTTGGCGTGGTGACAAGGGGTGGATTCATCTGGAATTGGGTCGGGGACGCCTCAATGGACGCTCTGCCCGGTCATGGCGCCCGAGGGCCTCGGCCTCCGGTGTGTCCCCTTGAATGCCACGGTCCCGCATCTCTGCCGCGCGCCTGTCGTGAACTGCGGCCCAATTGTGGAGTGGGGTGCTGGCGGCAGCGGGCTGGAATGGGGAGGGCGATCAACGCCTGAGCATCCCGTGCGCCGTTTCGAAAGCATTGGACGGCAACACGTTAGGCAAGTAATGGACATGGGTCCGTCTCCGGTTCGTGGCGCCCGATCGCGAGATTCCCCAAGGCCGCCGGCATCTCGGCCCCGACCCGGTCCTGCGCCCGGCATCCATCGTCCCGGAAGCTCACGTCCCGCCGGCAATGCACCCCGTTCCCGATCGCCGGCCCGTGGTCTCGAATCAGTCGGGACAACTCCGGCACCCCTACCGTCGCGGGCGATCGAAAGCCGTCAGGGGCGGCGCCGGATGTCGTTCGAGGTCACCCGTCGTCAGGTTCCAGAAGACGATCGCCCGGTCGCCCTCGGCCAAGAGCGCCGCGGCCGTCGACTCGGCCTCGGGGACGGAGATCATGCTGCGCCCGTTGATGGCATTCCAGAGGCGCAACCCGCCGGCTTGGGCCGCCGTGAGCAGGGTCCTGCCGTCGGAACTGTATTCCACGTGGGTCACCCTCGCGCCGTGCGCCGGGAAGGGGCCCAACTCCGCCTTCCCCGTGGCCAGGTCCCAGAGGATGGCCTTCCTCTTCAGGTCCCGATGCGCGACGGCCCCGGAACCATCCCCGATGAAAACCGTGCCGTCCCCCACGCCCAGCGGCATGGCACGGGGCACCAGCGGTAGCCGATGGCGAGCGGTCCGTGGAACCGGGGACGTGGGAAGGCGGCGGCGCGCCCCAGCGGCTACGGATCCGGGAAGACGGCGCGGTAGTAGCGTTCGCCGTCCGGCGGAGTCGGGTCGGTGAAGCGCTTCGTGCCGTTGGCGAGGGTCCCGGTCGCGAGCGGCGTGAAGGACCCGAGGTCCGGCGATGATTCCACCCGGACCACGGAACCGGAGCTTCCGAGCACGTCGAATTCCAGCAGTCCGGACTCGGTGAGGCGGGGCAGGGAGATCCGGGGCGGGCTGCGCACCGCCTTGAAGTGCAGCCTTACCTTGCCGGAAGCCCCCTTAACGCCGTCCACCGCCACGGAGTAGATCGACCCGTTGGTGATCGCGAACGACACCCGGCTGGTCGGGTCGAGCGGCGCGACGTCGTTGTTGCAGTCGAGCGGAACGAGCCGCCTGAGGGCCTCCTCGGAGGAGCATTCCGGGCAGTCGTCGTAGAACGCGGCCATCACGGTGTCGAAGGCCGTGCCCGCGGTGTCAACGGTCAACGTGCCGTCCACCTCCGCGAGGTAGTCGAACCACTGCGTGGCGCCCCCGATGACGCCGCAGAGGACGGTTTCCCCGGACTCCGTGCCCGAGCCCCGGGTGCCGAAGTCGAAGCCGCCAATCGTTCCTCGGGCGAGGCCCGCGGGCCGGCCTTCGCCATCGGCGGCGACCGCGGCACCCGAACGGCCCCGGGCAAGGCGTAGTCGGTCCTCCCGGAGGTCCGCGTACTTGTCCCGGGCGAGTGCCGTCGCCGACGCGGGGCCTGGCGGGGCAAGCGGGTCGACCTGGAGTGCCGCCGCCGCACTTCGGAGGGTCCCGTTGCCACGGAGTTCGACGGCGTACGCGCCCACGTCGTCGACGGTGATCGCCGACAACGACAGGGTGGCGGTGGTGCTGCCGGTGGTGCGTCCGTCGTCGGCGACCGCGATCCCGTCGCGGTACCACTGGAAGTCGGTGGCGTCCGCCGACAGCACGGAGAACACGGCGGTGCCCCCGGGCCGGCCGAACTGGTCTGCGGGCCCGGCCAGCAGTCGTGGCGGCGGCGTGGCGCCGGCGGCCAGGTTCCAGCGGAACACGATGTTGCCCGAGGTTCCGCCGCGTCCCTCGACGGCGACGGCGTACCGGGTGCCGGCGGTGACCCCGAACCGCACCCGGCTGGTGTAGAACCCGCCGCCGTCGTCGTCCGAAACCACCGGTGCCAGCGCCGCGACGGCGGTCCCGGTGTACACGGCCAGCAGCGTGTCGAAATCGCTGCCGGCGGTGGAGAGTTCGAGGGTGCCGTCGGCGGGAGCGACGTAGTCGACCCAGACCGACCGTCCCCCGGACTTGCCGGCATGGACGGGCTCGCCCGCCTCACGTCCGGTACCGGGGTTCGAGGCGATGCCGACCCCGGAGGCGGAGACGATCTCGCCGCGGTTGGCGAAGGCGTCGGCGAAGGGTAGGGCGGTGCCGGCGACGACGACCGTGGCGGTGTCGCTGGCAGTGGCGCCCGAGGCGTTGTAGGCGACGCAGGTGTACCGGCCGGCGTCGGCGGGTCCCGCCACGAACAGCACGAGCTGCGGCCGGTTCTCGCCGGGAATGTCGAGGCCGTTGCGGCGCCACTGGTAGGCGGGGGCAGGCGACCCGGTGGCGATCACCTCTAGGACGACGGTGTCGCCGGGGTTGGCGGCGCCTCCCGACGGCTGTCGGGTGATCACGGGCGGGCGGTCGTCGAGCAGCCCGGGCTTGCGTCGCAGGACGAGGTTCGAGGGCCCGTAGACGAGGTCCATCATGTCGGCCTCGCCGGACACCGTGGAGAAGCCGGTGCCGCGCACGGCGTAGTGCAGCACGTCGAACTCGCTGCCGGCGGCCGGGATGAACCCGGGAGCGAAGGAGGCCGACAGCGTGCCGGCGAGGTTGGCGGGGTCCAAACCGCCGACCTGCAGTTGTCCATACTGGACCAGCGCCTGCGGGCCGGAGATCGGGCAGTCCACGCGGCTCGAGGCGGTCGTGGTGAAGCCGGCGTCCACGAGCAGCGTTCCCCGGCGCAGCTCGATCGTCCCGCGCTGGTTGAACGGGACGCCCTTTGCGGCGACCCGGAAGCGGACCAGGCCGGTGGCGTCTTGCACGAACGTCCCGCCCGGCTGGTTGTTGAAGGCGTTCACGCCGCTGTTGCCGTAACATTGCTTGTCCGGGGCGCCGGTGGCGACGAAGCGCCCGAAGTTGTCCACCGTGCCGCCGCCCAACGCGAGGCTGGTGCCGGTCCAGGATACCGTGCCCTCGTTGCGCAGGATTCGGTTCAGGGTGTTGTCCCCGGCAAGGGTGCAGATGGCGGCCGGGGCGATCTTGGTGGTGCCGGTCCCCTCGAGCCGGCCACTGGTCAAGGTCATCGAGTGGGCGACGGTGACCAGGGCCGACCCCTTCATGATGCCGGACGTCACGGTCACGTCGGCGAGGACCACGGGTTGTGGCGTGCTGAAGTCGAGGGTGCCGCCGCTCGCGCCCGCAATGGACGCGGACTGGGCCCGGAAGGGCCCGGTGAAGGCGGCGACGCCGCCGAGTGTGGAGGCGACCGTGCCCGAGAGGTCAACGGTCCCGGGCATCGCGACGTTCCCGGAGACGAGGAGCGTGCCGGCCCCGGTGATGAGGGAGGTGTCGGCGAGCGTGTGGGCGCCCTCGAGCTGGAGCACGGTGCCGGGGCCGATGACGAAGCCGGCGTCGTGGGTGCCGCCGGCCTCGAGGGCGAGGTTCCCGCCCCGGGTCTCGACCACGCCCCGGTTGTTGAAGGGCGCCGAGGACGACGCCACGCGGAATCGCACGGCGCCCGTGCCCTGCTGGAGGACGACGCCCCCGGGTTGGTTGTTGAAGGCGTTCGCGCCGCCACCGCCGAAGCATTGCTTCGCCGCCGAGCCCACGATGACGAACCGGCTGAGGTTCTCGATGGTCCCCGCCACCAGTCCGATGCTCGTCCCGGTCCAGACGGTGGTGCCGTCGTTGCGCAGGGTCCGGCCCAGGGTCGTCGAACCGCCCAACGACAGCGTGCCGGAAGTGGCCAGCGTTGTCCGGCCCGTGCCCGACTGGGTACCCCCACTCCAGATCATCGGGCCGGTTACGGTGAGGTTGCCGGGTCCCGTCAACGTGTTCCCCGACTGGGTCAGGCCCGCCACGGTGACGTCGGTGTCCAGGGTCACGGTGTAGAACCCGCTCGCGCCGATGACCGCGGTGTCGGTTGCCCCCGGGACCCCGACGGGCACCCAGTTGGTCGCGGTGCTCCAGTTGCCGCCCGAGGTGTTCGCGAAGGTGTACGTCTTCCCACCCCCAGGCACCGGGATCTTGGAAGCGCTCGGGCCGCCGAGCCCGACGATCTCGGCGTCGGTCATCGCGCCCTCGCGGATCTGGATGCTGCTGACCCACCATTCGCGCCGCTGGTCCTGGTCGCCGTCCGCGAACAGCACCGCGGTCGGCAGCAGGGTGCGCCGGACGTGGTCGAATCCCTGGTCCGTGGTCCAGCGGTCCTGGAAGACGCCGTCAACATACTTGGCCACGCCGGGCGGATTGGCCGCCTCGTCGTACGCGGCCACGATGCGGTGCCACGCGCCGGCGGTGAAGGCCCCGGTGCCATTGAAGCCGCCGGGTCCCTGGCCGAACTGGTTGCCCTGCCAGAGGAGGTCGGCATCGTCGAGGTTCTCGGGCGAGCTGACCTGCAGCAGCGCGGCCGCACCCGGGCCGTTGGTGGCCACCATCACGTCCATCACCAGCGTGTACTGGTTGACCCGCGTCCCGCCGCCATTGGGGGCGATGCCGTGCGTCATGACGTATCCGATCCGGCGGTACAAGCCGCCGGGCACGTTCATGACCTTGGTGGGGATGCCCTTGATGTCCGGAATCCCGAGTTCGGCCGTCGTGGCGAAGCGCGTCCCGGCCGCGGTGACGCCGTTGGCCCCGTCGAGGTACCCGAGAGGTTGGCCCACGACCGCGCCGAGGTCGCCGAGGTCGAAGTTCCATTGGCCTCGGACCACGGCCTGCGCGGTGGCCACGGGGGATGACGCGATGACGAGGAGTGCCAGGGCGAGGCCCCGGTCCGTTGGTTGGATTCGGGCATGCATGGGAGTTCCATCCAGAGGGTGCTGGCCGGGGCCGGCACGGGTTCAAGCCTTCCCTATTGTGGCCATCAGATGCCGTCATCCACCGGGATTCAACCACGAACTGCCGCTGGGCGGGGCATCTCGGCGGTGCATTCCGAGGACCGGCGGATGCGGGAAGGCGGGGCGCCTCTCGCAACTTGCCAGGATCCCGACGCGCGACTTGGGTCCCCGCCCATCGTCGTATTATTCCCGTCGCCTCCCGATCCGGCGCTTCGTGAGGGATTACGAGTGGACCATCCGCAGCGCGACGGGCTGGATTCACGTGGCAAGGATCCGAATCATGCTTCGCCGCGTGGCGGGATCCCGGGGAAGCCTCGAGTTTTCAGACGGGATTATGAGCCCGAAGCGCCACGGCGCCTGAAAATCGAAAGGGACCTTCGAAAACGAAGGCCCCAATCAGTCTTCGGGGTCAGTCCTGAATGACACTGAGTTAAGGCGTCGATATTCCGGGGTTTGTTGCGACTGCGGCGGGCCGGCAATGGCGGCTGCGGTGGGGGATTTCCCGATAGCTTCGCCGCGCACGCGTGAGCAAGGGGTGTGGCTTCGGCCGGCGTTTCACCGCCCGGGGTTCCCGTCGCCCGGGCCGCTCCGGCACCGGGTCGCCGGCGATCGCCCGCAGCAACCCACGGCGGATCTTCTCCCGCCCGGCCCGCGATCTTGCCGCCCGCATCGATTCGGCGAACCGGCACGCCGCCCCCAGGGTCCCGGCGAAGCTCAGCCGTTCGCGCCGCACGCCGTGCTGCCGGGCGGCTTCCAGCATCAACCCCCTCACGAGATTGTGCACCAGCAGGTGCATCCGCAGCTCGATTTCGAGGTTCCCCGGCGTCCTGCACGACAGCATCTCCATGCCCAGCGTCGTCTTGAGGCTTCGCAGGCACAGCTCCATCTCCCGGCGGCGCAGGTATAGTTTTCCCAGTGCCTCGGCGGTATAGGCCCGCTCGTCCCGTGGGGTCGTATCTGTACATTGGACATTCGCAGTCGCCGGGCCTACCCGCCGGGCCCGCGTTGGTTCCGAATGTCCAATGTACAGAGGTTCCTCGCTACTTTCCGTGGCTGGGATATGAGACGAGGGTCGCCCCCTCGGTCCCCATTGGAGTGAACCCCTCGCCGAAGTGCCATTCCCAGGGGAGCCGAACCCGCGCCTGGGCCATGGTCCCCTGCTGTCGTGCAAGCCCTGCAAACAGCCCGTCGAGCGATGCTTCGGCCTTGCGGCTGCCGCCGCTTCGCGCACAAACCGCTGCCCGGACCGTGTCAGCCCCCAGATGGCCAGACCTCCGCGTAGGGTTGAAACGCCTCTCCATCCAGCCACAGGAAACAGCGAGGAACCTGTACAGATACGACCCCACGGGAAGGTCCCAACGGTGTCCGGGGGAATTCATAGGTAGGATTTGGTGGCGGCATGCAATTGCGCGAGGGCCCGGATCCAGCGTGTCCCGTTGAGGATTCCATTGCGGACGGCGCGGATATATTGCGCCGTC
>WBXI01000202.1 GCA_008933025.1 Verrucomicrobiota bacterium
CGATTGGCTGGGGCGCGCGGGGTCGGTGGAACCGTCCGTGGAAACGGCGCGAATGGCCGATTGGATGGTCCGGAATCCGGCTTTGTTCGGTGCCGGGAACGACGCCGCGACCGCCCGGTTGGCCGGGGAGTATTTCCGGGGCGAACGCGACATCGCGCGGCGGACCCAGTGGGAATCGGCGACCGCGGTGGCGTGGTTCGACGGGACGGGGGTGGATGAAAACGTGTTGGTCCGGGGCAAGCCGTTCAAGCCGGGCCCGGTGGCGCCGCGCAGCCTCCCGGTGGCGTTCTCGTCCGCGCGTCCGATCACCAGTCCGGGGTCGAGTGGCCGGCACGAACTGGCGCGGCAATTGGTGGATCCGGAAAATCCGTTGGTGGCGCGGGTGGCGGTGAATCGGGTCTGGCACCATCTGTTCGGGCGCGGGTTGGTGCCGACGGTGGACAACTTCGGGGCCCTGGGCGAGAAGCCGACGCATCCCGAGTTGCTCGACCATCTGGCGTGGCAATTCGTGCACGAGGACGGGTGGTCGGTGAAGCGGTTGATCAAGCGCCTGGTGTTGACCCAGACGTATTCGATGGGCCAACGGGTGGGCGATCCGCGGGCCGAGGAGATCGATCCCACCAACGGCCTGTGGCACCACGTCCCGGTGCGGCGCCTCGAGGCGGAAGCGATCCGGGACTCGCTGCTGGCGGTTTCCGGCCGGCTGAACCCCGCGGTGGGCGGCCCGCCGGTGCCGGTCCACCTGACCGAGTTCGTGATCGGGCGGGGACGTCCCGACCAGAGCGGTCCTTTGGACGGGAACGGGCGGCGGAGCATCTATACCGCGGTGCGGCGGAACTTCCTGCCGACGACGATGACCGCCTTCGATGCGCCGACGCCGTTCAGCACGGTGGGGCGGCGCAACGTGACCAACGTGCCGGCGCAATCGCTGGCATTGATGAACGACCCGCTGTTCCACCAGCAAGCGCGGGTGTGGGCGGAACGATTGCTGCGGGAAATGCCGGGGGCCGACGCCGGGGCACGCGTCGGGTGGTTGTTCGAGTCGGCGTACGGCCGCCGGCCCACGGCGGCGGAGACGGGTGCCTGCCTCGAGTCGCTGGCGGAACTGCGGCGTTTGCAGGGGACCGGGGAAGACGGCGTGGAGGTCTGGGCGGACCTGTGCCATTCGCTCCTGAACGCCAACGAATTCATCTACGTGCTGTGACCATGAGACCGAGTCGAAACCCATCGTTGTTCCTCGACCCGCGCATCAGCCGGCGGGCGATGCTGCGCCGCGCGTCCAATGGTTTCGGGGCGATGGCGCTCGGGGCCTTGTTCGGCGGGGGAGCGGTGTCGGCGCTGGCCGCGGGCAAGCCGGTATCCGGACCGAGGCTGGTCGCCCCGCAGTTCGGGCCCCGCGCGCGCAGCGTGATCTTCCTGTTCATGGAAGGCGCGGTGTCCCAGGTGGACTCGTTCGACTACAAGCCGATGCTGGCGAAGTACCACGGGCAAGATCCGCGGAAGGCCATCGGCAAGCTCGAGAAGACCCAGTTCGAGGAGATCGGGAAGGTGTTGAAGTCGCCGTGGACCTTCCGGCAACGGGGCCAGAGCGGACTTTGGATCAGCGACCTGTTCCCGCACGTGGCGCGGCACGCGGACGATCTGTGCGTGCTGAACTCGATGACCTCGAATTTTCCGGAGCACACGAGCGCGAACTATTTCCTGCACAGCGGCGTTGGGTTGCAGGGCCGTCCCAGCCTGGGGGCCTGGGTCACCTATGGGCTCGGCAGTCCCAACGAAAACCTGCCCGGCTTCGTCGTGCTCAACGGCGGGCAGATCCCCTCCGGCGGGCTGGACTGTTTCGGCAGCGGTTTCCTTCCGGCGACCTACCAGGGTTCCCTGCTGAACGCCCTGGGCACGCCGTTGGCCAACGTGGTGCCGACGGAGAAAACCGCCCTGCTCCAGCAATCCAAGCGGCGTCTGGTCCAGCGGCTCAACCAGCAGGCACTCGCCGATTCCGGCGGTTCCGACGCCCTCGAGTCGGCCATCGCCAACTACGAACTGGCGGCGCGGATGCAGGTGGCCATCCCCGACCTGATGGACGTGAGCGGGGAGCCCGAATCCGTCCGGAGACTCTATGGGCTCGACGCCCCGTACGAGCACACGCGCACCTACGCGCGGCAATGCCTGCTGGCGCGGCGGATGGTCGAGCGCGGGGTCCGGTTCATCGAGTTGACGATCCCGATGGTCGACGGTTACTCGCGGTGGGATGCCCACGGGGGTTTGACCAAGAACCATGGCGACAACGCGCGCGCGGTCGACCAACCGATCGCGGGTCTGATCGCGGATCTCAAGCAGCGGGGGTTGCTCGACGAGACCCTGATCCTGTGGGCCGGCGAGTTCGGCCGCACCCCGTTCGCGCAGGGCGGCGACGGCCGCGACCACAACGAATACGCGTTTTCCGCATGGCTGGCGGGCGGGGGCGTGCGCGGCGGGATGGCCTACGGGGCCACCGACGAATGGGGATACAAGTCCGTGGTCAACAAACTGGAGATGCACGATCTCCACGCCACGATGCTGCACCTGATGGGAGTGAACCACGAGCGGCTCACCTATCGGTTCGGCGGGCGCGACATCCGTTTGACCGACGTGCGCGGCGAGGTGATCCGCGACATCCTCGCCTGACCGTCCGTCCCAACGGCGCAGGGCCGCGCGCGGAGGCACCCGGTCCCGGCCCAACCCGCGCGCACGCAAATGCCGGCGGGCAAGATCGCCCGGCGGCGTTCCCGTGGGTTTTCCGGCCGGCGTCGCATCCGGGGCTCAGGCGAGGCCGCGCCAGCGGCGCAGGCTCCATTCGAGGGAGAGCAGTCCGAGCACGGCCAACAGCCACGCCGGTTTGTCCCACAGGGGCGTCCGGCGGAATTCCTCGGTGGGCGGGGGAACGCCGGCCAACACCCTGCGCAAGGCATCCCCGGGATCCGACGCCGCCGAAAACGATTCGCCGCCCGAGGCCCGCGCGATGCCCGCCATCACGTCGGGACGGGCCCGAAGATCGGACATCTCGCGGTCGACGAACTCGCTGACGAGCAATTCCCGATCCTCGCCGAGCGGGGACCCGTGCAGGGCGGCACGGGCGGCGACGACGTGCGTGCCGGCCGGGGGCACGACGAGATGGGCGCGATACGAGCGCGAGGCGGCGTCGTATCGCGCGGTGCCGACGGGTTGGTTGGTGACGCCGCCGCCGGAGAGAAAGAGCGAGACTTCCGCGGTGGCGACATCGTGTTGGGCGGTGTCGCGGACGCGGACGTTCGCCGTCAGCGGGTCGCCGGGCTGGGCATGGCCCTCGGAAAGTTCGAGGACGACGGGTTGGTTGGTGCGCCCGGCCTTGCCGGCCGCCAACCAGCGAACCGCGTTGACCCAGAACGAGCGGTAATGCCGCGAGTCGCAGTTCGATTCGTCCAGCGCCTGGTCGCGGCGGATCGGTTCGCCCCAGAGCGTCTCGAAGTCGCGGCCCCAGGAGCGGGTGGTGTCCGAGGTGAACGCCATCGTGCGGCCATGGCCGACCTCCTGCACCGCCAGCAACACGACGTCGTCGTCGCCGGTGCCGAGCACCGTGGCCCCGGGCTTGGCGCGTTCGACGCGGTTGTAGCCGTAGAGGGTGGGAAAACGTTCCGTCCAGATGCGCCGGGTGTCCGCCGCGTCGACGCCGATGGCCACCAGCGGGTGGGTCCAGGCGTTCGGGGGAACCTGGAGGCGCACCGGGCTGGCGACGTTGTCGGACGCGCCTTCCATGGCGATTGGAATGATGCGGTCGAGGACGGTCTGGTGGTAGCCGCCGCGGCCGAACGCCGAGTTGCCGCCGATCATCACGAAGCCGCCGCCATGCTGCTCCACCAACTTCGCCATGTTGTCCAGTTGCCCGGCATCGAACGAGTCGCGGCGGATGTCGCTGTGGATGACCACGTCGTACTCGAGCAGTTGTTCGAGGGTCTTGGGGAATCCCTCGGTGGGATGCTCGACGGGATACACGCGCTCGCCGGTTGCCGGATCGGTGTCGGCGGTGTTGAGGAGGCGGCCGTTGTTCCCGAACTGCCGGTAGAGGACCTTGACCTTGATGTTCCGGTCCGACTGCAGGGCGTCCTTGAGGTATTTCCACTCGGGCATCGGGCTCTCGGCCTGCTGGGGCGTTCCCTCCATGTAGAGCCCGCGCAGGGTCGGATCGACGACCTCGATTCCGAACTGGCGCCGGTTGTTCGCGTCGAGCCATTCGCCGGGTTGGGGTGCGACGGCGACCTCGAAGACCTGGAATCCCTTGCCGCGCGGCACGAACTCGATGTCGGCCGCCTGGGTGGTCCCGTTCAGGCGGATGGCCTTCGCGGCCTGGACCTCGCGCCCGCGGCGGATCTGGACGACCACGTTGGATCCGCCGAAGCCGGGCGAGCGGAGGCGCAGGGCGACGCGGGTGGGGGCTTCGTTGGCCACGGCCCGTTTGACCACGACCTGTTCGAGGACGACGTCGCGCGTCTCGTTGGTGGTGCCGACGCCGACGGTGTGGACGGGAATGCCGCGGCGTTTGAATTGGCGGGCGATGGACTCGGGCGATTGCCCGGCGGTCTCGATGCCGTCGGAGAGCAGCACGACGCCGGTCAACGGGTCCTCGCCGGGCGCGGCGAGCACGGAGGACAACGCGCCGGCGATGGCGGTCGCGCTGCCAGTGGCGCCGAGCGCGGCGAGGTTGGTGGCGGGGGACACGCGGTCGCCGAAGGCGAGGGGAACGACCTCGACCCCGGCGGGAAGGCCGCGGAGCAGGTGGGCGTTCGCCCAATCGCGTGCGACCGCGAGTCGACCGCCGCGGACGTCGGCGGTGGCCATGCTCCGCGAGGTGTCGAGCAGGAGCGCGAGCCGCACCCGGTGGGGATGGAGGACCTTTTCGACGCGCCGGGGTTCGAGCAGGCAGACGCCGAGGATCGCGAGCGCGAGGAGTCGCAGCGTGGCGCCGGCGACGCGCACGGCGGCCCCGCGCGGGCCGCGGGCGAAGGCGTGGCTGGTGCCGACGATGGCCATCGCGGCGAGGGCGACGGCGGCGAGCCAACGCCCGTCGGGGACATGGGCGAACTCGGTCATGCGCGGGGAAGGGGTGTCGGCCGCGTGCGCGGGTGGATCGGGCGTGTCATTCGGCGCGGCTGAGGCGTTTGAAGTAATCGGCGATCGGCGCCTCGTAACGGGCGGGGGCTTCCTCCGAGGCAACGTCGGAAAGGGTGGCGCGACCTTCGAGCAGGCGTTCGATGGCCGCGATGGCGGACTGGAGGCCGGCGCCGCTGTTGGCGCCGGCGACGGTGGCCTCGCCCGCTTTGTCCGCGCGCATGGCTTGGGCGGCCCGCTGCATTTGCGCCGCGGTCCCGGCGAGGCCTTGGCCGGCGTTGTGGCCGGCCCGCTGGTCCTTGCCGGAGAGACGGTCGAGGCGGTCGGCGAGTTGTTTCGCGGCCTCGCCGAGTTGCTGCTGTTTCGGGGCGAGCTTGGCCAGATCGACGGGCTTGGCGCCCTTGCCCGGCCGCGGCGCCTTGCCGTCGCCCTTGCCAGCATCCTTCCCGGAGGTTTCGCCGCGGGCCTGGCCGTTGGGTTCTCCCGGCCCTTTGCCCTCGCCCTCGCCGCGCCCTTGTCCTTGGCCCGCCCCCTTGGCTTTCGCCTGCGCGCCGGACGGCGGCGACGACCCGGCCTTGGACGGGGCGGAGTCGCCCTTGCCTTCCCGCTCTTTCATCCGGGCAAGTGCGTCCGCGGAACCCTCGCCGGCGGCCGCCGCCGCGGCGGCATCGGCCAACGCGGCCTGCGCCTTCGCCATGGCCTGCAGTTTGCCGAGCGCATCCTCGAGCACGGGACGGTTGGGGTCGGCCGCCTTCTGCTTCCGGATCTCTTCCAGCACGACGTTCACGGAGGGTTCGGATGGCTTGTCGTCGTCGGATGGTTTCGGCGGCTGGGTCGGCAACTCCTTCAATTGCGGCATGGCGCGGACGACCTTGTAGAGGCTGGCGAGGGCGTCCTCCTCGGCAGGGAGGGCCCCGGCGCGGTCCGCCTGCGCGAGGCGTCCGGCGGCTTTTTCCATCCGATCCACCGCGGTGTTCATGTCGTCCTGCGCGGCGGGCGGCGCCCCGTTGCGCGCGAGCGCTCCCTGGTACATGCGCGCGAATTCCACGGCGTCCGTCTGGCGCCGGGCGAGGGCCCCGAACCGGTCGGCCTTCGCGCCGGCGGGCAGCGACGCGGTGTCGGCGACGATCTGCTTCTGGATCGAGAGCAGGTTCACCTTTTGCCCGTCGGCCTGCGATTTCGCCGCGGACGGCGCCGTGCCTTCCTTCTGGGTGATCTCGACGAAGTACGTCGGGGACCTGCCGATGCCGGGCCCGTCGAGCGTGTTGTTGTCCGTCGCCTCGGCGTGGTAGGCGACGAGTTCGTACTCGCCGAGTCCGAGTTCCGCGAGGGCGAGCGCCGCCGTCGCGGTCGACTTCCCGTCGCGGGCGGCTCCGGCGTCCAGGACCAGCTCCCGCTCCGGTTGGCCGAGCTTGTGATAGACGATCCTGAGCGCGGAAATCCCGAAGTCGTCCGTCGCCTCGACCGTCAGCGGGAGGATGTCGGTCGCCGCGGCGCGCAGGTCTTGGCCGGGAACGGGAATGTCGACGGTGGGCGCCTCGTCGCGGATGGCCCGGATCGCGTGGTGGGTCTGGTCGAGACCCGGATGGCCGCGGGCATCGGCGAGGACGATGGTGTACTCGGTGTCGTGGGCGACGGTGATCGCGGCGCCCCAGCGATTGCCCGCGAGCGGGGCGAGGGCGACTTCGGTGCCGTTGGTGAAGCGGATCGCGGCCCGGCCGAGCGGCACGTTGGCTTCGATGCGGAACTCGGCGCGCGTGCCGCGCACGACGGCGATGTCGGGCGACTTTCGTTCGAAGGGTTGGATCCGGGTGTACGCGGGTGGCGCGAGGACGACGACCAGGTCTTTCACCGCCGGCGGCACATGGGCCTCGAGTCGATACTCGGGCGTCGCGGCATCGCCCGCGACCACGCGCCACCCGATGGACCGTACCACCGGGATGGCGTGGCGAGCGGTGCCGTTGGTGCCGATGGCCAATGGGACGGATCGCCATGGGGCTGCCGGCGTCTCGCGGAACTGGAACTCGGCGGACTTCGGAACGCGTCCGGAAAACCGTGGGGTGATGACGAGGTCGCGTCCGACCGGGAAATCGCCCGAACCGGGGGTCACGTCGATGCGGGTGAGGCTGGCGCGGGACCACGGTGCGGCGGTGCGGCGGAGCGCGATCGAGGCGCCGGGGAAAAGGGCGACGAAGGCGACCAGCGCCGCTCCCACGAGACCGGCGACTCCCAGTGCCGGCAACAGCAGGCGCCGCGCATACGCGAAGTCCGACGCCGCGAGTCGGGCGGCGACGCGCCATTGGAGCGCCGCGGCGATCTCGGTTTCGTAGCCGGGCTCCGGCGTGCGCCCGCCGCCGAGGTACTCCGCGGCGGTCGAGACCTCGCACCCCGCGTCGGGCCGATCGGATTCGAAATCCAGGGCGACCTCCCGGAGGGACGCGGGCCGTCGCCAAAGCCGGCGGACGCGGTCGACGGACACGCCGGCGACGAACAGGAGACCGGCGAGGCCGGCCCAGCGCGCCGCGGGGGGGAGCACGATCCAATAGTCTGCGGCGGCGGCCACCAGAAGGCCCGACGCGACGAGGGCCGTGGCCAGCACGCCGGCCCGGAGACGGCGCGCGGCGTCCTTGGCGTGGCTTGCGGCGGCGAGACTCGACCGGGCGTTGTCGGCGCTGGGATTCATGCGGGGAAGGGGAAGTCGTGGCCTCAGGCGGTCGATCGGTTGGCGAAGAGGGATTCCGCGAGGAGCAGGGCGATGGCGACGGCGATCAGGAGACGCCAGAACTCCTCGCGGTCCCGGTCGCCGCCCAGCCACGAGGCGGCGAAGCCGGCGGCGCGGGGTTCCTCGCGCCGTGCCAGGCGTTGCCCGAATTCCGCGGGC
>WBXI01000203.1 GCA_008933025.1 Verrucomicrobiota bacterium
CCCAAAACCACGCGAAGAAAACGGAGACGGAGGAGGTGTGCCCGCTTGACAAGAAAGAGGCCATATCAGCGGTGTCGCGGCCTTCCGAAGGCCTTGCCACCGCAGTCCGAAGGCGCTGCGCGCGGAAGACAAGCCGCGGCGGTTCCCCGCGCGCAGCGCCGTCGGAGTGCGGGGGGTAGGAGCGTCAGCGACGCCCACCCCGCTTTGCGACCAGGCGCACCCTCCGCCTAGTCGCATCCGGTTTCGAAAGCGGTGTCGTGGCCTTCCGAAGGCCGTGCCACCGCAGTCCGAAGGCGCTTCGCGCGGGGTCGTGTCAAGATTTGCCCGGGTCCGGGCCCATCGATTTCTTCGTGTTCACAAACGATCCCCGGGAGCACGCTCGGCCGTATCGACGCGGCACACGGCAAAACCAGCACGGTGCTCGAATCGGGGATCCACGGCACGCAACGACACCCTTCCAGAGCCATGAACATCAACAGACGCAAGTTCCTCGCCCAAACCTCGATCGGACTCGCCGCCGCGCCCGCGCTGGCCAGCCGCGCCGCCGAACCCGGTTCCGCGACGGTCCAAGGCGAGCGTCCGCTCGTCGTCTCCACTTGGCCCTTCGGCAAAGTCTCCAACGACGCCGCGATGAAGATCCTGCTTGCCGGTGGATCCATCCTCGACGCGGTGGAAAAAGGCATCTGGGTGACGGAGTCCGACCGCGGCAATTCCTCGGTCGGTCTGGGCGGCATGCCCAATGCCGCCGGGGTCGTCCAACTCGATGCCTGCATCATGTCCGGCCCCGGCCACCGCGCCGGCAGCGTCGCGGCCATCGAGGGAATCGCCCACCCCATCTCGGCCGCGCGCCGGGTGATGGAGAAGACGCCCCACGTCATGCTGGTGGGCGAAGGCGCACGGATGTTCGCGCTCGAGGAAGGTCTCGAATCCATCGAGAACAACACCGCCGAACGCTACAAGGCTTGGCGCGAGAAGCGGGCGGCGGAGAAGGCGTCCCCGAAGGACTCCAAGAAGAAGAACCCGGGCAACCACGACACCATCGCGCTGCTGGTCCTCGGTGCCGACGGCAACATCGCCGGCGGTTGCTCGACGAGCGGCTGGGGCGGGAAGCTTCCCGGTCGCGTCGGCGATTCGCCCATCATCGGCGGCGGTTTGTACGTGGACAACGAGGTGGGCGCCGCGGGGGCGACGGGCCTCGGCGAGAACGTCATGCGCTACTGCGGCTCGTTCCTTGTCGTCGAGTTGATGCGGCAGGGATTGACCCCGGAAGAAGCCTGTCTCGAGGCGCTCCGTCGCATCGCGCGCCAGGATCCGAAGGGCACGGGCATCAGCGTCAGCTTCGTGGCTCTGGACAAGAAGGGACGGTATGGCGCCGCGGGCTCGGCCAAGGGTTTCACCTATTCGGTGACGACCCCCACCAGCAGCCGCGTGCTGACCGGACCGGGCGTGGGAGCACTCGACATCGGTCCGATCGGGGGCAACCGGAAATAGAACCGCGGGCTCTACGGCCGGACGGTCCTGTAGAGCCGCACGGCCTTCCCGACCGCCGCGGTGTCCTCGTACGCGAACCGTCCGTCCGTCCCGGCCGTCAGCAGGGTCAGCTGCGTCCATCCGAAGCCGTCCCCGGAAACCTCTAGTCGATGGACGGCGCCGGGCGTTCCCGTGCCCCGGATCCGCGCCGATCCTCCGGCCAGGATTTGCAGGGGATCGAGCTTTTGGGGTGCCTCCGACGATGGCTCCAACGAGACCCGTCCCGTCCCCGTCCCGCCGAAGCGATCGCCGACGACATAGGTGAACGAGTCGGTGCCCGCATAGCCGGCCGCCGCGGTGTAGACAATCCAGGGCCATGCCAGTTCCAGGCGTGCGCCGTGGGCGCTCAGGGCCTGCACCGACACCACCTCCGGCAAATCCCCGTCCCCATCGGTGTCGTTGTCCAACAAGGCGGACACCGCGATCCGGAAGGTTGTTCCCGGCGGACGCGGCAAGGAATCCGGACCGGCCACCGGCGCCGTGTTCGGGACCGTCGTCGTCGTTCCCGCCACCGCCGAGGCCACGCCGTTGAACCACGCCTGACCCGCGAACCCGACCGCGCCCGTCGCGTCCGCCGGCGCCATGGCCAGGTAGGAGAGCGGACGGAGATCATGGTCGAAGTACGGGCCCCACTTGATCGTCCGGTGCGCCGCGTCGTAGGTCCCGCCGTCGCTGATCGCTCCCGCCGTCCAACCGACCGGCAATGCTTCCTCCACCGCGTAACTCGTCACCCCGGGCACGGGCACCAGGGCAAGCGTCACCCGATTCCCCGACCCGGGGTTGTACCGGGCCGGCAACGACCGGGTCGCCGTCGCCGGTGCTCCGGCGATCGAGGAAACCCCCGAGATCGCGACATCGGCGGCATCGAAACGGCCCGTTCCGGAGAACGTCGCCGTGCCGTAGGCGTCGGACGGCGGGGTGGTCGTGTACGAGAGCGTGCGTGGCGTGGGCGTCGGGTCGTAGTACGGTCCCCATTTCACCTTCCGATTGGCGGCATCGAAGAATCCGCCGTGGCTCACGTTCGACACCGTCCACCCCTCGGGCACGCCTTCCTCCACCGCGTAGGACAGGACGGTGTCGGAGGGCACGGGCGCCACGGTTACCGCCAGCGGTTGGCTCGGACGGAATTCGGGCGGTAGCACCCGCGCCACGGTGCTGGCCGGGTGCACCAGAAAGCGATCGATCGTCGCCGACGAATGGACCGTGACCCCGTCGAACCGGGCGTTCGCCGCGAGCGCCAAGGGCTGGGAAGCGCCGGCCGCGGGCAGAAGGCGATAGCCCAGCGTGCCCGGCATGCTCGCGGCTCCGAAGTAGGGTCCCCACTTGATCCTGCGGTTGATGGGATCCCACGTCCCGCCGCCACCGATGTCGGTCGGCGTCCACGACTCGGGCACGGCTTCGTCCACTTCCAGCATGGCGACGTAGGGAGCGGGCACGGGCGTCAGGGTGACGGCGAACCCGACCCCCGGCTTGTAGACCCCGGGAGCCACCCGCCCCAACCGGCTCGCGCGCACCGGGAGCATCGCGGCCAAAGGAAGCACCGTCTGGTCGAAATGGACCCGGGCCTCGAACGCCGCGTCGGTGCGCGAGCTCGCGGGGGGAACGATGGTGTAGGTGAGCACCCGCGGCACCGCGTCGAAATACGGGCCCCATTTCACGGTGTGGTTGATCCCGTCGAACCCGCCGCCATGGGAGATGGCCCCCACGCTCCAACCCGCCGGGACCCGTTCCTCGGTCGCCCATGCCCGCACCGCGTCCGAGGGTGCGACCGCAACGCTGACCGTCAGCGCCGCTCCCGGCAGGTAATCGGCCGGCATCGTGCGCGACGCCGTGCCGGGCAGGCGGCCGGCGACCCGGTCGCCGCCGATCGGCAGCGCGGTGGTGTCGAACACCGCCAGACCCACGAAGGTTTGGGGCCCCTCCGCGTCGGCGGGGGGTGTCGCCGTGTATTGCAGGACCCGCGGCGTGGCGTCGCCGAACGGACCCCACTTCACCTTGCCGGAGACGGGATCAAAGGCACCCCCGTGCGAGACGGCGGCCACCGTCCACCGGGGCGGCGGCGCGTCCTCCACCGCGTTGAACAGCGTGCCCGGGTCGGGACGGGTGTCCAGGGACACCACCAGCGGGACCGCGGGGCCGTAGATGGCCGGCATGGTGGCCACGACCTCCGCGGCACGGGCCACGCCACAGGCCAGCAGCGCCGCCAGGAGAAGCAGCCGGCGGATGCCGCGCAGTTTCATGGGGAACGGAGGGACGGAACGCGGGTTCAGGGCAATTGGCGGAGGCGGAAGAAACGCGGCTTGGCGGCCTGGGCCACGTCGACTTTGGCAATTCCCTGGGCGTTGACCGAAACCGTCTGGCCACCGGTCCACGCGACCAGATCTTCCGAAGACTGGAGGTCGTAGTTTCCGTTGGGTTGTCCATGGAGCTCGAGGTTCACCGAGCCATTCCCCGCCACCACCACCAAACGCGGCGGCGGCGCCTGCACCGCCGGCTGCATCCGGACCGCGCCCGACGCGGCGAGTCCGAATCCATCGAAGCTGCCGCGTCCCGCGAAGTCGGCCGGGCCGCTGGCCGCGGGGCCGGGGACGGTCTCGTAGGTGAACGTGCGGGACGATTGGTCGAAGAATGGACCCCACTTGATCTTGTGGTTCGCGTCGTCCCACCGGCCCTCGTGGCTGATGTTCCGCACGGTCCATCCGGTCGGCGGCGTTTCCACCGCCGCGTAGGCCTTGGTCTGGTCGGAAGGCGTGACGCCGAGCGTGACCGCGACGCCCTGGTTGGGCTGGTAGATCGCCGGCAAACTCCGGACCACGGCCAGCGCGCTGGCCACCGGCGGCGTGCCCGGCGCCGGCGGATTCACCCACCACATCGGCGCGTTCGTCGACGGATCGTTGTCGAACACGTACGTCTCGCCGCCCTTCCAGATCGCGCCGGCCCGCGTCACGTAGTCCTCGATGTTCGGCGCCGTCAGCGCGGGCTCCACGGGCCAGGTGCCCCCGGTCTTCCAGGCCAGGATGTAATCCGTCAATTCGGCGATGGTGATCCGGTCGTCCGAAGGGCTGCGGTCCGCCGGATGCCGCCCGTCGGCCACCAGCGGGTTCGTGCCGTCCAGAAATTCCCGGAAGTTGGGCCGTCCGTCGTGGTCGGGATCGCCGTTGGGATCCCCGCCCGTGGCATTCCCGAAGTACGTCGTCTCGAAATCGTCGCTCATGCCGTCGCCGTCGGTGTCCGGCGAACCGAAATTCAACCGGGCCACCAGGCCGCGTTGGTCGAAGACCAGCTTTTGCTGGGCGCGGTCGCCGGACGCGTCGCGGACGACGACATACAGCGTCGAGCCGAGGAGGACGTTGTTGGGATCGGACAAGGGCGCGGCACTCTCGGCGTTGATCCTGAGGGAATAGAAATTCCCGGCGGCGGGCTGCGAACCCATCGGGTAGCTGGCGATGGGCGGTCCGGACGGGCTCTTGCGGGCCTCGACGACGACCGAGGCATCGGCGGCGGTGATCGCGGCGCCGTCGAGGGCGACGGTGCCATAGAGACGGATGCCGGGCTCGGGGATGCCGGCGACCGCGACTGGCAGCGCCAGGGCGAGGGCTGCGGCGAGGGAGCGCGCGAGGCCCATGACCCATCCGGTTCCGTGCGCCGGGCCGTTCCCGCTGTGCTTCTTGGTATTCATGTTGGTGGCGATGTTGGGGACTTGGGTCGCGGTCAGTTCCCGGAATAGGAATAGGTCTGGAAGAACAGTTTGATGTCGCTCACCGAGTTCGCAAAGGCGTCGAGCCCGTTGTTGGGATTGGCCAGGAACGTCTGGCCGGGGATGACGAGCATCCAGTCCGTGTTCCACACGCTGCGCCCGATCAGGCGCGAGTCGGTGGTGGCCTCCGACGGATTGAATCCCCCGCTGTCATGGTAGGCCCGGAAAGAGGCGAACCGCCGGATCTCGGCGAAATTGCCGCCGAGCGAATCGTCCATCGGGATCCAGGAAGGATCGCTGAGCCGGTTCGCGCCGATCGGGAAGGGCACGGGCAGGGCCTGGTCGACCACGCGCCATTCGCGGGTCACGAAGTCGTTGGCCGTCGGGGAGCTGAGGACGTCGGCCCCGGCCGGGAAGAGATAGACCCGGGGCGTCTGGGACAACCCGAGGCCGTTGTATCCGGAAAACCAGATGCCGGCGCTGCGCACCTTGGTGGCGAACCGGCTGGAATCATAGGCGCTGTCGCCGCCGCCCAGGGGCCAGTTGAAGTAGTTCCGGCCCGCGGTGACGGTGGTCGGGAAGCGGATGACGATGCCCGGCTGTGCGCCGGCGGACTCCGGGGCGAAAGAGCGGCAGTAGCGCCGGAACTCCGGAACGTCCCAGAGGTTGGCCACGCGGTGCGCCTTCAACTGGGCCCGCCAATCCGCGTCCGAACTGTCCTTGAGACGGAACAATTCGTTGCGGAGCGAGAAACGTCCGGTCTCGGTCTGCGGGTTGTTGAACCCGAGCTGGGCCTTGATGACGTCGAAGTTGCTGCCCATCCGGGCCAGCGGGTCGGACAGCCCGGAGCGTCCGACCACCGGCGCGCCGTTCAGCATCTGGCCGATCGACCGCTGGCGGATGATGTCCGTCAGGAACGCGCGACCGCCGCGGGAATCCGTGCCCAGGAGGTTGGATTCGTAATCATAAGCCGTCGCCGCGAGGAACACGTAGCGCTGGGCGAGGTCGAAGGTGGCGCGGTACTTTTGCAGGGCATCGTTGCGGAAGATCCGGAACGTCATGTCTTGGAAACGGCTGTCGGTCGTGCGTGCCGCCACCTTGATGCGGTAGGCGACCCGTTCCTCGATCAGGCGTTGGCCCTTCGCCAGCGCCGCGAGGTACCGGCCCGAGGCCTGGCGCATGCCTTCGGCGAGTTGGAGGCCTTCCAGACGCGAGGCACCCTCCTGATG
Source organism: Verrucomicrobiota bacterium (assembly GCA_008933025.1). Classification (GTDB taxonomy): domain Bacteria; phylum Verrucomicrobiota; class Verrucomicrobiia; order Limisphaerales; family UBA9464; genus UBA6176. The sequence continues at coordinate 6,457 of WBXI01000203.1, forward strand.
GATGGTTCGTTCCAGTTCGTCCACCTGCTTCCGGATCTCGTAGTTGAACTGCGCCTTCTCGATCTTGGCGTCGACGATGCCCTTCGCGACATCGAGCCCGACCTCGGCCACCTGCGCGACACCGCCCGCGACGGCCGCGGCGGTTTCAAGACCCTCGGCGATGCCCAGCGCGGCCAGCTTCACGCCGACCCGTCCCACCGAGGTCACGTCGCTCGCCAACCCGACCACCTTCGGGAAACCCTCCGAGGCAATGTCGCCAAGGCGCAGTGCGGTCTGGGCCTTGTCGGCCAAAACGCTCTGGACGACCTTGCCGGCGGCGACCGCGACCCCCAGGCCGATCTTCGTGTTGCTGAGGTCGTTCTTGAGCTTCAGTTCCTCCGCCCGGAGACCATAGCGAGAATTCAACAGCCCGATTTGGTCCGCGATGTCGCTCAGGAGCGCGTCGTCGTTCTTGAGCGCCGCCCGGAGCCGGGCCTCGGCCTGGATCAGGTCCGACAATGCCATCTGCAATTCGCCCGGGGCCCGCCGTTGTCCCCAGGTCGAGGGCGGCGAGAACCCGTACCGGGCCGTCGTCATCGGATAGTTCACCCCCAGGATCCGGTTGGTGGACTCGAGGCCGTACACGGGATTTGCCAAATCGCTCGCGAAGTCCGCGGGGAAGAAGAACGAATCCTTGCTCGAGCCGAAGGCACCGCTCTGGGTGTCCCCGGAGGCGATGATCGGGTCGGCACCCAGCTTCATGCGGGTGAAGAAGGCGGTGAAACCCCTTCCGTTGGCGCTGCTGGTCCCGTCGAGGTCCGGAACCGGAATGTACATGTAATGGTACAGGTCGGGCCCGTCGTACCCGCTGGGATAGGTCTTCCCGGCACCGATGTCGCCGGCGTACGGATAACCGTAGATCTCGATCAGGCGGTTCTTGTAGTCGCGCTCCTGGTCCTCGACCTGCCCGGAGAAGACTTCCACGGAATCCTGGTTTTTCCGGAGACCCTGGGTGGCCTTGTTGACCTCGTCCCAGACCGACAGCGCGTTGCCCATCGATTTCAGGGCGCGTTCCTGGATCTGTTCGTAGTGCGTGCGGCCCGCGGTCACCAAAGACGGATCGATGTCGAACGGCACCACGCCCTTGGCGAGGCCGATCGGGTTCAAGCCCGCGTCGGCCTGGTCGAGCCGGGCCTGGATCTCGTCGTAGTGCGCCGGGATCTCCTGCAGTTCCCGCACCGTCTGGCGGTCGATCTTGTCGATGCCCGTGTGGGTGGGATCGGGATCCGTGCTGGGCAGGATGGTGTTGCCGGTGACCCAGTCGAAATAGGCGCCCATGCCGGCGCGGCGGGCCCAGTCGGTGACGCCCCAGGCGCGGTCGGGCTTGGTATCCTTGTACCCCTGCCACTGGCCCGCGGGATCGTCCACGTAGTTCAGGCGGTAGGTCAGGTCCACGATCTCCGCGCC
>WBXI01000204.1 GCA_008933025.1 Verrucomicrobiota bacterium
ACATGCGGCGCGAGGCCGACAGCATCAGCCCCGGCAGCTATCCGAAATTCGCGAGCCTCGAGCGGGTTCACAGCGCGAACTTCCCGGCGGATTGGCAGGGCAACCTGATCACCTGCGATTTCCGCGCCCACCGCGTGGTCCGTTTCGGGGTGAAGGAGACGGGATCGACCTTCCAGACCGTGGAGATGCCCGACCTGTTGCGTTCCACGAACGTGACGTTCCGCCCCATCGATCTCCGGTTCGGGCCGGACGGCGCCCTGTACATCGCGGATTGGTCGAACCCGATCATCCAGCACGGCGAGGTGGATTTCCGCGACCCGCGGCGCGACCACGAGCACGGCCGGATATGGCGGGTGAGCCGCAAGGGCGGCCCGGTGGCGGCCCGGCAGAACCTCGACAAACTTTCCGACAACCAACTGCTCGACCGCACCCTCTCGAAGAACGGCTGGGAGCAGGAACAATCCCGCGTCGTCCTACGCCAGCGCGGTCCCCGGATCCTCGGGGCCGTCGACTCGTGGCTGGCCCGGCAGACCGACCCGCGCGCGAAGCTGGAGTCGGCGTGGCTCCACGAGGCGCTGGGCCGGCCGGCCGGGGCTTTGCTCGGGGAATTGGCGGCTTCGAGCGATCCCAAACTCCGCGCCGCGGCGGCACGGCAGTTCTCGCACTGACGGGGTGCCCGCCGATTCCGGAAGAATCCCCCATACAAATCGGGCCGGCGCGGTGTCCTAGATATCGATGGCCCGGGAAGACCCAACATCCGGCGGTTGGTGCGAGGCGCTCTACGACGCGCATGCGCCGGCGTTGCTGCTGTACGGACGCGCGTTGGGGCTGGATGCGTCGGAGGCGGAGGACGTCCTCCACGACGTGTTCCGCGCCCTGCTCGAACTGGAGGCCCCTCCCGACGAACCGGCCCACTACGCCATCCGCGCGTACCGCAACCGCGCCATGAATCGCCGCCGCGGCTTCCTGCGCCGCTGCCTGCGCGAGCGCCATTCCCTCGATTGGTTCGAGACCACTCCCGACAGGTCTTCGGAGGAAAGCCTCGCGATGGAAGCCTTGGCCGGACTCCCCGGCGCACAACGCGAGGCCATCGTGCTCAAGATCTGGCATGGACTGACCTTCGACGAGATCGGGCGGGTCCAGTCGGTTTCGCCGAACACCGCGGCGGGCCGGTTCCGGTACGGCGTGGCGGCGATCCGCCGCCGCGTCGGGCCCTTCCCCGAGTCCCTGGGAAACCCCTGCCCCCATCCCCATCCATGAATCCGTTCCACGATTGGCAACCGCGCCGGCCGTCGCCGGGACTCCGGGGGGCCCTTTTCGGCGGGGCGCCGCGGCCGCGGGCCCCGGCGCGCGCGACCCAACGGTTCTGGCCTTCGGTCGGACTCGTCCTCGCCATGTCGTGGTCCGGGACGGCGTTGCTGTGGTTGAACGGGGACATGATCGCCGCCCAGAAACCGCCGGCGATGGCCCTTTCGGCCGCGTTGGGGCTGGTGGCGCAAAACTCCGTGCCCGTCGCGGCCACCAGTTTTCCGTTTACAAACTCCGCCCTGACTCCGTCCACTAACGCCTCTTTTTCCGGGCCGACCAACGGCCACCCTTGACCGTCGATACCATGGCTAAACTAATTTCGCCCGCAGCGCAGCCCGCTGCCGTCCGGCCGGCCCAGAAACCGTCCCCCGGCGTGGCCGTCCCGAACGCGAACTTCCCCGCCGCCGGCCCGCTCTTCCGCGGCGTCGACTGGCTGGTCTTCGCCCTCGTGACCCTGGTGGTGTTCGTCGCCTACTACTACACGATCGCCCCGGACCTCACGCTCGAGGATTCGGGCGAACTGGCGGTCGGCTCGATGTACGCCGGCGTGCCGCACCCGCCCGGCTATCCGGTGTGGACGATCTACACCTGGCTTTTCACCAAGCTGCTGCCCTTCTCCAACATCGCCTGGCGCGTCGCCGTCTCCTCCGCCGTCGCCGCCGCCATCTCGGCCGGCGTCACCGGCATGCTGGCTTCGCGCGGCGCGGCGCTCGTCCTCGAGGGACTCGCCGATCTCAAGGAGGCCTTCGACGGTTGGTGCAATCCCATCTGCCTGGTTTCGGGTTTCGTCGCGGGCCTGATGATCGGCTTCAACGGCTACATCTGGAGCCAGGCCGTCATCGTCGAGGTCTACACCATCGCCGTGCTCACCCTGGTCGGCGTGCTGGCGGCGCTGATGCGCTGGACCTGGAACCCGCACCAACGCCGCTGGCTGTATCTCGCGTGCTTCCTCTTCGGGCTCTGTTTCTGCAACCACCAGACCCTCATCGTCGCCGCGCTCGGACTCGAGATCGTCGTGTTGATGGCCGACCGCCAGGTAGGCCGGGACATGATGTTCATGAACACCTTGATCTGGTGGGGAATGCTCGGGTTGCACGTGGGGGGCAAGATCCAGACCTTCCAGGCCAACCCGGCGCTCCTGTTCATCTTCAACCTGATCGGGTTCATCTCCGCCGGCCTCTGCGCCTGGGCCACGTTCACCACCGGCCGGTTGTTCACGCGGCTCCACGTCCTGGCTGCCGCCGTGGTCTGCTTCCTCGTGGGCTTCAGTTTCTACCTCTACATGCCGGTCGCCTCGAGCACCAACCCGCCCATGAACTGGGGATACCCCCGCACGTGGGAGGGCTTCGTCCACGCCTTCACCCGCGGACAGTACGAAAAGACCACCCCGGGCATCAGCTTCCGCCAGATCTGGGCCTACTTCGAGGGACTCAAGGAGGAGTTCAACTGGGCCAACCTCATCTTCGCCCTCGTCCCGTTCGCGTTCCTCAAACGCATGCGTCCCCGGGAACGCGGTTGGATCGTCGGACTCACGTCCATCTACGTCTGCCTCGCCTTCCTCCTCCTTTACCTCCTCAACTCCGGCGTCGACCGCCAATCCCGCGAGTTGACCAAGGTGTTCTACACGTCGTCGCACGTCGTCGTGGCGATCGTCATCGGGTTCGGCATCGCGGTGGTCGCGGGCCTGGTCCTTGCCCAGAACGTGGAACGGCGGCTCTGGCTCCTCGGCGGCGGCGCCCTCGCGGCCGCGCTCAACCTCCGGCAGGTCTTCGAGGTGTTCGACCCCAGCGTCAACGTCTTCTACATCCCGCGCGTCGCCGCCCTCATCAGCCTCACCCTCTCGGCCGCGTTCCTCGTCATCCTGCTTTTCGACAACGCCCTCCAGATCGCCACCGGCAAACGCGGCGCCGCCCTCGGCGCCCTCCTCGCCGTCTTCTCCCTCATCCCCGTCGACTCCGTCCTCGACCACTGGGCCGACAACGAACAACGCGGGCATTACTTCGGGTTCTGGTTCGGCCACGACATGTTCGAACCCGGTTTCGACACCGCGGTCGCCAAGGCCCCCAGGGACAAGGCCGGCAAACCGCTCTACCCCTCGATGGACCAGCACACGGTGTTGTTCGGCGGCACCGATCCCGGCCGGTTCTGCCCGACCTACATGATCTTCTGCGAGAGTTTCATCCCGCCCCAGGACCGCCGGGACCCGAAATTCGACCGGCGCGACGTCTACATCATCACCCAGAACGCCCTCGCCGATAACACCTACCTCGACTACATCCGCGCCCACTACAACAACAGCGCCCAGCACGACCTGCCGTTCTTCCAGTCGATGCTCAACGACAAGGTGTCGATCGCCCGCGGCCGCACCAACGCCCTCGCCGGACTCTTTGGCCCGGTCGACCAGAGGGTGACCGGGCTCGGATCCCGCATGGAAAAGCAACGCCGCGTCGGGGCCTCGTTCTTCGCGCCCTCGCATCTCAAGGATGCCGCCGCGCTCGCCCGCAGGATCGACACCGCGGCCGACCCCGTGTCCGCGCATCTGAAGTCCCTGCTCCGCGGCCCGTTGCCCCCGGATGCCGCCGCGTTGGCCACCGCGCTCAACGCGGTCATCGACGGCCCCTCGATCCACGCCACGAACCGTTTCGCCGGGGTGAAATTGTCCGACCACGTGGCGCGGTTCGCCGCCCAGGATCCCAAGGGTCACACCCGGGTCCGGCTCAACCGCCTGCTGCTCGAGGAAGCGTATCCGGGGCTCATCGCCCCCAGCGAGGGCGGCCTGTTCCCGGACATGGAGATCGACATCCCCTCGCCCGAGGATCTCGGCCGCTGTTTCGAGGAATACACCGCCGACGCCCAGCGCCGCTACGGCCAGAAGCAACTCCGTGCCGGCGAAAATCTGGTCCAATTGCCCGACGGCCGGGTCTCGGTGTCCGGCCAGACCGCCGTGATGGCCATCAACGGCCTCCTCACCAAGGTCATCTTCGACCGCAATCCCGGGCACGCGTTCTACGTCGAGGAAAGTTTCGCCCTCGACTGGATGTATCCCCACCTCGTCCCCTACGGGATCATCCTCAAGATCGAGCGCCAACCGGTGGCGCAACTCGGCGACGAACAGATCGCCCGCGACCACGAGTTCTGGTCGAAGTATTCCGAGCGCTTCATCGGCAACTGGATCACCTACGAGACCCCGGTGAAGGAGGTCTGCGACTTCGTGCTCAAGACCTACAAGCGCCGCGATCTGTCGGGCTTCAAGGGCGACCCGCGCTTCGTGCGCGACGACAATGCCCAGAAGGCGTTCAGCAAGCTGCGCAACGCGATCGGGAAGTCCGTGTACGCGTGGCGCGCGCAGGAGACCCACGATCCGGCGTACCAGGCCAAGTTGCTCAAGGAATCCGAGTTCGCGCTGAAGCAGGCTTTCGCGTTCTGCCCGTACAGCCCGGAGACCGTCTTCAACTACGCCTCCGTCCTCGCAGGTCTCGGCCACTACGCCGACGCCTACAAGGTCGTCGAGACCTGCTACGAGTTCGACCATGACAACGCCGGGATCCTCGACCTGCTGAACCAGCTCGCCCGCTACAAGGACATGTCCCTCCCGCCGGCCCAGGTCCTGACCGCCGCGACCAACGCCGCCGCCCGGGCCGAAATCCTGTCGGGCGTCACCAATCTCGAGTCCGCCTTCCTGGTGGCCAGCGCGCTCTTCCAGCAGGGCCGCAGCAACGAGGGCGTCGAGGTGCTCGACTCCCAGTTGACCCGGCCGGATTCCGACTCGCGCACCGTTCTCTCGTTGATCCAGGCGTACCAACAGCTGGGCCGTGCCGACCGCATGGAGCAGGCATTGGAACGCTACACCCGGCTCGCGCCCACGAGTCCGGAGGCCTGGTACAATCTGGCCGCCATCCAGGCCTTGCAGTCCAAGCCCGCCAGCGCCGTGACCACGCTCGCCAAGGCCCTCGCCCTCAGCGACGCGCGCCTCGCCACCAATCCCGCCGCCGCCAACGTCCGGACCCAATTCGTCGCCGACCCGCGTTTCGACACGATCCGCGCCTCTTTGCCGAAATAACGGGATCGTCCGGAATCCCGCTCGCGGCCGCATCCAACCCCTCCCGCCGACGGCATTGGCACCCGTCGCGCGGAAGGGAAGGATTCGCCACGGAGTCTTGGGTTCGGGAAAGACTCCCGTGGCGCCGGGACCTCCATCCGTTCCCCGATTCGCCCGCGCAACGGCACGACGACCGACCCCCCTCGGTTCGGCGCGCCCCGACCCGTCCGGCCTCGGGCGAACATCCGGTCATCGGACGGGCCAGGCCCCGCTCGCCCCACCCCGTCGCATCCCGCCGCCTCGGACCTTGAAACTTGGGACTTGAATCCCAAACTCTCCCCACGATGTCCGGTTCCCCCCGCTCCGAGGCCCTTTTCGCCGAGTCGCTGCGCCACACGCCCGGCGGCGTCAATTCGCCCGTCCGCGCCTTCCGCGGCGTCGGCGGCCAGCCTTTCTTCGTCCAGTCCGCCCGCGGCGCGCGCATCACCGACGTGGATGGCCGCGAACTCATCGACTACGTCCTCACCTGGGGCCCCGCCATCCTCGGGCACGCCCACCCCCGCGTGATCGAGGCCGTCAAGGCCGCCGCCGATCGCGGGACCAGCTTCGGAATTCCCAATCCCCTCGAGGTCGACCTCGCCGTCCGGGTCAAATCGCTGGTGCCGTCGGTGGAAAAGATCCGGTTCTGCAATTCGGGCACGGAGGCCTGCATGTCGGCCATCCGTCTGGCCCGTGGATTCACGCGGCGCGACACCATCGTGAAGTTCGACGGTTGCTACCACGGGCACGGCGACTCGCTGCTCGTGAAGGCGGGTTCGGGGGCGCTCACGCTCGGGAATCCCGACAGCGCCGGGGTGCCGGCCGATTTCGCGAAGCACACGCTGGTGCTGCCATTCAACGATCCCGATGCCCTGCGCGCGGCGTTCGCGGCCCACGGGAACACCATCGCCACGGTGATCCTCGAGGTGGTCCCGGCCAACGCCGGCCTGTACCTGCCCCGCCCCGGGTTCCTCGAATTGCTGCGCGAACTCACCCGCGCCCACGGCAGCCTGTTGATCGCCGACGAGGTGATGACCGGGTTCCGTGTCGCGCCCGGCGGCGCGCAATCGGTTTTCGGGCTGGTTCCCGATCTCAGCACGTTCGGCAAGATCATCGGCGGCGGCCTGCCCGTCGGCGCGTTCGGCGGCCGGGCCGACGTCATGGACCTGCTCGCGCCGCTCGGCCCCGTGTACCAGGCGGGCACCCTCAGCGGCAACCCGCTCGCGATGGCCGCGGGCCTCGCGACCCTCGACGAACTCGTGGCCGGCAATGCCTATGCCCGCCTCGAGGCGCTGGGCGCGCGCTTGCAGGCCGGAATGGAGGACGCCGCGCGTTCCGCCGGGATCCCCGTCCGATTCCAACGCATCGGATCCATGTTCTGCGCGTACTTCGTCGAACGCGAGGTCTGGAACCTTGCGGACGCCCTCCACGCGGACCGCGCCCGCTTCGCGCGCTTCTTCCACGGCATGCTGGACCGGGGGGTCTACCTCGCGCCGAGCCAGTTCGAGGCGGGATTCCTTTCCACCGCCCACACCGAGGCCGACATCGACGCCACCGTCCGCGCCGCCGCCGAAACCTTCCGGACCCTGGCCTGAAGGCCGGTGCCCCTCGCCCCGCCATGACTCCCGAATCCACGCCCCCGGGTGCCCCCGCCGCGCGGGCGCCCCGGCGATGCCGATGGGTACGATGGCTCGCGGGCGCGGCGCTCGTTCTCGCCGCCGCGTTTTGGTTTTTGTGGGCCTATCCGTTCTGGGGATGGCCCTTCGGCGCGCAACGGCACGGCCGCGTCCCGATCACGCCGGCATGGGCGCTGGAATGCTGGCTGTGGGAAGACGACCGCAACACGGCGGCCACGGTGCGCGAGTTGCTCGACGGATACGCGGCCCACGACATCCCGGTGCGGACCCTCCTCGTCGACAGCCCGTGGAGCACGCGCTACAACGACTTCGCCGTGGACACCGCACGGTACCCGGATCCCGAGCGATTCTTCCGCGGGCTCAAGACCAACGGCTACCGGGTGGTGCTGTGGATGACCTGCATGGTGAACTCGCGGAACTCCGACACGCCGATCCGCGACGCCGGGGAATTCCACGCGGACGCCGCGGCGCATGGCTATCTCGCGGGAAACGGCCGGCAGAAGCGTTGGTGGAAGGGCACCGGGGGCTTCCTCGACTATTCCAATCCGGAGGCCGTCGCCTGGTGGCACGGGATGCAACGGCAGGTGCTTGGCTGGGGCATCGACGGCTGGAAACTCGACGGCACGGACACGCTGTTCTCCGGCCCCGGGTATTTCCCCTACCAGGGGACCCACGCCGGCCCGATGACGCCCCGTGGCTACATGGACCTGTATTCGCGCGAGGAGTACCGGCATGGACTGACGTGGAACCCGGAGTTCGTGGTGATGACGCGCGCGGTCGACGACCGCTACTGGCCGCTCCACCATCCGGAAGGATACGCGCCGCTGGATGCCGCGCCGGTGACCTGGGTCGGCGACCGCACGCACGAATGGTCCTC
>WBXI01000205.1 GCA_008933025.1 Verrucomicrobiota bacterium
CGAGCACCGTGGGCAGGTCGGGCTTGCGGTCGCGGATTTCCTGCACGTGGTCGAACCGGAGGCCCAGGCGTTCCCGGAGAAAGCGGAGCGTCCGCTGCGGATCGGCATCGTAGGCCAGCAAAGCCTCGCGGTTCTCGATGATCGCGCGCCGTTCCGAGCCCGGGAAACGTTTGCCCCAGGCCTCGAGGATCGCGGCGAGTTTCTCCTTCCGGCCGGTCGACTGGTAGTGGAGCGCGTGGAAGAAGTAGTAGTCCTCGGTGCCGGGCACGAGTTGGGCGAGCGTCGCCTCGCGGTCGGCGGACAGGGCGAACTTCTCGACGAATCCGATCTCGTTTTGCCCGAGGACGGCCAACGCGAGGAGGCTGCCGAGGATCGGGCCCAGGAAGGTTTTTGGAGTGGTCATGGCCGGTGGTCGGGACGCGGGGTTCCCGGCACGACGACGTTCGTCACCGGGATTGCCTTAGGGATAATCTGGCAGGGATCCGCCGCATCGGACAGCCGGGAATTGGGTTTGCGGACGCCCTAGTCGTCGTCGCCCACCACCACGAAGGCCGCGCGGCGCGGCGCCGGCATCGGGCTCGACGGTCCCTTCACCGACCGCCAGATCACCTCGTTCAACACGAGGTCGTCCGCGGCGTCTTCCCGGGAGAAATCCATCTTCGACGAGGCATCGGCGCCCCAGGCGAGCCGCGCGTTCTTCTCGCCCAGATCCACCGTCACCGGCCGGCAACGGTACGGCGTCCGGTCGGGACGTTCCCGGAACGCGTGGTACATGGGCGCGGCCGCGGCATCGAACTGCGACATCGGCTTGAGCCCGAGGATGAGTTCCATCGTGCGCAGCATGCTGCACGTGGAATACATGGTGGAATCGCGGAACCGGCGTTTGGTGTACGGGCTCACCACGAAGGCGATGCTCCGGTGGGCATCGACGTGGTCGGGCCCGTTCTGGGCGTCGTCCTCGAGCACGAAGATCGCCGTGTCGTGCCAGAACCTCGAGCGGGTCACGCCTTCCACCAGCCTTCCGAGCGCGAGGTCGTTGTCCCCGACCATCGCGCGCGGCGTCGGTTTGCCGGCCGACGTCCCGTAGGTGTGGTCGTTGGGCAAGCGCAGGATCTGCAACCGCGGCATGTCGCCCTCGCGCTCGAAACGGCGCAATTCCTCGAGGAAACGGTCCGCGCGCTTCACGTCGGGATAGGCGAGGTCGTAGGGACGGAAGCCCGGGTCGAAATGGCCCTCGAGGGACTTCACCCGCGCCCGGGGCAGGCCACCGCCGGCCGGGGCCGCGGCGATCCACTCGCCGTAGCTGCGATAGGTCACGCCGGCTTCCCGGGCGCGGTCCCAGAGATAGCCGTTGGGCGTGGCGGCCACCGGAAGCGCGCCCTCGGCGGGGTACGGGTACTTGCCCTTTTGGTTGTGCCCGTAACTCAGCGGCCAGTCCTTTTCCACGAAGTCGGTGGCATAGGCGCCCATGCTCCATTCGTGCCCGTCGGCACTGACCTCGCTGTCCACGTAGAAATTGTCGAGCAACACGAACTCGCGGGCGAGCGCGTGGTGGTTGGGCGTGACCTCCTCGGGAAACAGGCAGAGGGCCGCGTCCCCGTTGCCCTCCGCGACATCGCCCAGCATCTGGTCGTAGGTCCGGTTCTCCTTGATGACGTAGACGACGTGGCGGATCGGGCTGGTGCCGCCGACGCGCGAGGGAACGGGATTGCCGCGGGACCGCGCGGACGACACGTCGGGGCGCGGGGCCACGGGGGAACACTTGCGGACGCGGTCGGTCTGCTCGGCGAAGAACTCGGGAGCCCGTTCCCTCGAGGGCAGCGTCACGAGGCCGAGCGTTCCCTGGAACAACCCGCCGATGTATTCGCGAAGCCCGCCCGGGATCTCGCGGCCGGGCTGGGGGCCATGGCGATTGGCCTTCGACGTCACGCCCTTGCCGTTGGCGACGATCAATTGTTTGCCGTCCGGCGAGACGCGGACCGAGGTCGGGTACCAACCCACCGGCACCAAGCCCAGGGAACGGCTGTTGCCCGGCTTGCCCAACTCGAAGACGGCGACCGCGTTGTTGCCCGCGTTGGCGACGAACAGCCATTGCTCGTCCGGCGAAAGTGCCAGCGAGTTCGGCGTCGAACCCGGTGGATCGTCGGCGTTCAGCGCCGCGCACAGGGTCTCGAGCAGACGACCCGACGCCGTGTCGAAGACGCAGACGGTGTTGCGGTTGGCGTTCGCCACGAACAGCAGCGAACCGGAACGGTTGAGGACCAGTTCGTTGGGATGTTCCTCGGTGTTCCAACGCGCGGTTTCGCGGCCCGTCGCCGCGTCGAGCACCACCACCTGCGCCCGCGCCCACAGCGACACGTAGAGTCGGTTGGAAGCCGCGTCGAGGACGCACCCGTAGGGATACGGCGCCTCGGGCGATTGCGGGTCGTTCTGCGCCGCCGCCCGTTTCTCCGCCGCCGCGGTGTCGAAATCGGGGGAAACCCTCGTCGCCTCGAGGTTCGCCGTGCCCAGCGTGCCGACGGCCGTCGCCCACAGGACGCGGCCGTCCGTCCCGTCGAGGCCCACGACGCGTCCGCCGTACAATTCGGTGGCATAGATGCGGTCGCCGGAAGGCGAGGACGCGATGCCCGAGACGATGCCGCGTTCCTTGACGGGCCGGATCCGCCACGCCGCGGACGGCGCGAGATGGCCGTCGCGGAACGAAAACACCCGGACCACCTCGTCGCCGGCGCCGGACACGTGGAGTCGGCTGCCGTCGGACGAGAACGCGATGCCGTAGAACGCCTCGTCCAGCGCCGTGCGCGAGACCAGTTTGCCGTCGGGCAGCGTGACCACCACGACCTCGTGCTGGCCAAAGCCGGCGTGGAGGATGGCGGCCTGTTTGCCGGAGGGATGGACGGCGATGTTGACGGGGAAATCGCCGAGGGGGACCTGCTTGCCGGCGGGGCGCAACGACCACTGGTTGGGGAGGAGCACCGAGCCGTCGGCCTTGGCGCCGGGCAGGACGGGGGCGGCGGGGTGCGGACGGCCTCGCGGCTTCGGCGTCCACGGGGCCGTTGTCACGGCCCGGGAACATCCACGTGGCCGCTCAGGGCGCTCTGGATCGAGGCGACCAACTCCGGGTGGCCATACGGGAAGTCGTCGCCGATCCGGAGGCAGACCACGCGTTTGCCGGCGATGGCTTCGGGAAACTTGGCGCGCAGGCAATCGACGTGCCGGCGTTCCATGCAGAAGATCCAGTCGGCCCAACCCAGCAATCCCTCGGTGACGCGGATCCGTGCGCCGGGTTCCGTGCCGGCCGACCGCGCCACGTAGCCGGGGAACCCCTGGTAAAGCGCCTCCGCCGTCGGGCTGCGCCAACGGTTCAGGCTGCAGACAAAAAGCAGTTTGACGGGATTCGGCACGGAGGGGGCGGACCGCACCGGGCCGGCGGGCCGGCGGGCCGGGACCATCCCGGCGAAAACATGGCCCGTCGGGCCCGGCGGCCTACTTGGGATTGAAACTGCCGGTGTTGGTGCGCCACGTCGGGGTCACCGCCCAGAAATTGATCGGGGTGATCGAGCGGCCGAACTTGAGCGACCGCGTGCTGCCGTCGGCAAACGCGTAGTTCGAACCCTGTCCCCGGCTGCTTCCGGTTCGACCGTGGCGTCCGTGCTCCAGTTCCTCGATGTCGTCGCCGAGTTTTCCCGACAGGAAATCCATGTGGAAATGCCCGTGGGACGGGCTGTCCGAGCGTTTCTCGCCGATCACGATGGTGTCCGTCGGCTCCGAGATCACCGTTTCCTTCAGCGACGACGGGAGGGTGTTGGCCATGTATTTCTGGAAATCCTCCGCGGACAACGTGGTTTGGAAATAGTCGTTCCAACCGTTGTAAATGTAGCTGCGCGGGGCGTTGTCGGCGATGTGGTTGGTGTCGGGCGAACCGAACGTCGCGGGCGGCTTGGGCCCGTCGGTCATGCACCGGAGGGCCCGGACCTCGTGGTAGTAGGCATACAACAGCGTGGGCCAGGCGGGGCGATAGGTGCGCGGGACGAATTTCCCCTCGGCGTCGGTCGCGTAGAGCGTCTGCGCCAACCCGAGTTGCCGCAGGTTGTTCACGCAGGCGATCCGGCGGGCCGCCTCCTTCGCGCTCGACAACGAAGGCAGCAGCATCCCGGCGAGAATCGCGATGATCGCGATCACCACCAGCAACTCGATCAGCGTGAACGCGGCGTTCCGACGCGGCGCGCGCGGGGGGGGCTCCGGGGGAATCATGGAAAGATCGTGACGCAAACCGTGAATGCGCGCTTCAAAAAAATCCGTCCGACAGGGCACCATCGTCCGGTCACGCCGCATGTCTCTTGATTCCAACGCCAACCCGTCGGGCCGTTTGCGAACGGTCGCCCTCGCCGCGTTGGCGTTCCTCGCCGGCGCGATCGGCCCCGCCCGCGCCGGCACGGCGTCCGACCATTGGGCATTCCAACCCGTGCGGCTCCCGGCGTTGCCGGCGGTCCGCGACCCCGGTTGGTGCCGCCAACCCCTCGACCGCTTCGTCCTCCGGAAACTCGAACGGGAAAAGATCGCGCCGTCGCCCCAAGCCGACCGCCCCACCCTGCTCCGGCGTCTGTCGATCGACCTCGCCGGGCTTCCGCCGACGCCGGCCGAGATCGACGCGTTCGCGAACGACCCCGATCCCGCCGCGTGGGAGCACCAGGTCGACCGCCTGTTGGCATCGCCCCGATTCGGCGAACGCTGGGGCCGGCATTGGCTGGACCTCGCGCGCTACGCGGACTCGAGCGGTTACCAGGTCGACCGCGAGCGACCCTGGGCGTGGGTCTACCGGCAATGGGTCGTCGACTCGATCAACCGCGACCAACCGTTCGACGAATTCACGGTGTGGCAACTGGCCGGCGATATGGTGGGGAAGGACCCGCGGGACGGCGGTCCGGGGCCGGTGATCGCGGCGGGATTCCACCGCATGGCGCTGAGCAACCACGAGGACGGCGTGGACGCGCGGGAATTCGCGGCGCGGGCCTTGGTGGACCGGGTGTCGACCACCGGGACCGCGTGGCTCGGGCTGACGGTGGGTTGCGCGGAGTGCCACTCCCACAAGTACGACCCCATCAGCCAACGCGAGTTCTACCAACTCTACGCGTTTTTCCAGGGGGCCGACGAAGCCGACCGGACGGTGGCGCCGGGCACGACGGCCTACACCTTCGCGCAAAAGACCCAACCGCCGCCCACCCACGTCCATGTGCGCGGCGATTTCCTCCGCGAGGGCGAACGCGTCGAACCCGGCGTGCCGGCATGCCTCGGCAACCGACCCGCCGCGCCGACCAACCGCCTCGACCTCGCGCGGTGGATCGCCTCGCCGGCCAATCCGCTCACCGCCCGCGTGGCCGTGAACCAGGCGTGGCTGCACTTGTTCGGGCGCGGCTTGGTCGCGACGACGGAGGATTTCGGGACGCGCGGCGAGACGCCTTCCCATCCGGAACTCCTCGATTGGCTGGCCGCCACCTTCGTGCGCGACGGCTGGAGCCGAAAGGCGTTGGTCCGGGGCATCGTGTTGTCGGCCACCTACCGGCAGTCCTCGCGCCACCGTCCGGAATTGGGCGACCGCGATCCCGAGAACCGCTGGTTGGCGCGGCAAGCGCGGGTGCGGGTGGAATCGGAAGTGCTGCGGGACGCCGCATTGGCCGTCGCGGGGCGCCTCGACCTGCGGTTGGGCGGACCGAGCTTCCGCCCGCACATGCCGGAAGAACTGCGGTTCCTGGGGACGGCGGGCGCCTGGACGTGGACCGACGACACCGGGCCGGTGTTGTTTCGGCGCAGCCTGTACATGTACGCGCAACGGACGGTGCCCCACCCGCTGCTGCCGACGTTCGACCAGGCGGATCCGAGCGCGCCATGCACCCGGCGCGAGCGGTCGAACACCCCCTTGCAGGCCCTCACGCTCCAGAACAACCCGGTGTTCGTGGAGGCGGCCCGCGCCCTGGCCGACGCCGCGATCCGCGGGTGCCCCGACGACGGCGCGCGGGCCGAATGGGCTTTCCGGCGCTGCGTCGGACGCATGCCGACGGCGACGGAACGGGCCCGGCTGCGGAAGCTGGAGACCGACGCCTCGCGGGCGGACCCCGGCAACGCGATGTTCGTGGTCGCCCAGACGCTCCTCAACCTCGACGAATTCCAATGCCGGGAATGACTTCCATGGACCCCGACCAAGCCATCCAGATTGCCCGGCGCGATTTCCTCGTCAGCAGTGCCCGCGGGATCGGCGGCGTCGCGCTGGCGTCGCTTTTCGCGCGGGACGGCTTGCTGGGGGCATCTCCCGTTCGCGGCGCTTCCCCGGCGCCCGGACCGGGACGCGTCCATCCGTCGACGTTCGCGCCGCGGGCCAAGAACTGCATTTTCCTCTTCATGGAGGGCGGGGTCAGCCAGATCGACCTCTTCGATCCCAAGCCGCGCCTCAACGAACTGCACGGGCAGAAGATGCCGGAGTCGCTCACCAAGAACGTCCGGTTCGCCTTCATCCAGAAGGAATCGGCGGTGCTCTGGGGTTCGCCGCACGGGTTCCGGCGCGGCGGCCAGAGCGGCACCGAGTTCGGCGCGCTGCTCCCGCGGATCGGGGCCTGCGCGGACGACATCGCGTTGGTGCGCTCGATGCACACCGACGCCTTCAACCATCACCCGGGCGAACTGCTGATGTACTGCGGCAGCCCGATGCTCGGGCGCCCCAGCGTCGGCTCGTGGGTCAACTACGCCCTCGGGAGCGAGTCGCGGGACCTGCCCGGCTACGTGGTGCTGACGGCGGGCCGGGCGGCGAGCGGCGGGACGACGATGTTCTCGAGCGGGTTCCTGCCGTCGAACTACGCCGGCGTCGTGTTCCGTTCCCAGGGCGAACCGGTCCTCGACCTGCGGGACCCGCCGGGACTCGCCGCCGAGGCACGGCATCTTGGCCTCGACGCGTTGCGCGATTTCGACCGACTCCGGCAGACCGCGGTCGGCGATCCCGAGATCGCCGCGCGGATCGCGAGCTACGAACTCGCGGCGCGCATGCAGTTGGCCGCGCCGGAACTGACCGATCTTTCGCGGGAGCCCGAATCCATCCGGGCCGCCTATGGAGTGGACCGCGACGCCGGCGGCCTGACCGCCTATCGCGGCGGTGGTCCGGAGGCGTTCCCGACCTTCGCGAAGAATTGTCTCCTCGCCCGGCGCATGGTCGAGCGCGGGGTGCGTTTCGTGGCGATCCACCATGCGTCGTGGGACCACCACAACGATCTCGACGCGGACCTGAAGTTCAATTGCCGGGTCGTCGACCAACCGGTGGCGGCGTTGCTCCAGGACCTGAAACAGCGCGGGTTGCTGGACGAGACGCTGGTGGTGTGGGCCAGCGAGTTCGGACGCACGCCGCTCGGCGAGAACCGTCCGGGCTTCGCCAAGGTCACCGGCCGGGACCATCATCCGTTCGCGTTCTCCATCTGGATGGCCGGCGGCGGCATCCGGGGTGGGCAAGTCATCGGCGAAACCGACGAGATCGGGTGGAACATCGCCCGGGATCCGGTCCACGTGAACGACCTGCACGCAACCATGCTGCACCTGTTCGGCCTGAACCACGAACGCCTGACCCACCGGCACCAAGGCCGGGATTTTCGGCTGACCGACGTCGGGGGAAAAGTCGTGAGCCGTCTGGTCGCCTGACGCCGTGCCGGGCAAAGGTGGCATTCGGGCGGCGGGTCCTTCGGGGGGATCCGGAGGTCGCCGGGTGCATGACGAAAATGTGAAGAGAGACGAGTTTGCTCTTCTTTTTTGTCCATATGTAACTAGCGTTCTAGTTACTCATGA
>WBXI01000206.1 GCA_008933025.1 Verrucomicrobiota bacterium
AGAACCTACAGCGCATGACCGAACGGTCGCGCAACATGCAGATCGCCGCGGCGGACCGGCAGGCGGTGTTTCGGGGCGATTGCGCGAAGTGCCACCTGGAAGCCGGTGTCGGCAAGAAAGGGCACGACCTTTATGCCGCCTCGTGCGGGGTCTGCCACGATGCGGAACACCGGGCCACGATGGTCCCCATCCTTCGCGGGCGTCCCAGCGCGTTCAATCGCGACTACTGGAACAATTGGGTCCGCAACGGAAAGGACGGCAGCCTGATGCCGGCGTTCGAAGCCAAGCGGGGAGGGCCGCTGACCGAGGAACAGATCGTTTCCCTCGTGGACTATTTGACGGCCGACTTCACCAAGGAGCCGGTTCCCGCGCATCTGGTTCTGCCACCGCCCGCGGTTCCGCGGACGCCGCCGGCCCCGAAACCCGCCGCGATTCCCGCGGCGACGCCCGGGAAGCTTTGACGGCCCTGACCCCGGGTCAGGGCGCATTGAACCGATCGACCCCAAACATCCCATGATCACCCCGAGGCCTTCCGCCGAGCGCGGCCACGCCAACCATGGTTGGCTCGACGCCCGGCACAGTTTCAGTTTCGCGGATTACCATGACCCCGCTCACATGGGTTTCCGGGCGTTGCGCGTCATGAACGAGGATCGGGTGGCCCCGCGGATGGGGTTCGGCATGCATCCGCACCGGGACATGGAGATCGTCACCTACATTATATCCGGCGCGTTGACGCACCGGGATAGCCTTGGCAACAGCGCGGTGATGCATCCGGGCGACGTGCAGCGGATCAGTGCCGGGCGCGGCGTGATGCACAGCGAGACGAACGAGTCGACGATGGATCCGGTGCACCTGTTGCAGATTTGGTTGCACCCTTCGTCCCGCGGCGTGGAACCGCGGTACGACGAGAAGGGGTTCGGCGACACGCCCCCGGGCTTGCCGCGGCTGCTGGTTTCCGCGGATGGCCGCGATGGTTCCCTGCCGATCCACCAGGACGCGGATCTTTGGATGCTCCGATGGAAGGGCGGCGAGCGGCTCGGGCATGCGTTCGCCCCGGGTCGCGCGGGATGGATCCAGGTGACGCGGGGCGCGATCCGCGTCGGTGGGTTGGCGTTGTCGGCGGGCGACGGCGCGGCCATCGAGGACGAGGCGGCGGTGGAATTGACGGCCGATGCCAAGGCCGAGGCATTGCTCTTCGATCTGGGACCGTGGGATCGCGTCGGGGCGCGTTAGGCGTGCGCCGCATTGACCGGGTACCGGATGCCGATAGGTTGCGGCCATGCGCAGCCCGAAATCCCTCGTCGCCCTCGCGGCCCTTTGCCTGTCCATCGCGGATCTACGGGGCGCGGACTGGCCCCGCTACCGCGGCCCCAATCAAGATGGCATCTCGACGGAGAAGGATTGGCTCGGCGAGTGGGCCGGGGGGCAGCCGCGTCGGGTGTGGAAGGCAAACGTGGGAATCGGCTTCTCCTCCGTGGCGGTGGTCGGTGGCCGCGTCTACACCGTGGGCAGCGATGGCAAGAAGAAGGGCGGCAAGGACACCGTCCTTTGCCTGAACGAGGCGACGGGCGAGGTGGTGTGGTCGTTCGCCTACGACCAAGATCTGGACCCCAAGTACTACGAGGGCGGCCCGGGGGCAACGCCCACCGTGAGCGACGGCCGCGTCTACACGGTGGGCCGTCACGGCGCGGTGCATTGCCTGGATGCGACCGACGGCAAGGCGGTGTGGAGCCGCGATGTGCACAAGGATCTGGGATTGGAGATCCCGGATTGGGGATTCAACGGATCGGTGGACATCGAGGACGGTCTAGCGATCCTCAACGTGGGGACGTTTGGGATCGCGTTGGACAAGATGACCGGCAAGGAAGTCTGGGTGTCGGGCAAGTCGGGAAGCGGTTATGGGTCGCCGGTGCCGTTTCGCCGGAACGGCCAACGGGCGCTGGCGTTGTTCGCCGCGATGCACGTCGTGGCGATCGACCCCAAGACGGGCCGGCAATTGTGGCGATTCCCGCGGAAGACGGACTGGAACGTGAACGCATCCGACCCGGTGATCTCGGGCGACGTGCTGTGGGTGTCCTCCGGATATGGGACGGGCGGGGCGGCCTATGACATCGGGGGCGACCAACCGCGGCAACTGTGGTTCAACAAGGAGATCCGCGCGCACATGGCGTCGAGCGTGGTGATGGGCGGGTCGGTGTACGGCGTGGACGGGCAGGGCGGCGACAAGAATTCGCGGCTCAAGTGCCTCGACCTGAAGACCGGCGCGGTTCGGCGGCCGAGACCGGCAACCTTTCGGCGACGGCGGATGGCCGCTTGCTGTGGTTGACGGGATCCGGGGAGTTGGTGGTGGTGGAAGCGAAGCCCGACGCCTACCACGAGGTGATCCGGGCGCAGGCGAGCGGCGGGAAGCACTGGACGGCGCCGGTGCTGGCGAACGGGCGCGTTTACGTGCGCAACGCGCGGGGCGAACTGGCGTGCCTCGACGTCAGGGGCGCCAAGACGCCCTGAGGCCGCCCCGAGGCGCCGGGTCGGGTGACCCGGCGCCCTTCGGGGCTTTCGAACGGGCCGTCAGGCCGGCAGCGGGAGGGGCTTGGCGTGCAGTCGTTCGTGGGCCGCCGCGATGAATCCCTTGAACAACGGGTGCGGTTGGTTCGGCTTGCTGAGGAATTCCGGGTGGTATTGGGAGGCGATGAAGAACGGGTGCCCGGGCAATTCGATGACCTCGACGAGACTGTTGTCCGGGGTGGTGCCGGCGAAGGTAAAGCCGGCGGCGGCGTATTGTTCGCGGTAGGCGTTGTTGAACTCGAAGCGATGGCGGTGGCGCTCGTGGATGAGATCGGCGCCATAGAGTTTGCGGGCGAGAGTGCCGGGTTGCAGCAGGCAGGGTTGCGAGCCAAGGCGCATGGTGCCGCCCAGTTGGCGGACATTCTTCTGGGAGACCTGGAGGTCGATGACGGGGTGGGGGGTGTGGGGATCGAATTCGGTGGAGTGGGCGCCCTTCAGTCCGAGGACATTGCGGCCGAATTCGATCACGGCGATCTGCATGCCGAGGCACAGGCCCAGGTACGGCAGGCCGTTCTCGCGCGCATACTGGGCGGCCTTGATCTTGCCCTCGATGCCGCGGTCGCCGAAACCGCCGGGAACGAGAAGTCCGCCGAGGCCCTTGAACATTTTCGCGGGATCGCCGCGTTCCACGTCCTCGGCCTCGATCTGTTCGATCTGGACGCCGCAGTCATTGGCGATGCCGCCATGGATGAGGGCCTCGTAGACGGATTTGTAGGCGTCCTGCAGTTCGATGTACTTCCCCACGACCCCGATGCGGACGCGGTGCTGGGGGGCGATGAGTTTGCGGATGATGTCCTGCCAGTGGGTCATGCGGGCGGGCGGAGCATCGATCTGGAGCACCTTGCAGACGAGGTCGTCGGTGCGCTCGCGCTGGAGCATGAGGGGAACCTCGTAGATCGAATGGTCGACGTCCTTTTCCTCGATGACGGCCTCGAAGGGGACATTGCAGAACATGGCGAGTTTCTGGCGGATTTCCTTGTTGAGGGGGTACTCGCAACGACAGACGAGGAGGTTGGGGGTGATGCCGATCTCGCGGAGTTTGGCGACGCTTTGCTGGGTGGGCTTGGTCTTGAGTTCGCCGGCGGCCTTGATGAAGGGGATGTAGGTGACGTGGATGAAACACACGTTGCCGGGGCCGGCTTCCTGGGCGAATTCGCGGATGGCCTCGAGGAACGGCAGGCCCTCGATGTCGCCGACGGTGCCGCCGACCTCGGTGATGAGGATGTCGGCCTTGGACTCCTCGGCGAGGACGGTGATCCGGCGTTGGATCTCGTCGGTGACGTGGGGGATGACCTGGACGGTTTTGCCGAGGTAGACGCCGCCGCGTTCGTTGTCGAGGACCTGCTGGTAGACTTGGCCGCTGGTGGTGTTGTTGCGGCGGGAGAGCTTGGTGCTGGTGAACCGTTCGTAGTGGCCAAGGTCGAGGTCGGTCTCGGCGCCGTCGTCGAGGACGTAGACCTCGCCGTGCTGGAACGGGCTCATGGTGCCCGGGTCGAGATTGAGGTACGGGTCGAACTTCTGGAGCGCCACCTTGAGGCCGCGGTTCTCCAGGAGCGTTCCGAGCGCCGCCGCGGTGAGGCCCTTTCCAAGGGAACTGACGACGCCACCCGTGACGAAGATATACTTCATGGGCTTGCAGGCTCCCTTGGCGCCCCGCCTCCTGCCAACAAAAAGTTGCTCCCTACTCGCCTCGCGTCGCGAGCATCGCCTCCACCCGGGCCACGTCCGCCGGTGTGTCCACGCCGATGCTGTCATGCTGGACCCGCGCGACCGCGATGCGGATGCCGTGTTCGAGGGGGCGGAGTTGCTCGAGGCGTTCGGCCTGTTCGAGGGCGGAAACGGGGAAGGCAACGATCCGCTGGAGCGTCGCGGCCCGGTATCCATAGATCCCGAGATGCTTGAGGAAGGGAAAAGCGGCCAATTGTTCCGTTTCGGGGGCCCCCGCGTGGTCGCGCAGGTAGGGGATCGTCCGTCGGGAAAAGTAGAGCGCATGACCGTCCAGGCCCACCACCACCTTGACGACGTTCGGGTTGGCGTAGTCCGCGACATCCGCGATCGGCGTCGCGGCGGTCGTCATCTCCGATCCCGCGAGCCGCTCCGCCACGGCGTCGATGACCGCCGGATCCACGAGGGGTTCGTCCCCCTGGATGTTCACGTAGGCATCGGCCCGGATGGATCGGGCGACCTCGGCGATGCGGTCGGTGCCGCTCGGATGATCGGGCCGGGTCATGGCGACGGTCGCGAATGGCCGGACCGCGTCGGCGATGCGGTCGTCGTCGGTGGCCACGACCACGTCGGCGAGGGAACGGGCGAGCCGGCAGCGTTCGACGACCCGTTGGACGAGGGATTTCCCGGCGATGGGGTGGAGGGGCTTGCCCGGGAAACGCGTGGAAGCGTAGCGGGCGGGTATCACGCCAAGAATGCGCATGGGAAGGCGGGGCGTAGGAGGGAATCCGGGCGGCATCGCCGCCTCCGGTCAGTGGGCCTCGCGGACGCGGATCGTGTAGGTCTTGGCCTTGTCGTTGAGCGATTGGAAACGGACGGTTTCCTGGCTGCTTTCGGTGAGGATGAGATCCTGCCAGGGGGTTTCGTCGCCGGTCGAGAAGCCGTTGGCGTCCTTGAAGACGCATTGGATCTGGACCTGGATGCGGCGCTCGATGCGGTTTCGGATGTTGGCGACGACTTCGAGGCGCCCGTCGGGCATCGGCAGGGCCTGGAGGGCGGTGGGAGTGACGCTTCGCTGGACCCGGTAGTCCATGGCGACGAAGCGGTCCTGGTTCTCGAGGGCGTACTTGTCGCTGTTCTTGGGTTTGTAGGCACCGCCCTCGTGGCCGGTGACAACGGTATGGGTGGCGCTGCCGGCGGCCTCGCCGACGGGACGGCAGCCGGTGGCGAACAACAGGCCGACGGAGGAAGCCGCGAGCGCGGCAATGATGCGGTGGTTCATGGCAAACGGGAGGATTGCTGGGGTGGAACTGAAATCAGCGTCGATCGGTAAGGAACAGGACCGTGTCGCGCGCGCCCGGGGCGACGGTGAACGTCACGTTGCGCGAGAGCACCGTGCGGCCGGAGGCGTCGACGAAATCGGCGGTCAATGTCTGCTCGCCCGGCGGCACCCGGAGCGTGGCGAATCCGATGAGGTTCGGCAGGTTGTCCCAGGCCCTGGTGTCGGCGGCGGGCGTGGTGGCGGCGCTCACGATCTTGGAGAGCAGGCCGGCCACGAGCAGGCCGGCACCGACCTCGTCCGCGACCGAGTGGCGTCCACCGCCGGCACCGGCGAGAACGGCACCCGACACGATGGCGGCATTGCCAAAGGAGTCGGTCGTGCCCTTGAAGACGGCCTTGTTCGCCAGAACGAAGTCCATCGCGCGTCCCCCGCGGGTCGTCGCCTGGTACGAGAGATCGTCGGCCGGCAGGAACCGGGCGGATTGGCCGGCGACGCGCAGGTTGAGGGCGGTGGCCGCGGACGAACCCGGACGGATATGCAATTGTTCCCCGTACTCGCCCCCGGCGAATTTCGTGGGGCCATGGCCCATCTCGAAAAAGACGAGGACGTTGGCCTTCGGATCGTAGTCGGGAATCGGGCCGAGCCTCGCAAAGGACCGGGCCCTGCGAAGGGAATCGGAGGCGTCGCCCCCGAGTTTGGCGGTCACATAGCCATCGAGATAATCCAGAACGGCATAATCCGACTGGTACTTGCCTTCCTCGGCGTCGGCATCCTGGAACTGGGCACTGCGGAAACAGGCGCGCGCATTGTCGGGTTCCCCGTCCATCCAGTACACGATGCCGCGGTAGTAGTAGGCCATGACCCTCTCATAGGGTTCGCCACGAAATCCCTTGGACGATTCCTCGTGGAACAGGCCGCGGGCCTTTTTGGCGGATCGGTCGCCGCCACTGAGACCGCCGAGCGTGAGCAGGGCGTCGTCGAGGGGCGCCTTCGCCTCGGCAAACCTCGCGGCCTGCATGAACGCCGCCGCATCGCGGTATTCGCGGAGGACGCGGTCGCGGTCCCCACCCGCCCGTCCGGGGGTCGCGGCACAACCCCCGGCAGCAATCGCGGCCGCGAGCAGCAAGGGCAAGGTCGCGGCGGGCGCCTGGCATTTCGGACGCATGGACGGGGCGCGCATCAGCGGTACGCGGAATCCTCGAGCCCCTGCTTCTTGATCTCCGCGAGATCCTCCCAGACCGTCGCGCTGGTGCGCGGGTCGATCAGGCGGAAGGTATAGAGGACATAGTCGCTGACCCCGCGGGAATTGCGGGTGCTCGAACCCTCGAGGTTGCCCACGAGGAAATAATCCGCCCCGCGGAACTCGACCACCCGGGGGTCGGAGTTCGAGGTCAGCTGTCCGGATTGTTTGAGTTCCCGTTCCTTTTCCAAGGCGGGCATCCGATCGCGGGCCAAGAACACGATCTTGCCGCGGGTCTGGGAAATCAGGCGTGCCCGGAGCCGAACGGTCATCTGGTCCTTGTTGATGGCAAAGCGGGTGTTGTTCTCCACGGGCAGCACCGCGATGTTGGGCGGGGTCGCGGCATTGGCGATCTGGGGTATTTCCAGAAGGCTGCGGGCCATCTTGTCGGTGACCGCGACAATGTCCTGCGATTCGATGCCGGTGCCGGCAACGGTGCCCTGCTCGTCGGCTTTCAGGACCGTGACGCCGGTGCCGGAGGGGTTTTTGACTCCATAAGTGCTGCATCCGGCCGTCAGAAGGACGGCCGCGGCGATGGCGACGGGGAGGCGGAGGGAAACGGTGCGTTGGTGCATACGCTGGTGCGAAAGTGATCTGTAAACCGGGGCGGGTCAATGGCAGTGGAAACCTGGGTCGACCCGGCTTGAATGACGTCGTGGACCCGGGCTGCCTTCAATTCTTCCCGGGCGGGACCATGGGGTGAAACCAGCGGGACTATGTCCCGGCCCGGGGAATTATCCGGATCTCAGACGGGGTCTAAGCCCCGGGAAGGGACCATCCTAGACGTGCATATGCCCGTGAATTGATGGAATCCAGGAAACCTAGGGCCGCGCAATTTTCTTTCTGTAATTTCGGCGGGCATTAGTTCGTGGATGGATTTGAGGGGACCATGCCGAGGTAGATTTTTCCGGTTTCCCATTCCTCGGAGATCTCGGCCAGGAGGGCGG
>WBXI01000207.1 GCA_008933025.1 Verrucomicrobiota bacterium
CGTTGGCTCTTGCCATCCCTCGTCGCGCTCGTGATCCCGGTATCCCACGCGACCGAACCCACCGGCCCCGCGTTCCGCAAAGTCGTGCTCCAGGCCGGGTGCGACAACCCCATGGAACTCGCCGTGCTGCCGGACGGCCGCGTCCTGTTCGTCGAGCGGTTTGGCAAAGTCCGCCTCTGGAAGCCCGACACCGGCACTTCCGTCCTCGCGGCGAATCTGGCGGTGCACGGCCATCTCAACGCCTTCAACGCGAAGGAACCCGACCGCGGCAGCTGGGAGGCCGGCGTGCTCGGCGTCGCGTTGTCCCCGGACTTCGCGAAGACCTCGTGGGTCTACGTCTACTATTCGCCCGCCGGCACCACCCCGGAGAACCGCCTTGCCCGTTTCACGCTCCGCGGCGACACGCTCGACCGCGATTCGGAAAAGGTCGTGCTGCGCGTGGCCGTCCAGCGCGAGGTGTGTTGCCACGAGGCGGGATCCCTTGCCTTCGACGGCAGCGGCAACCTGTTCCTGTCCACCGGCGACAATACCAATCCCTTCGAGTGCGACGGGTTCAACCCCACCGACCACCGGCCCGGCCGATCTGCATTCGACGCCTCCCGGTCTTCGGGCAATGGCAACGACCTTCGCGGGAAGATCCTTCGCATCCATCCCGATGCCGGGGGGGCGTACACGATTCCCAAGGGCAACCTGTTCCCGCCGGGAACACCGAAGACGCGGCCGGAAATCTTCGTGATGGGCTGCCGCAATCCGTTCCGGATCTCGGTCGACGGGGCGACCGGCATCCTGTCATGGGGCGACGTGGGGCCGGACGCGCGGGAAGCGCGCGCGGAGCGCGGGCCCGCGGGTTTCGACGAGTTCAACCGCACGCGCACCGCGGGCAACTTCGGATGGCCGTTCGTGATCGCCGACAACCGTCCCTACCGGACCCACGACTTCGCCACCGGAACCAACGGCGAGGCACAAGACCCGGCTCGCCCGATGAATCTTTCGCCCAACAACACCGGCCCCACGGAACTCCCTCCCGCACGTCCGGCGCGGGTGTATTACCCGTATTCGCCGTCGTCGCGCTTCCCGGTCTTGGGAAGCGGCGGCCGCACCGCTTGCGCGGGCCCCACCTATCACTTCGATGCCAACCTCCGATCGTCCCGGAAACTGCCGCGCGCTCTCGACAACACCCAGTTCCTCTACGATTGGGAGCGCCATTGGATCGTGGCGGTGAAGCTCGACGCGTCCGGCGAACCCACCGGCATGGAACGATTCGCCCCGGAGATCCGGTTGAAGCGCCCGATGGAGATGGAACTCGGCCCCGACGGCGCCCTGTACGCGATCGAGTTCGGCACCGGCTGGGAAAACAACAAGGACGCCCAACTGGTGCGGATCGAGGCCGCGCCGGCCGGGAATCCGTAGTCCCGCGGTCGCCCAGGCCACGGGGTGGATTCCCCGGCGGGGCACCGGAACGCCGGGGTGATTCTCCAAGCCCAACGGGTCGAGGCGACACCCCGCCGTCGCGTCGACCCCGCCGACAATCGATCCCCGAAGCACCTCCCCGACGGCGGAGGTCGGGAGCGGTCTTGACCCGATTCCCCACAACCGCCATTCAAGCGCGCCATGCCTCTCCTGTTGGAACGGAAAACCCAGCCGCAATACGACGTCATCGTGGTCGGTTCCGGGGCCGGCGGCGGCCAGACCGCCTACGTGCTCGCGCAGGCCGGCGTGAAAGTCCTCGTCCTCGAAACCGGTCGAAACTACGAGCCGACCAAGGAGACGCCGATGTTCCAGACCCCGGGACAGGCCCCGCTCCGCGCCGCCCGGACGCCGGACAAACATTTCGGATTCCACGACGCGACCGTCGATGGCGGTTGGACCGTCCCCGGCGAACCCTACACCGTCCGGCAGTCCAACGACCCTTCCGGGAAGTTCCGGATCGCGAGCGACTGGCTGGTGGCCGAGGCCAAGCAGGAATGGATGTGGTGGCGTCCCCGCATGCTCGGCGGCCGCACCAACCACTGGGGACGTATCGCCCTGCGCATGGGCAAACACGATTTCAAACCACGGTCCCGCGACGGGTTGGGCATCGATTGGCCCTTCGATTACGAGGCATTGGCGCCTTACTACGACAAGGTGGAATCGCTGATCGGCGTCTGGGGCAGCAACCAGACACCGGAACTCGAGAACACCCCGAACTCCTCGCCCGGCGTCCTGCTGCCCCCGCCCAAGCCCCGCGGCTACGAACTGCTCGTCCAGAAACACGCCAAAACGCTCGGCATCCCGGTCGTCCCCTCCCACATGGCGATCAAGTCGGGCCACCCCAATTACGCGCAAGTCGCCGAACGCCTGCACCCGGGCGATCCCAAGGCCCAGGAAATCTTCGTGGCGGACGCCCGGCAACGTGCCCCGTGCTTCTGGTCCACGCCGTGCGGACGCGGCTGCAGCATCCGCGCGAACTACCAGTCCACCACCGTCCACCTGCCGCCCGCGCTCGCCACCGGCAACCTCGACATCATCACCGACGCCCACGTCCGCGAGGTGAGCGTCGACGACCGCGGCCGCGCCACCGGCGTCCACTACGTCGACAAGAAAACCCGGAAGGACATGCACGTGAAGGCACGTGTCGTGGTGCTCGCGGCCTCCGGTTGCGAGTCCGCGCGGATCCTCCTCAATTCGCGGACCCCGCGCTTTCCCAACGGCGTCGCCAATTCCAGCGGCAAGGTCGGGCGCTACCTCATGGACACGGTCGGCGCCGACGTCATCGGCCAGATTCCCGCGCTGGAGGGCCTGCCCGCGTGGAACGACGAGGGGGCCGGCACCGCCCTGCATCTCTACGCGCCCTGGTGGCAGTATGGCGAACAACTGGCCGGCAAACTCGGCTTCGCCCGCGGCTACCACATCGAGATCAGCGGCGGACGCCAGATGCCCGCCCACGGCGTCACCCGCTGGATGACCGATCTCAACGGCGGCGCGTACGGCAAGAAGCTCAAGGACGACGCACGGCGGTACTTCGGCTCGACCATCCACCTCGCCGGCCGCGGCGAGATGATTCCCAACGACGACTCCTTCTGCGAGATCGACCCCGACGTGAAGGACGATTGGGGCGTGCCCGTGCTGCGGTTCAAGTTCAGGTTCTCCGACCACGAGACCCGGCAGGCCGCCCACATGCATCGCACCTTCCGGGAAATCATCGAGGCCATGGGCGGCCGCGTCATTTCCAAGCTGGCGACCGACGGCACCAAGGCCATCAATCCCGGCGGATCGGTCATCCACGAGGTCGGCACCACCTGCATCGGGTCGGACCCGAGGAACTCCGTGCTCAACCCGTGGTGCCAGGCCTGGGACGTCCCCAACCTCTTCGTCACCGACGGCGGGCCGTTCGTGTCGAATGCCGACAAGAACCCGACCCTTTCCATCATGGCGCTCGCCTGGCGTTCGGCCGACCACATGTTGGCCGAGATGAAACGCGGCAACCTCTGAACCCAATCCCTCCCCGAACATGAATCCTCCCGAACCGGTCCGGATCTCGCGGCGCGACGCGCTGCAATGGGTGGTCGCCGCGGGCGCGGCGCTGGGCGCGGCGCCCGGCGTCGGCTTTGCCGCGGAAACCGGGGCGCGGACGGCCAAGCCATACGGCACCGATCCCGTCCTCAACAAAACCTACCGTCCGGGGGACCTCTGGCCGCTGACGTTCGCCGCCGCCCAGCGCCGCACCGCGGTCGCCCTGTGCGATCTCATCCTGCCGGCCGACGAGAAATCCCCGTCGGCGAGCGCGGTCGGGGTGCCGGACTTCGTCGACGAATGGATCAGCGCGCCGTACCCGATCCAACGGGCGGACCGCACGGTGGTCCTCGAGGGACTCGCGTGGCTCGACGGCGAGAGCCAGCGCCGTTTCTCGAGGGACTTCGCCGCGTTGGACGCCGCGCAGCAATCGGCGATCGCGGACGACATCTGCCACAAGCCGCGGGCGAAAGCGGGACTGGAAAAGGCGGCGGATTTCTTCGCGTTGTTCCGGAACCTGACGACGACCGGGTTCTACACGACGCCCGTGGGGATGAAGGACATCGGGTTCGTCGGCAACCTGCCGCAGGTCAAGTTCGCAGGACCGCCGAAGGCGGTGCTGGAGAAGCTCGGGTTGGCCTGAAAAAGAGACGGCGCGGCGCCCTGCTACTCGTACCGCAGCGCCTGGATCGGGCTCAGGCGCGCGGCTTTGATGGCGGGGAAAAGTCCCGCGACGATCCCGACGCCGGCGGAAAACGCGACGGCGATGCCGCGGGCCTGCCAGGTGATCACCGGCGAATTGGCCGTCGGCGATATCAAGGCGAGGACATCGACCAAGCCCGCGGAAGCCACGAGACCGGCCAACGCGCCGAGCACGGAGAGCACGGCGCTCTCGACGACGATCTGGGTGAAGATGGCGGGCCCGGTGGCGCCGAGGGCCTTGCAGGTGCCGATCTCGCGGATGCGTTCGTTGATGCTGGCGAGCATGATGTTCATGATGCCGATGCCGCCGACGAGCAGGCTGATGCCGGCGATGATGCCGCCGCTGAGCCGCGCATTCTGGATCTGCTTGTTGATGCTCTCGATCTGGTTTTCCTGGGTCCGGAAACTGAAGTCTTCGATCCCGTTGTGGGTGACCAGGAGGACATTGCGCGCCTGTTGCAGGGCAGCCTCGATCCGGCCCACGTCGTGCACCTTGAGCTCGATGTCGCTGAGCCGCGGATCGGGCACCCCGCTGGCATCGCCCGCGGCGCGGAACCGGACCCAGGCGGTGTTGAGCGGCATGTAAAGGTTCATGTTCTTCCGGGTGAACGCCCAACCGCCGCGGCTTCCCCAACCCTTGCGACGCTTCGGGCCGGACTGCACGGGGGCGGCCTTGCCGAGGGCGGCCTGTTCGCGGGCGATCTGCCGCTCCTTCGCCTCCTGTTCCGACATGTAGCGGGTGAACATGCCGACGATGGTGAAAGTCTGGCCGCCGATCTGGATTTGCTCGCCGATGGGAATCACCTCGTAGCCGACCTCCTCGGGGGTGCCGAACAGGGCGTCGCGGATGCCGACGCCGATGACGCAGACGGCGCTGGCCTTTTCCTCGTCGATCTCGTTGAAGAACCGGCCGTGCTCGAGCACGTGGAGGTTCATGTCGAGGACCTCGTCCCAGACGCCCGTGCATTCCCAGACGTCGGCGATCTTCTGGCCGCGGCTGACGGTGGCATTCAGGATGGACATCTGGGGCGAGACGGCGCGCACCAGCGGCGCGCTGCGGCGCAGGGCCATCACGTCGCGCATGGTGCGGCCGGTGGCCTGGTCGGCCAGATGGTCCTGCACCGACGGGACCGACTGTTGCTCGACGATGACCTTGTCGGCACCGCCCATGGCGATCATCGACTCGCGCATGCCGTTCTCCATGCCCTTGATGATGGCGCTCATGCCGACGAGCGAGGCGACGCCGAGCACGATGCCGAACATCGTGAGGATCGAGCGGAACTTGTGCGCCCAGATTTCCTTGAGCCCGATCAGGATGGTGTTGAGGAGGTTCACGGCGGGGCTCAGTCGTAGCGAAGCGACTGGATGACGTTGAGCCGGGCGGCCTTGAATGCCGGGAAAAGCCCGGCGAGCAAACCCACCGCCACGCTGAAGGCGAAGGCGAACAGCATGGCGCCGACGGTGATGATCGGGGCGTTGTCGGTGGGGGCGACCTCGCCGATCAGCCAGACCACGACGCGGGAAAATCCGAGTCCGAGGAAACCGCCGACGACGGCGATGGTGACGCTCTCGACGATGATCTGGACGAAGATGTCGAGACTGCCGGCGCCGACGGCCTTGCGGATGCCGATCTCGCGGATGCGCTCGCTGATGCTGGCAAGCATGATGTTCATGATGCCGATGCCCCCCACGAAAAGGCTGATGCCGGCGATGAGGCCGCCGCTGAGGCGGGCGTTGCGGACGGAAACCTGGATCTGGTCGGCCCAATCCTCCTGGGTGCGGAACGAGAAATCCTCGATGCCATGGTGGGTCACCATGAGCGTGTTCCGGATCTGGGTGAGCGCGAGGTCCATGCGGTCGACGTCGCGGATCTTGATCTCGATGTTGGTGAGGCGCGGTTCCGGCGGCAGGTTGGTCTGGCCGGACTTGATCTTCATCCACATCGAGTTGAGCGGCATGTAGAAGGTATTGTTCTTCAGCCAGAAGGCGAAATTGCCGCGGCGCCCGCCGCTGCCCCATCCCCGGTTGCGGCGGGTGCCCTTGCCCGTGGCCCCGAGCGCGCGCTGCCGCTCGGCTTCCGCGACCCGAACCAACCGCTCCTTGTGGTCCTGCTCGCTCTCGTAGTGCTCGAACATCCCCACGACGGTGAACGGCACCCCGTTGACGTTGATCGTGCGTCCCACGGGAACCACCTCCTCGCCGGTCTCCTCGGGCTTGCCCCACAACTCGTCGCGGATGCCCGTGCCGATGACGCAGACGTTGCGGGCGGACTCGTTGTCGAAATCGGAGAACATGCGCCCGTGCGCGATCGTGTGTTCCATCAGCGTGGCCTGCACCGGCCAAATGCCCGAGGTCATGAAGGTGCGGTAGGTTTTCCCGTTCGCCGCCAGCGTCGGGTACGACTCCATCCGCATCTCCGGCGACACCACGTCGACTTCCGGCGCCGAGCCGATCAACGCCATGACGTCCGCCAGGGTCACGCCGGTCGCGAAATCGGCGAGGTGCCGTTGGGCGGCCGGGATCGGCTGGGCCTCGACGCGGATCTTCTGCAGGCCCCCGATGGCGACCAAGGCCTCGCGCAGGCCCTTTTCCATCCCCTGCACCATCGCGCTCATGGCGACGAGGGACGACACGCCGAGAATGATCCCGAGCATCGTCAGCGCGCTGCGGAACTTGTGGGCCCAGATTTCCTTGAGCCCCACCTGCATGGCATTGAACAGGTTCATCGCGTGGATCGCGGGAGCGGGGGGCTCAGGGCGCGTTTTCCGCCTGGGCCCGCCCGATGCCCGCGAGACGTTCGTCGATCCGGTCCGCGACCCGCCCGTTGCGGATCTCGATGCGACGCGGCGTCACCGCGGCGATCTCGGGGTTGTGGGTCACGAGGATGACGGTGCGTCCCTGTTCCGACAGCCGCCGGAACAAGGCAAGGATCACCTCGCCCGTGTGGGTGTCGAGATTGCCGGTCGGTTCGTCCGCCAGGATGATCTTCGGATCGTTCACCAGCGCGCGGGCGATGGCCACGCGCTGCTGCTGTCCGCCCGAGAGCTGGTTGGGCCGGCTCTTGACCCGGTGCGAGAGCTCGACGAGTTCGAGGGCACGGAGGGTGCGTTCGCGTCGCTCGCGACTGCCGATGCCGGCGTAGATCATCGGCAACTCGACGTTCTGGGCGACGTTGAGTTTGGGAAGCAGGTTGAAGAACTGGAACACGAACCCGATCGTGCGGTTGCGCACGCGCGCCAACTGCCCGGTCGACGCCTTCGAGATGTCCATGCCGTCCAGCCGCACCTCGCCCTTGGTGGGGGAATCGAGGCAGCCGAGAATGTGCATCAGCGTGGACTTGCCGCTGCCGGACGGACCGATGACCGAGACGAACTCGCCGTGATCCAGGTCGAGCGAAACGTCGTCGAGGGCGCGGATCTCCTCGCCGCCGAGGTGGTAGATCTTGCTGACGTTGCGGA
>WBXI01000208.1 GCA_008933025.1 Verrucomicrobiota bacterium
ACCGTCACCGCACCCAGAGCAGCGGCCTCCGGCGGGGGCAGGCTCCCGTAGCGGACGTCCAGGACGGCGTCCTGGCGGTTGATGACCGTGACCGCAAGGTTGGCCGGGGTCGGCACGCCCTCGACCGGTTTGAACTCGAGCGTGTACGTGCGCGGTGGCAAGGCGAGCCGGGTGCCGCCCAGATTGAAAGGCTTGGCGGGATCGCCGGACAACCGCCACCCCCCCGCCGCCGTCCCCGCGAACCGGACCACCAAGCCGCCGATCGCGAAGGGATCGAGGGTCGCCCCGGTGCCGGTGCCGATGACGCCGCCGCCCACGAAGTCGGTGCCCAACTCCGCCGAGGAGGCGGCGCGGTTGATGAGCGAGGCGACGTCGGAATCGATGGCACGCACGACGGAACGTCCGTTGGCGGTGCCGAGATAGACGGCGGCTGGGAAATAGATCGGGACTAAGTCACCCGGGCGGGTGAAGGCGACGCAGAACGGGCCGCCACTGTTGCCCGGGTAACCGAGGAAATCCGCCGAGCTGAAGAGACGCCCGGCATCGCGAGCGAAGACATAATTG
Source organism: Verrucomicrobiota bacterium (assembly GCA_008933025.1). Lineage (GTDB taxonomy): Bacteria > Verrucomicrobiota > Verrucomicrobiia > Limisphaerales > UBA9464 > UBA6176. The sequence continues at coordinate 565 of WBXI01000208.1, forward strand.
TCGCCGCGCAGGTCGTGCATCCGGCCGTCGTTGGCCCCGCCGGTGAGGGGGTAGCCGACGAGCGTCTTTTGCCGGGGGCTGACGATCCATTCGTTGGCGGCGAGATCGGAAAGCAGATAGCCGCTCTGCCCGCCGCGCGCGATGGGTTCGGAGAAATAGACCGCGGCAACGTCCCATTGCCGCGAAGCCGGACCGGAGACGCCCGGGGCGAGCCCCTGTTCCGTCCGCTCCTTGCGCCGTTCCGTCGCGTATTGCTCGAACACATAGAAACCCGCCGCCCGAAAAGGGCGTGGATCGTATTCCCCGGCGTGCCGTTCATGGAACCAATCCACCTCGCCGCCGTACTCGAGCGCGCCATCGTCCCACAACACGTGTGCGGCCGTGAGCACCACGGTGGTCCGGACCGCGATCCCGGATCCGAAGCCGGCGCCGGTCTTCAACTGTCCGCTCATCGCATAGGGCTGCCGGGGGGTGGCGTTGAGGCCGTTGCGGATCGCCAGATAATTGCGCAGCACCTCGGGGAGCTGCACCCCGGCCGGCGGAGGGCCCGCCTGCAGGTAGACGGCGTTCAGGGACGTCTCGATCCCGGCCTGGACGACGACTTCGCGGGCCGGCGGCGGCGTCCATCCCGACACCGGCTTGAACTCAAGGATGTGCCTTCCGGTGGGGAGGGAAGCGACGAGTGATCCACTCGCCCGATAGGCCGCTTCGCCGCGCAGACGCCAACCCGGGGCTTCGGCCGCGCCGGAAAGCAAATCCGGGGGCCCGAGCTGCACGACGAGCGCTCCCGCCGGCCGATTGGGCGAAGCCTCGTAGGAATAGCTGCGGACGAGGCTGGCACCGGCGGTCACGGTGTTCGTGGCGGGTTCCGGCTCGACGTAGCCGGTCACCGGCCGGAATTCCACCGGGTATTCGCCGGGATCCAGGTTCACCAGGGTTTCCCCGGCCGAATGCCAGACGCCTTCCCACGGTAACCGCCACTGACCGCCGGCCGCCGCCGGCTCCAACTGCACCTGAAGCTGCCCGAGGACCGGGGGACGCGTCTCGGACGGCCGGAAGTCGAGGAAGGAGCTGTTCGCCAGCGCCCCGTCGTCGTCGGCGATGTCCACCACCGCGACCGACGGTTCGCCCAGTTGGGAACCGGCGGAGGCATCCTGGAGGACGACCTGGAACTGCTTGGGGCCGTCCGGCACGAACTCGTTCAACAATCGGATGACGATGCTTTGCTCGCGTTGATCCCCCGCCATCGAGAGGTTCTTGGTGATCGGGGTGAAATCCCGCCCCGGTTCCGCCCCGGCGGAGAGGGTGGTGACCGTCACGCTGGCGGCCGCCGAACCGGTCTTCCGCACCAGCAGCATCACGCTGGGATCCGCTTCGGAAACGGTGATCTGGCTGGCGGAAAGCGTCCAGACCGGCGGGCCTTCCTCGGGCGCTTCCACCGTGATGTTCGCCGCCGGAGTTTCCCCGCTCAGACCCCGGCCGTCGGTGGCCCGCACCGTCAGGAAGTGCGGGCCGACGGGCGGATTGGTCCAGACAAAGGTGAAGGGCCGGACGTTCAGGAAGCCCAGGGAGGCGCCATCGGCGAGGAACTCGACGTTCGCCACGCCGTCGTCGTCGCTCGCGCTGGCGACCAGCACCACGTTGGTGGGTTGGCGGTACTTCGCGCCGGTGACGGGCGAGGTCAGGCTGACCAACGGGAACGGATTGAGTTCCAGATGCAGGGCGACGGCGCCCTCCGTGCCGCCGACGGTGTCGAGCGCGAGGGAATAGGTCGTCCCCGCCGTCGCGTTGAATTGCACCCGGGCGCTGCCGGAGGCCCCGCCATTGTCGTCGGACGCCACGGGCGCCAACTGGCCGACGAGGTCGCCGGTATAGACCGCGAGTCGGGTGTCGCCTTCGCTGCCCAACGTGTCGGCGATCACCCGCCCCGACTCGGGCGCCGTCCATTTCCACCACAGCGAGCGGGCGGCCGCCGTGCCGGCATGGAAGGGTTCGCCGGGTTCGGCACCGGCGGCGAAGTTATACCCGGCCGCCGCGGCGCTTCGGCCCGAGAGCAACGCTGCATTGGCAAACAGATCGTTGGCCGGCGGCAACACGTCGATCGTCACCACCGCCACGGCGCTGGTCACCATCCCGAATTCACTGGCGACCACGACGCGATACTTGCCGCCGTGTTCGGGGCGCGCCGCGGGGTAGGACAGCGACTGGCCGGTGGCACCCGCCAAATCCGTGTCGTTGCGCCGCCATTGGTAATTCACGGGGACCGGGCTGTTCGCCGTCACGCCCAGCGCGATGGGCTGGCCGATCTGGTAGGTGCCGCCCTGCGGATCCGTGGCGATCGTGGGGGGATCACCCTGGACCGCGACCCCGACCTCCAATTGGAACGTGCCTTCGTCGCCAGGCGTGAACCCATCCACCGCGATCTGATAGGTCGTGCCGGCGGTCGGCGTGAAACGAACGGACGTGGGCGAGGGCGTGGAGGCCTTGCCGAGGGAGGTCAGGGCGAAGAGCGCCGTGCCGCGGTACACGGCGACGGTCAGACGCTGCGGACCCGTCCACGTGAGGCGTGCCGCGGACTGTGCCGTGCCGGAAGCGGTCCACGAATACCAGACCGATTTGTTGCCGGTGCCGCCGTGCAACGGTTCCCCGGTCTCCTTGCCCGCGCCGATGTTGTATCCGTTGGTGACGAAGTTTCCGGTGCCGAGCACCAGACGCTTGGCGAAGACGTCGTTGGCCGGCTTGGGCAGGACGGTGAGGGTCGCGCCGCGGCTGGTCACGGTGCCGATCGGGTTCTTCACCAGGACCCGGTATTCGCCTTCGTTGAGACCGTTCACCGCCAGCAACGTCAGCGTCGGGGAGATTTCGCCGGGTAGATTCGCGCCCCGGAATTGCCACTGGTACGAATACGGGCCTCCTCCGCTGACCGCCACCTCGAAGGCCGCCGTGCGGCCCTCCGCGGTCGCCTGGTCCACCGGCTGGCCGCTGATCGCCAGCGGCACCGCCGAATCGGTGCCGGCCGTGAGTCGGACAATCCGTTTGCGGGCAAATCCGTTCACCGTCGAGAAGGTACCCGCCATCAGCACCTTGCCATCGGCCTGGATGGCCTTGGGCTCCGCGTTTGAGTCCGCGTCGAAACGGAATGTCGGGTCATACGAACCATCCGCGTTGAGCCGCCAATTGAGGACGCCCCCCGCATTGACCAGCACCCGGCCGTCGGGCAAGGCGAGGATCGTCCGCAGCGGGACGCCCCTGAATCTTGCCGGCCATCCGGCGGAATTGACCTTGAAGGTGTCATCGCGGCTTCCATCCGGTCGGATCCGAGTGATGCCGGCCTCGGTTGCGACGAGAAACTTTCCCTCGGCCACCGGGAAAACGCTGGTCACTTGCCCGAGGGCGGGCGGATTGAAATCCGGATCCACCACGCCGTTTTCCCCCAATCGCACCAAGCCGCCCCGCGGGTTGCCCTGCACCTGCGTGAAGTCTCCCCCCACCACGTACCGGCCGCTGGCATCGACCACCGCCACCCGGGTGTCGCCATTGAAGGCGGGGGAAAAACCCGCATCCAACGAACCATCCGGAAGCAGGCGTGCCAGATGGGAAAAGAAGGGAACGCCGGCGGCGGGTTGAAGGTGCCCCGTCAGCAGGATGCGCCCTTGGGAATCCAGAAGTATGCGGTTCACGCCCGCCCCCCCCGCAAACAGGTTCGCCGTCTGGAACGAAGGGTCGACCGCCCCGCTGTCCAACAGGCGCCTCACGATGAGGCCCACGAGGCCATCGAAGCCGGAAAACACCAGCCCGCCACCCGGCGTCGGCGCGATCGCCCCGGCCCCCAGCGAGAGTCCGGATGGGGCAGTGAAACTGCCATCGGGCGATCCGTCCGGCAGCAGTCGGATGACGGGCCTGAAATTGTTCACGCTGGGCGGAGTGCCCGGATCCAATGCCACGAACACCTTGCCGCCGGAGCCCTCCGCCAGCGCTGCGATCGACAGTTGGGGATTCTCCGGCACGGGCGGGGTTGCCGGACGGTTTGCATCGAAGGAGAAATCGATCGAGCCCGGCGCCCGCTCGTTGTCGAGCACGGTCAGCACCGCCGCGGTGGGCCCCGCAAGGGCCACGTCGTCCCCCACCAGCAACCGGAGTCGGATCGTCTTGGCCCCGTCCGCCACCGCATCGTCGTACAGCGGCACCGCCACGGTCTTGTCGGTTTCACCGGGAGCGAACGTCACCGGTTCCGCCACCGGCTCATAATCCGCGCCGACGACCGCCGTGCCATCGCCGGCCAGCAGGAACACGGACTGCTCGGCGGTGGTGTCGCCGGTGCGGCGGAGCGTGACGTTCGCGTGGCTGGCGGACTCGAATTCGGAGAACTCGGCCGAGGTGAAACCGATGTTCCAGGTCGGCAGAAGCCGTGGTCCCTGCACCCGTGCCAGCGTGCGCTGGTTGACGCCATTGACCGCGCTGAAGCTCCCGCCGAGCAGCAGCCGCCCGTCGGGCTGCAGGACCATCGCCGCCAGGCCCAACGCCGGATCCACATTGGCCCGCGGCGTCAGCACCAACGAAAAGGTGTCGTCGATCCGACCGTCCTCCTCCAACCGGTAAACCCGCTGGTCGGTGGCATAGAAGAGCACAGAGCCGTCCTCCAGGGGTTGCACCGGTGCGGACAGGGAGCCACCCACCAGCGCGGCCGGGAACGTAAACGAAGGATCGGTGCTGCCGTTGGCCAGCAGGCGGCGAACCCGCCGGCCCGCCGTGCCCCCACCTTCCCGGATCAGTACCCGTCCGTCGGGCAACGGCCAGACTCCCGACACGACGTTCCCATAGCGGACCGGCTGAAAGCCCGGGTCCACCGACCCGTCGGGCCGCAGCCGCACCAACCCCGGGCGGGAAACCCCGTTGACCAAGGTGAAGGATCCCCCGACCAGATAATTGCCTTCGATATCGACCGCCATGTCGTAGGTCGCCGCGTTGAAGGCGGGGGCGAAATCCGGATCCACGGTTCCATCCGGCATCATGCGCAGCAGATTGGACCGAGGCAGCCCGCTCACGGTCGGACCGAACTCGCCGCCGAGCAGCACCCTTCCGTCCGGAAGGACCAGGAGCCGGCCGGGATAACCCCCGGGCTCGAGGTAGTTGAAGGTGGGGTCCGGTGATCCATCCGCATTCAGGCGGGTGACTCCGGTCGAGTTGTAGTCGACGCCCGAGAAAAGCATCCGGCCGTCGGGTTGCACCGCCAGACCGGCGAATCCGCCCTCCCCCCCAGCACTCCGCGGAAGCCGGGGGACAAAGCCGGGATCCGGTGTCCCATCCGGGTTCAGGCGGACCAGGTTGGCATAGGCCGGATTGCCCCCGGCACCCTGCGCCACCAGGATTTTGCAGTCGTCTTGCCTCACGATGAGATTCAGATGGGCGAAGGGATTGGTCAGGAATCCGGAGTTCGCGCCCACCAACGGGGGCTGAAACGTGTGATCAAATGCACCCGGCACGATGTCCGGCGAGATGGTCACCTGCGCCACGCGGCCCGGGGTTGCGCCGAGTGAATTCACGGCAACCACCGAATAGGCGCCGCTGTCGGCCGGATACGGGTAGGACAAGGTGAACTGGCGGTTCGTGGCCCCGGAGATGGGCGCGCCATCGTACAGCCACTGATAGGTCAGCGGCGCCAAGCCCTCGGCAAACGATTCCAACGTCGCCATGTATCCCAGATGGCCGAAAACATCCGCCGGTTGGGTGACAAAGCGGGGCTTCGTTGCCTCCGGCACGTAGCCGAAGAAACTTACCTCGCCGAGGGCGATCGCTCCCGAGCCTCGCTCGAATGCCAGCCGGACGTAGCGGCCCAATCCAACCAACTCGAACGGGAGCGTGGCCGCAAAGTTGTTGCGCACGGTGCTCCGGGTATCGGGATAAAACCGTTGGGCCGCACCAAAATGGACGCCGTCATCGCTGAAGCTGGCGTCAACGTGACGGAACAGCGTGACCCCGCTGCCCGACCCCACCTGCACGTGCAAGTGGACTCCGGTCACCGTCCGCGTCCCGCCGAAATCGAACGTGAGCGTGGGGCTAGGACCGCCCCAAATCACCCAGGGCAGGTCGGATGTCAGTCCACTGAGGGAAAACTGGGGTTGAATGCCATCGGTGAGTTCGCCGGTGCCGCCCGACAAAGCACTGCCGTCCACCGTCGGGTCTCCGGCGCCGCCGGTGTAGCTATTGTCGCGGTAGTTCGGGACCCCGCCGCCGTTGGGCAGGGCATAGGCAACCACCTGCAACGGGGTGGCCGGGGCGGGCATAACGCCGGCCGCCAAAGCCCCCACCTGCGCCGCCGAAAGGGCTCCCTGATAGAATTGCAGTTCATCCAACGCCATCCCGCCCACAAAACTTCCCACGATCGAGATGTCCGACACATCCATTCCATAATCAACCGGACCGGGTCCCGAACCCGGGGCCAGCGGCATGGCAACCCCATCGATGAAGAACACTGGGGCGGGAGCCCCGTTGGTGACCACCACGGCGAAATGATGCCAATTCAAGTCGGTCGGGGCGGGTGTCACATACCCAACCTTTCGGTCGTTGAAGCCAAACTGGAAACTGTTGTTGAAGAAGACATCAAAGTTTCCCGCTCTCACTTGGACCTGGGCCCCGGGGAACAATCGCTGTGCGAAAAACGCAACCGTCATTGCCTGGGTCGGACGGAGGCTGGCAGAGCCCGCGATGGTCAGTCCGCTGAAGCCGGGAAAGCTGAAAGCCTGTCCGTCATGTCCCGGAACAAAGCCCACTTTGCCCACGCCAGGGGCGTCGATGGGATTCAGCAGCATCGCATCGGCGAAATTCCCCTCCGCCCGGTAAGCGACGGGTTGTGGCGCGGGCTGGGCCAGAACCGTCGCGAGGCTGGACCACAATCCCACGGTGGTGACGAGCGCCCGGACGATCCAATTAGGCCGCCTGCGGTTGGAATTAGGCCGCGCAATTTTCTTTCTGTAATTTCGGCGGGCATTAGTTCGTGGATGGATTTGAGGGGACCATGCCGAGGTAGATTTTTCCGGTTTCCCATTCCTCGGAGATCTCGGCCAGGAGGGCGG
>WBXI01000209.1 GCA_008933025.1 Verrucomicrobiota bacterium
CGCCTCGTCGTCGAATACCCGCAGGTTCGCGGTCTTGGCGGCCAACCATTCGAGGTCCTCGGTGGTGTCGGCCGGTTCGATGCCCACCAGGACGAGAAGCCCGGGGCCAATGGCCGCGTGGCGATTGCCGGCGATGTCGACGGCGGCGGAACGGACGCGTTGCACGACGAGCCTCACGCCCGGAGCATAGCCGGGGGCGCCGTCGGTTTCCCAGTTTGCAGTTTCGAGCGCCGCGATTGCGAACCGCCCGGAGCGACAATAGACTTCCCCCAATCCGGGGGCTGATCCCCGGGGGGCGCACAAGATCGCATGCTCGCGTTTTTCTACATAGACCCGTACTTCTGGGTGACGATTCCCGGGGCCCTGATCGCCATCTGGGCCCAGATGCGGCTGTCGTCCGCCATCTCCAAGTACAGCCAGATCCGGAACGTCCGCGGCATGACCGGGGGCGAGGTTGCCCGGATGATCCTCGACCGGAATGGCATGGCCAACGTCGAGATCTATCCGGTGGAGGGCTCGCTCTCGGACCATTACGACCCGTCGCGACGCGCGGTGTTCCTTTCGGACGCGGTGCGTTCGGAAGCCTCGGTGGCGGCGGTGGGCGTGGCGGCACACGAGGTCGGCCATGCCATCCAGCACAAGGCTTCGTACGCGCCCCTGGGCATGCGGATGGCGATGGTGGGCATCACGGGATTCGCGAGCAGCGCCGCCTGGATCGCCATCGCGGCGGGCATGCTGCTGGGGTCGTTTGGCCACGCGGGCGGCCTGGGTCGGACCCTGGTGCTCGTCGGCGTGATCCTGTTTTCGGTGGTCGTGCTGTTCCAGGTCGTCACGCTGCCGGTGGAGTACGACGCCAGCGCCCGGGCGAAGCGGGAACTCCAGCGACTCGGCTTGGTCGCGCCCGACGAAGCGGAGGGCGTGGAACTCGTGCTGAACGCCGCGGCCCTGACCTACGTCGCCGGCATGGTCACCGCGATCCTCGAGTTGGTCCACTTGCTCCTGATCCTCCGGGGATCGAGGCGGGACGACGACCGCTGACGGCCCGGACCGCCGCCCGGGACGAATCGGGGCGCCGCGTCGTCCCGCGCGGCGCCTCCGCGATCGATGGGAAAGCGCGCCCGCCGGCCGGCGGATCAGTGCCGCGATTGTTCGGAGGCGAGCCAGCGCGCGGCGTTCTCCAGAATGCGCAGGCAGGTGGCTTCCTTGAACACGGGGTAGAGCTCGTGGCCCGGCCGGAAGTAGAAGACCTTCCCCTTGCCGAGCGACCACACGCAACCGCTCCGGAACCATTCGCCGGGGGCCCAATGCTCCTCGAAGACGACTTCGTCCGGCGGCGGGACGTGGAAGGGCTCGCAGTACATCTCCGTCCGGGGGATCTCGAACTCGCGCGGGAGTCCCTTGGCGATCGGATGCTGGGGCTTGAGGACCACCACGCGGCTGGGCATCGCGTCCGGCCGATAGGCGGGGAAACAACAGTTGGGCAGGGCCAAGGTGATCTCCACCGGCCCGCCGATGGGTTTGCGATACCAGGTCGCCGGGGTCCTCAGATCGTCGAAGCGTGGCGGCGTGTAGAGGGCCGGGTACCGGTTGGTCTCGATCAGCACCGCGCCGGCGCGTTCGGAGGGCGGCAGCGCGCGGCGTGCATCGTCGCGGGCCCGTTCCCGCATGGCCTCGACGAAGGGCGTCGACCAATGCGCCGAGTGGAGGGCGACCAAGGACAAGCGGCCGGACTGGATGCGCCGGACGATGGCGCGGCCGGTCTCGGCGGATACCTCGCGGTTGCGCACGTGTCCCCACCAGACCAGCACGTCGGTGTGGTCGAGAACCGCGGGATCCAATCCCTGCATGGGGTCGCCGAGGGCGGCGGTGCGGACCTCGAACCCGGGACGCTTGGCGAGGGCGGCGGCGATCTCGCGGCCGATGAAATTGGAATACGCGAGCCGTTGCTGGGGCTGTTGCTCGTCCCACACGAGGACGCGGATCGGTGCGGCGGCTTGAAGCGCGGCCACGCCAAGAAGCCACGCCAGGCACGGCGCCGCGAACCGACGGACGGAAGACGGGAAGGCGATCACCCCGCGAGGAGACGTGCGAAGGGAGCCCCGAGTCAACCGTCGCATGCAGGGGGCGCGGCATGCCCGCCGCGCGAAGCGCCTTCGGACTGCGGTGGCAAGGCCTTCGGAAGGCCGCGACACCGCCTTGATACCGGCCACGAGACGGCGGAACTGGTCGCAAAGCGGGGCGCGGGGCAGGGACGCGATGCGCTTTGGAGGCGGTCGGGGGGCATTGCCGGCTTCGATTGGTGGTTCAGGGGAAGCGATTCACGCGGGGCCGGGGAATGCGGGTAGGAATGACGGCACCATGAATGCCTTTGCGAACGCAGACGGGAGCCATCGACGGGCCGCGACCCGGCCGACACCGGCTCCGGCCGCCGTGATCCAGCCTGCACGGGGACGCGTGCCGCTGTGGATCAAGCTCGCCTACACCGCCTTCATGGCGGTGCTGGTCCCGGTGTACTGGACCCAATATGGACCCACCAATTTCCTCTACTTTTGCGACGTCGCCCTGTTCCTGACGCTGGCGGGAATGTGGCGCGAGAACCGGTTGCTGATCTCGATGGCGGCGGTGGGAATCCTGTTGCCGCAGATGTTGTGGTGCGTGGATTTCGCGGCGCACCTGCTGGGCGGAAAACTCACCGGGATGACGGGCTACATGTTCGACCCGGCGCGCCCCCTGTACCTGAGGGGGCTGTCGTTGTTCCACGGTTGGCTGCCGTTCCTCCTGCTGTTCCTCGTGCGGCGGTTGGGCTACGAGAAGCGCGCGTTGCCCTCGTGGACGAGCCTCGGCTGGGCACTTTGCCTGGCGTGTTTCTTCCTGCTGCCCCCGGCGGGACAGGCCCATGTCTCGCCCAGGACCCCGAACAACATCAATTATGTCTTCGGTTTCGACGATGCCCGGCCCCAGTCCTGGATGCCGCAAGGGCTCTACCTTGCGGCATGGATGACGGCGCTGGCGGTGGTCGCGTACCTGCCGACCCACTGGTTTCTCAAGCGCTGGGGCAGGAGCTGACCGTCACGCGGTCTCGCCCGGTTGCGCCTCGAGTTCCGCGAGTCGGGTGGCGGCCGCTTCCCAGTTGGTGTTCAGGCGCTCGATCTCCTCGGCGAGGGTGCGGAGGGATTGGTTGATCTCCTGCACCCGGCCCGGCTTGGAATAGGTCTCGGAACGCTCGAGTTCGGCGGTGAAGTCCTGCTGCCGTTTCTCGGCGGCGGCGATCCAGTTCTCGAAATTCACGACGGCGCGCTTTTGGGCCGACACCATCTTGCGCATCTCGGCGGCCTGCTGTTTGCGGTCTTTCTGGGTCACCTTGGCGGCGTCGGGCACCTCCTCGGCGCGTGCCGCACCGGCGGGCCTGCCGTTGGTCGGTTTGCCCACCGGACGTCCGTCGACCGGCGCGGTCAACGCCACCCGGGCCGAGGAAGCGCGCGTCTTCTCGAGATAATAGTCGTAGTCGCCGCTGTAGGGCGTGAGCCGTCCGGAATGCACGTGCAGGACCTTGGTGGCCAGCGCGCGGATGAAATAGACGTCGTGGCTGATGAACACCAGCGTGCCCGTGTACTCGCTGAGGGCCGCCACCAGCGCGTCGATGCTCGCCATGTCGAGGTGGGTCGTCGGCTCGTCCATCAGCAGCAGGTTGGGCGGGTCGAGGAGGATGCGCACCAAGGCCAACCGGCTCTTCTCGCCGCCGCTGAGGACGGAGACCTTCTTGAAGACATCGTCGTCCTTGAACAGGAAGCAGCCGAGCAGGGTGCGGACGTAGAGTTCGGTGACGCGCGCCGGGGTGTCGAGCGCCTCGGCCAGCACGGTGCGTTCGGCCTGCAACATCTCCGTGCGGTACTGCGAGTAATAGCCGGCCTTGACGCGGATCCCGAGGTCGCGTTCCCCGGCCTGGGGCGTCAGGACGCCCGCGAGAAGCTTGATCAGCGTGGATTTGCCGGCGCCGTTGGGCCCGACGAGCACGATGCGGTCGCCCTTCGTGGTCTCGAAATCGAGTCCGGCGTAGACGGAATGCGCGCCGTAGGCGAAGTCGACCTTGCGGAGCGTGAGCACGCGGTGGCCGCTGGACTCGGGTTGCGGGAAGGCGAAGCCGACGGTGGCGGCGGCGGCCTCGGGGGCGTCGACGCGGTCCATGCGCTCGATCTGCTTGAGCTTCGCCTGGGCGCGGGTGGCGGTGCTGGCCTTGGCCCGGAAACGGCTCACGAAATCCATCAGGCGCCCGATTTCCTTCTGCTGGTTCTTGAACGCGGCGAGTTGTTGCTCCTCCTGCGCCTCGCGCTTCTCGAGGTAATCGTCGTAGTTGCCCGTGAAGCGCCACAACCGGCCGCCCCGCAATTCGAGGATCCCGGTCACCAGACGGTTGAGGAATTCGCGGTCGTGGGAAATCACCACGATGCCGCCCGGGTACCCGCGCAGGTATTCCTGGAACCACAGCAGCGTCTCGAGATCGAGGTGGTTCGTGGGTTCGTCGAGCATCAGCAGGTCGGGCTCCTGCACCAGCAACCGCGCCAGATGCGTGCGCATCACCCAGCCGCCCGAAAGTTCCCGCGCCGGCCGGTCGAAATCCTCCTCGCGGAAGGACAATCCCTTGAGGATGCGCTTCGCCTTCGCGATGTCGGGTCCGTCCACGATGTGGTGGTCGAGGTGGTGGAGTTGGCCCGTGGCGATCTCGATGACGGTCTCCTCGCCCACGGGCGCGCTCTCCTGCGGGAGGAAGCCGACGGTGGCGCCGCGCTGGCGGGTGACCATCCCCTCGTCTGGCTCTTCGTCGCCGAGGAGGATCTTGAAGAGGGTGGATTTGCCCGCGCCGTTGGGACCCACCAGGCCGAGTCGATCGGTCCGGTTGATGGTCAGGCTGACGTCGGAGAACAGGGTTCGGCCGCCAAATCCCTTGGCGAGTGTGGACAGTGTAAACACGTTTGAAGCGGGGAAAATCAGGCGGTCAACGCGGCGTCCCAGTCTTTCCAGACGGGTTCGTAGCCGAGGCAACGGATGCGCTCGGCGACGGCGGCGGGGCTGCGGTTGTCGGCGATCTCGAACTGGCCCGTGGCGAGGGCCGTCGGGCCACGGTCTTCGCCGAGGCCGACCATCCGGCCACGGACGGTGGTGTGGAGTTGGTCGCGCCCGGCACCGGTGTAACCGCCGGGTTCGGTGTGCGAACCGGCGCTGGCGTGGGTGATCCCGAGCGGGAACAACCCGTCGCGCAACCGGGCGGGCTCGCGGGTCGAAAGCACCAGCCCGACGTCGGGGAACGCCAACCGGAAGGCCGCCACCAAGCGGACCATCTCGCGGTCGGCCAAAAGGGTCAGCGGCTGGAACTCGCCCGCGCAGGGACGCAGACGCGGCAGCGAGATCGTCACCATGGCTTTCCAGCAATGGCGCAGGAGGTAATCCGCATGGGCCGCCACCGCGATCGCCTCGCGCCGCCAATCGGCCAGGCCGTACAAGGCCCCGATGCCGAGCCGCCGGAACCCCGCCTCATAGGCGCGCTCCGGGCAGGCAAGCCGCCAGTCGAAATCCCGCTTCGGTCCCGTCGTGTGCATCCGGGCGTAGACCTCGCGGTCGTAGGTTTCCTGGTACACCACCAACCCCTCGGCGCCCGCCGCCACGATGGGCCGGTAATCCGCGGCTTCCATCGGGCCGACCTCGAGGGACACGGAGGGAACGACGCCCTGCACCGCGCGCGTGCATTCCGCGAGGTAACCATTGGAGACGAACTTCGGGTGTTCTCCGGCGACGAGCAGGATGTTGCGGAAACCCTGCGCGGCGAGGGCCCGGGTTTCCCGCGCCAATTCGTCGGGACCGAGCGTGACCCGCAGGATGGGATTGTCCCGGGAGAACCCGCAGTAGGCGCAGTTGTTGATGCACTCGTTGCTGAGATAGAGCGGGGCGAAGAGCCGGATGACGCGGCCGAAGCGTTGCCGGGTGATTTCCTGGGAACGCCGGCACAACCCCTCGAGTTCCGTGTCCGCGGCGGGCGACAGCAGGGCGGCAAAGTCGGCGAGCGACAGCGGGTCCGGCGAGGCCGCGATGCGGCGCGACTCCGCGGCCGGCGCCGTGTGGGCGCGGTCGAGGAGGCTGGCAAAAGGCAGGCGGTCGAACGCCGCGACGAAACTCATCGTCCGAGCATTCTATCCGAGGGAACCGCGCCTGCAAGCGGTGCCGCCGGCATCGTTGGGTTTGCCATCGCCTCGGCCCCTGCCTTTTTCGTCAGTTCCCGACCGGCTCCCGCATCTCCGGGGGTTCCGGACTCTCCTTCAGTCCGTACTGCCGGAGTTTCTCGCGCATGGTGACGCGCGAGATCCCGAGCCAGCGGGCCGCCTTGGCCTGGTTCTCGCCGGCCAATTGGATCGCCTGGGAGAACAACTCCCGCTCCAACCGTCGCAGCAGGACGTCGTAGGCGTCCACGATCTCGCCGCGCTGGGCGCCGGCGAGGACGTCGCCCACGACCTGGGCAAAGGACTCGCCGAGGGGCGAACCGGGCCGGTGCACGCCGGCCAAGACCTGCTGGACGTGGGCGGGGGTGACGGCGTGGTGGCCGGCCAGCAGCAGGGCCTGCCGGACGACGTTCTCCAGTTCGCGGATGTTGCCGGGCCACGAGTAACCCTTCAGGGCGTCGAACGCCTCCGCGGTCACCGAGGGCGAGGGGATGCCGAGCGACTCCGCGTGTTTGCGCAGGAAATGCGGGGCCAGCGTGACGATGTCCTCGGGACGCTCGCGCAGCGGGGGCAGGCTGATCGTGAATTGGTTGAGGCGGTAGAACAGGTCCTCGCGGAACCGCTTCGAGACGATGGCGTCCTCGAGGTTCACGTGGGTGGCCGCGATCACCCGCACGTCGATGGGAAGCGTGTCGCGCCCGCCGAGCCGCTGGATGCAGCGTTCCTGCAGAACCCGGAGCAATTTGGCCTGGGTGCTCGCCCCCATCTCGCCGATCTCGTCGAGGAAGAGCGTGCCGCCATCGGCCTGCTCGAAACGGCCGATGCGCCGCTCGACGGCCCCGGTGAACGCGCCGCGTTCGTGCCCGAACAACTCGCTTTCGAGCAGCGTCTCCGGGATCGCCGCGCAGTTCACCGCGACGAACGCGGCGCGCGAACGGTCGCTGTGCTGGTAGATGGCGCGCGCGATCAATTCCTTGCCGGTGCCCGTCTCGCCGCGAATCAGCACCGTCACGGGCTTGGTGGCGACGCGCCCGATCTCCTTGTAGACCGACTGCATGGCGCGGCTCTTGCCGACGATGGTTCCCGGAGTCGACGGCGTCCCGCCCAATTCGAGCGCCTCGGCGGCCTGTCGGCCTTGGTCCACCGCCCGTTCGACGAGGGCCAGCAGTTCGTCCATTTCGAACGGTTTCAGCAGGAAGTCGTAGGCGCCGCCCTTGATGGCCTCGATGGCGGTGTCGGTCGTGCCGTGGGCGGTCATCAGCACGATGGGAACGGTGGGGCAGGCGGCATGGACGCGCCGCACGACGTCGAGGCCGCCCATGCCG
>WBXI01000210.1 GCA_008933025.1 Verrucomicrobiota bacterium
CGCTTTCGGACTGCGGTGGCAAGGCCTTCGGAAGGCCGCGACACCGCCGTGAGACCGTGTCCAACCGCGGGGTTGGCGGGCCTCGTCGCAAAGCGGAGTGGGTGTCGCTGACGCTCCTACCCTCCGCACTCCGACGGCGCTCCGCGCGGGGAACCGCCGCGACCTGTCTCCCGCGCGAAGCGCTTTCGGACTGCGGCGGCAAGGCCTTCGGAAGGCCGCGACACCGCTATGAAACCGGGTCCAAACGTGGGGGTTGGTCGGACCTGGTCGCACAGCGGCGTGGCGTCGCCGACGCTCCTTCCCGCCGCACTCCCACGGCGCTTCGCGCGGGGGACTGCACGCCGTGACCCGGGGACGATGTCCGGTCGCACCCGTACCGGCGCCCCGGCATCCGCCGATCGACAAAGCGTCGGGCGCGGGTTAGAAGACGAAACCTTCCCGTTCGCCGGCGCGGCGTTCCGCGCCCCGCGGGATCCCGACAAACCCAACGTCTCGCCGCCCATGACACACGTTCAACGGGTCCTTTCGATCGCCGCGCTTTCGATGGTCGTCGCCGGCTGTGCCTCGAACCGGGGGTATCCCGAAAGAATGGTTTCCGAGGAAATCGAACTGAAGGCACTGGCCCGATATTTCAAGGTGGACGTGGTGGCCGAATACCAGAAGGCGGCCGAGAAGAAGGCCTACCGCCAGGAGGTCGTCATGGGACGCATCCGCGCCGTCGACCTCCAATTCGTGAAATTCGAGCGGCAATTGAACGTGGAGAGGAACACCACCCAGATCGGCGGCGATCTGGCGGTCCTCGGGTTGAGCGGGGCGGGAGCCACGGCGGGCGGAGCCGCCACCAAGGCGATTCTCTCCGCCATTTCCGGCGGGGTGACGGGCGCGAAGCTGTCCATCGACAAGACGCTCTTTTACGAGAAGACCATGCCCGTGCTGCTGCACGAGATGCAGGCGTCCCGGAACACGGTCCTCGGCGAGATCCGCAAGGGCCTGCTCGGCGAACTCGACGCCTATCCGTTCCTGCAGGCATTGAACGACGTGGACCGTTACTACGAGGCGGGAACGGTTCCCGGGGCGATGATTTCCATCGACAGCCAGGCCGGCCAGAAGAACGAGGAGGCCAAGAAGGCGTTGAAACAGATCGTCGAGATCAACTACTCGGTGAACCAGGATTCCGAGGCGCTGCGGGCGTTCTGGCATCCGGACGGGAAAGTCAGCGACGCCAACCGCCGGAAAATCCGGGAAGCCATGAAGGCCGTCGGACTCGACGAGAGCGTCGAGATCAACCAGCTCGTGGCCGATCCCCGGTACACCGGGCAACGCCGGCGGGTGGTGGAAATCCTCAAGGAAAAGCAGTCGATCCGGTAAACGACCGATCCCATGACCAAGACCCTGATCTATCACGACGTGCCGAAGTCCGGCCTCAAGGCCATCACGCTGGATCTCCGGGCGGACGGCTACCAAGTGAGTTCGCAGGTGGAGGACGACGGGGAATACACCGTGACGGGAACCAAGGAGGTCCCGGATTCGGCGTCGCCGGCCAAGGCGGCTTCGGGAACCGGCGTCTTGCCGAAGAAAACGAAGAAGAAGACGGGGAAATGACGCCGGCCGACCCTGGGCCGACGCCGTGGGACGGCGGAACCCGTGCGCCCGAGAATTTCGGGGTGCGGTGGCGCGATGGGTCCGGCCGGCGGACCTGGCTCGAATGAAAACCTTCGCCATACTGGCACTGCTTGCCGTCGGTTGCGCGCTCGGCGCCGGGCCGCGCCACGTCGATTGGGAACGCTTGCCCGCGGGACTCGCCGCCGCGGACCGGGACGCGGTGCGCGAAGGGTTGGGGCGATTGCGCGCCGGCATCGGACGTCTCGACCGCGCGACGCCCGACCAACGCGCCGCCGCGGAACTCTTCGCCAAGGGCATCGTCTGGGCCCTGCGTTTCGAGACGAATCTCGCGGCGGGCGACGTCGCCTTGTTGAAACGTTCGATGAACCGGGGCCTGCAGCGGGCGGAGGCGCTCGCCGCCGACCGGACGCCATGGACGGTCAAGAAGGGCAGGGTGCTGCTGGGTTTTGTATCCGCCGTGGATGGTTCGACGCAGCCCTATGGCCTCGTCGTGCCGCGTGGCTACGACGGCACGAAGCCGATGCGGCTCGACGTGGTGTTGCACGGCAGTTCGAAACCCACGGGCCTGAGCGAACTCCGCTTTGGGGCGGCTTTCGACGACGGGGACGAGGGCGGCCAGGCCGCGCCGGACGCCGATCACATCGAGTTGCACCCGCTGGGGCGCGTCGAGAACTGCTATCGATGGGCGGGGGAAACCGACGTGTTCGAGGCCATCGAGGCCGTGGCCCGAAACCACCGGGTCGACCGCGACCGGATCGTGCTGCGCGGGATGTCGATGGGGGCCTCGGGGACGTGGCATCTGGGGCTCAAGCATCCGGATCGTTTTGTCGCCCTCGGACCCTACTGCGGCTATGTGGACACGCACCGGTTCTCCGAGACCCCGATCCCGGGCTTCGTCAAGGTCGGCCCGCTTCCCCCGCACCAGGAGCTCGGCCTGCACATGCTCGACTCCGTGGACTATGCGGCGAACGCCGGCGCCGTGCCCGTCGTCGCGGCGATCGGGGATCGCGACGTTTTCTTCCAGTCCCACGTCCACATGGGCGAGGCCTTCGCCCGCGAGGGGTTGGCGATGGTGAACCTCATATCGCCGGGCACCGGGCACGCGATCGATCCCGCGACGCATCGCGAGCAGTTGCGGCGCATTGGGGAACACGCGGCGAAGGGACTCGACCACGCGCCGGACCGGATCCGGTTCGTCACGTGGACGCTGAAATACAACCGCTGCCATTGGCTGGAATTGCTCGCGCTCGGAAGACACTACGAACGCGCCGAGTTCGACGGCGCGTTCGGTGCGGACGGCACCCTGTCGATCGGGACGATCGCGAACGTCGCGCGTTTCGCCATCCACCGTCCGCTGGCCGGGGTGCGGATCCGGGGCGTGGAGATCCCGTTGCCGGCGGCCGCGGCGGGCGACGTCCTGGTGTTCGCGGGTGCCGGCGGCGTCTGGCGCTGCGAGGGGTCGGGTGGAAAGGGGACGCCGGAGGGCAAGCGTCCGGGCGTGCAGGGACCGATCGACGACGCCTTTGCCACCCCGTTCCTGTGCGTGCGCGGCACCGGGAAGCCGTGGAATCCCGAGATCAATGCCTGGGCCGCGGCCGGTCTGCGGCGTTTCGAACACGAGTGGGCGCGCTACATGCGCGGCGACCTTCCGGTGAAGGACGACACGGAAGTCACCGAAGCCGACACGCGCGGGAAGAATCTCGTCCTGTTCGGCGATCCCGGTTCCAACCCCTGGATCGCGAAGGCCCTGCCGAGGTTGCCGGTGACGTGGACCCGCGACCAAGTCTGCCTCGGCGGGATCGCGGCATCGTCGGGGGATCACGCACCGGTGTTTGTCTGCGGCAGTCCGTTCGCCGCCGACCATTATATCGTGATCAACGGCGGCCATACGTTTCACGAGCGGGAGTTCGCCGCGTTCAATTACCTCCTGTTCCCCCGGTTGGGAGACTGGGCCGTGATGCGGGTCAAGCCGGGTGCGGAGCGCTGGCAACCGACGGCGGCCGAATTCCCCGAGGAAGTCGTCCGTGCCGGATACTTCGACGAGGCATGGAAATGATCGGTCGGGAGGATTGAGCGGCAGCGGGGTCCCCGCGGCCCGCCATCGGGTCCTGTCCGACACCCTAGGATCCCTTCGGGTGTCCGGATGAACTCGTCCTCGGCCCGGGAACCTGCCAGCGCTTGATGCCGTGCCGGCACCGCGATCCGCGCCCGGCGGTCCGCACCGTCCGGCGATGCCCGAATCCCACTTCCGGCAAACGCCGCGCGTGACAGGAGCCGGCACGATCGATCAATGTCGCATCGTGATGATTCTCCCGGCATGCCGCCTCCGCGATGTCGCCTTCGGGATTCGGGTCGCCATGACTCTGACCGTCCTGTGCGGCGCGGCGACCGGTCCGGCGTGGGCTGTGTCGGTGGATGACTTCCTCGCCCGCATGTACAGTGGCCCGCAGGGAACCTTGCCCTACCGCCTGTTCGTTCCCGACGGCTACACCCCGGCGCAAGAGTATCCATTGGTGCTGTTCCTGCATGGGCTCGGGGAAAACGGGAACGACAACCGCAACCAATTGGAGGGCCAGACGGGTCCCCTGGTCTTCGCGGCGCCCGCCAACCAGGCGGTGCATCCGTCCTTCATGCTGGCGCCCCAATGCCCCCTAGGCAGTGCATGGACGGATACCTCGATGCGGCTGCGGGTGGCCGGCATCATCGACGGGTTGCGGAACGAGTTCAGCCTCGATACCAACCGGTATTATATCACGGGGCTGTCGCTCGGTGGCTATGGAACCTGGGATTACCTGTCGCAATATCCGGACATGTATGCGGCGGCGATCCCGATGTCGGGAGGCGGGCCCGGGGGATTGGCCTCGCGGCTGAAGAAGCTCGCGATCTGGAATTTCCACGCGGCGGACGACGATACCGTGTCCGTCGACAATTCGAGGTCGATGGTCACGGCGGTGCGGCGGGCGGGCGGGAGCGTGGTCTACACCGAATACGCCACCGGAGGGCACGTGATTTGGACCGAGGCGTACGCGACCCCCGTGCTGATGGACTGGGTTTACGCGCAGCGGCGGGGAGCGGCCTCCGTGACCGAGCCTTTGCTGGCGTTGGGCACGCCATCTGCCGACCCGACTTGGTACACGGGCGCCACCAATGTCGATCTGGCGGGCACCGCGTCCGCCTTGGGACAAACGATCAAATCGGTTTCCTGGTTCAATTACGCCAACAACGCCCGGGGAACGGCCGTGGGGATCGGCGCGTGGAGCGTGGCGAAGGTCCCGCTCGTGGCGAACAAGACCAACGTGGTGGTGGTGACGGCGACGACGACGAGTTGGGTGCCGGCCTACGGGGGGAACACCACGTTCAACGGCGCGTTGGCGGTGGTGCAGTCGCCCCTCAAGGAAAAGATGGCCCTGCAGGGTGGCCAAACGATCCTCCAGTGGACGGGCGGGGGTCCGCCGTTCCGCGTGCTTCGGTCGGGCGATCCGACCGGTTTGGACTGGACGGAAGTCGCGAACCCGGCGACCTCGCCACTGGTGTTGGACATGGGGGTTGGACTCGGGTTTTACCGCGTGGTCGGGCGTTGAGGGTGCAGCGCGCGAGAGACAGGCCTCGGCGGTTCCCCGCGCGGAGCGCCGTGGGAGTGCGGAGGGTAGGAGCTTTAGCGACGCCCACTCCGCTTTGCGACGAGGCCCGGCAACCCTGCGGTCGGACCCGGTTTCACAGCGGTGTCGCGCCCTTCCGAAGGGCTTGCCACCGCAGTCCGAAGGCGCTGCGCGCGGGAGACAGGTCGAGCGGTTCCCCGCGCGGAGCGCCGTGGAGTGCGGAGGGTAGGAGCTTTAGCGACGCCCACTCCGCTTTGCGACGAGGCTTGGCGAGCCCCGCGGTCGGACCGGGTTTCGAAAGCGGTGTCGCGCCCTTCCGAAGGGCTTGCCACCGCAGTCCGAAGGCGCCTTCGGAGTGTCACGCGGCGTGAAGTTTCGCGACCAGAGCGACGTCTGCCTCCCCGCGGCACGGTTTGCCGGGCGTGGGTCGTGAAATGGTTCGCGGGCGCCGGAGCCGCAGCCGATACTTTTTCCCGGAGCGCATGAACGGAAATCTTTTCAGAATGGCGGTGTCGTGGGTCGGGACGGCCTGCATCGCCGTTTCGCTGGCGGCGGCAGCCCCGGAAGCGAAGCCCGCGAAGTTCGACATCGCGGCGCGCAAGCAGTCGCAGGCTTGGCTCTGGGCGGCCCCGCGCCGGGAACCAGCACCCCCGGTGAAGAATACCCGCTGGGCGCTCGGCCCGGTCGACCAGTTCATCCTGCATCGCCTCGAGGAAAAGGGTTTGGTCCCGGCCGCCGCGGTGGACGACCGCGCTTGGTTGCGCCGCGTCACCTTCGCGATCACGGGTCTCCCACCGAGCCGCGAAGACATCCGGACTTTCCTGGCCGACGCGGATCCCGGGGCGCGGGAGCGGCGGGTGGACCGCCTGCTGGCGTCGCCGCATTTCGGGGAGCGGTGGGCGCGGCATTGGATGGACTTGGTGCGGTATGCGGAGACGCGGGGGCACGAGAGCGACTTTCCGATCGCGAACGCGTGGCATTACCGGGATTACCTGATCCGGGCCTTCAACGACGGGGTTCCCTACGACGCCCTGCTGCTCGAGCATCTGGCGGGCGACCTGCTTCCGGCGCCCCGGATCCGGCGGGGAACCGGCGGGAACGAGTCGGTGCTGGCCACCGGGTGGCCGTTCCTCGGCGAGGAGAACCATTCGCCGGTCGACATCCGGCAGGACGAGTGCGACCGCCTCGACAACAAGGTGGACGTGTTCACGAAGACCTTCCTGGGGTTGACGGTGTCGTGCGCGCGTTGCCACGACCACAAATTCGATCCGATCAGCACGCAGGATTACTACGCGCTGACGGGGTTCATGCTCGGATCCAGCTTTCGCCAGGTGCGATTCGAGGCGATGGAGAACAACCGCGCGATGGGCGGGGAGTTGCGGGCCCTCCGCGGGTCGATGCTTCCCGGAATGGCGGCCGCGCTGGCCGCCTCGCGCCGCGGGGCGATTCCGGGGATCGGGGACCACCTGTTGGCGGCCGCCGGCGGGGAGGCCGGGAACGCGGCTTTGGATCCCGCGCGGGTGCGTGCATGGGCGGAACAACTCCGCGTGGCGGCGACGAATCCGCTGCACGTCCTTCATGGTTTTGCCATCGCGGCGCGACCGGGAACGGCGGCGGCGAACCTCCCGGGGCCGGCGGCGCTCGTCCCGGGCGGGGTTCCCAGTGATGCCCGGGTCATCGCGGATTTCACCCGGCCCGGGGTGCAGCCGTGGAAAGCGGACGGCGAGGGGTTCGGAACGGGCCCGGTGCGGGTCGGCGAACTGGTGTTCGGCGAAGGCGAGACGAACCCGATCGCGCGGGTGACGACCTATGGGGCGGCGCGGCGCGACCCGTTTTGGAGCCGGTTGGCGCCGGCGCCGGGCAACGAGAACGATTCGGGCGAATTGGCGGCCACGTCGCGGTCGGGGCAGATGGTGCGGACGCCGACCTTCACGCTGGCGGGCGGGCGGTTGCATTATCTGGTGAAGGGCAAGACGCGGGCCTACGCGGCGGTGGACTCGCACCTCATGCTGGCGGGTCCGTTGCACCGGGGGTTGGTCCAGCGATTCGACACCGGCACCGCGCCCGAGCCGCGGTGGGTGACCCACGAACTCGGCGCGTATTCCGGGCACCGGACGCACGTGGAATTCGGACCGGACGGCAACGGCGAGCTCGAGATCCTGATGGTGGTGGAATCTCCCGAAGTTCCCCGGTGGACCCCGGTGGGTTGGCCGGTCCCGGCAGGCGGCGGGCCGGCCTCGCTGGCGGAGCGGGCCCGCGGTTTCCAGGATGCGGTGGCCAAGGCCTGC
>WBXI01000211.1 GCA_008933025.1 Verrucomicrobiota bacterium
AGGCTCCCCCGCGGCCCTGCCTTGCAGCGAAAACACGGCGAGTGCCGCGACCATGGTCGGAATGATGAAGGATGAACGCATTGCACCGTGACCATGCACCCGATCGATCCGTCCATCCAATCCCTTATTCTGGGCGTCCGTTGGCCGGACGCCTAGCCGGCAGGGTTGGTGCCGCCGGCGGGCCGGGCGGCCCGTTGGTTTTCCGCCGTTCCCATGGCGCCTTGGTTGCGACATCCTGAGGCCCGCGAGATGTCGATGCCTTCACCCATCCGGATCGTTGAATTGGGCGACTCCCGCCGGGACCTCGACCGGTTCTGGCGCGTCATGCTCGGCATCTCCGGTCGCGAACCGGCTTGCGTCCTGCCTCTCGGGGTCGAGGTGGCGAAGGTTCTGGGCCCCGAAAACCCCTTCTGGTCCCACGCCCGCCGCCGCCTCTGGATCGCCGAGCGCGATGGCAAACCGGTCGGACGCATCGCGGGCATCATCGACGATGCCCACCAACGCGCGCATGCGGACCGGATGGGTTTCTTCGGCTTTTTCGAAAGCGTCGACGATCCGGCGGTGGCCACGGCGTTGTTCGGGGCAGCGATGGACTGGGCGCGCGCCCAGGGCTGCGATCGGATGCGTGGCCCCATGAATCCCAGCATCAACGAGGAATGCGGGGTGTTGGTGTCGGGATTCGAGCGGTCCAACGCGGTGATGATGCCGCATTCGCCCCCGCATTTTCCCCGGTTGATCGAGGGCGCCGGCTTCGCCAAGGCCAAGGATCTGGTGGGGTTCGACATCGCATTGGCGGATTGTCCGGCCGAGTGGTTGACGCGCTTCCGGGCCGCGGCGGCGCGCCGGGCAAAGAACGTGCGGTTGGTCGGGGTGAACCCCGGGAATCTCGGCTCGCTGTTGCCGTCCCTGAAGGAGATCTACAACGCCGCGTGGGAGCGGAACTGGTCGGCGGTGCCGATGACGCCGGGGGAGATCGATTTCCTGGCGGAGCGGCTGAAGCCACTGCTGTTGGACGGATTGGTGTGGCTCGCCGAGGTGGACGGAAAGGCGGCCGGGCTTTTGCTGGCGGTTCCCGACGTGAACGAGGCGTTGAAACCACTGCGGGGCCAACTGCTCCGCCCGGCCTTGCTGGGTGCCCTCCCGGTGTTGCTGGGGTGGCGCCGGCCGCGTTGTTTCCGGTTGGTTGCCCTTGGGGTCAAGGCGGAGCACCGCGGGCGCGGCATCGAGGGCATGATGTTTGCCGAAACCCTCGCGGCCGCACGCCGCCTCGGCTTCGAGCGGTGCGAGGCCTCCTGGGTCCTCGAGGACAATCGTCCCGTGCACCAACTGGCGGCGGTCTTCCACGGTCGCATCGTGCAGACCTTTCGGATCTACGACCGCGCCTTGTAGGCACCGTGGCCCCGCGCGGCGTGTCCGGGGACACCGGGCTACCCGTCGTCGCCGTCCGGCTTCGGTTCGCCGTCCCAGCGTCGTTGCAGCCACTCCGCTCCCGCGGCCAAAGGCACCGCCAACACGAGGCCGGCAATCGCGTCCACGACATAGTGGTAGCGGCCGTAAACGGTCCCGAAACACAGCGCCACCACCGCCGCCGCGTGGGGCCAACGCACCGGCCAACGACGGCGGAACGACTCGCGCAGCGTCAGGCAGGCCACGATGACATGACTGCTGGGAAAGGCCCCCCATCGCCCTCGAACCACGCGTACAGGAAGGCCATCGACCGCGCGAAGGGTCCCGCCTGCGTGCTGGCCGGCATGGGCGCGATCCCCGCGAGTCCCAGTGCCGACACCGTGTCGGCATCCAATGCCGTCGTTTCCAGCACGCGCGGGCCCACCACCGGGAAGGCGATGAAAAGCGCGTAGCAGACGTAGAAGACCGCCGAGAGAGTCCCCACGAAACGCCGTGCCCCCGGTCGATCCTTGGCCACCAGCCAGACACCCATCCCGAGGATCATCGGGTAAAACGAGAAGTATCCCGCGTAGAGCAATTCCGCGAACCACGCCGCGGGCATCCGTTCCGCGAACGCGAGGCTGGGCTGGCATCCGAACCACCGCTGTTCCGCGCCGAGGAACCATGGGTCCAGCGGATGGGCAAACACCGCGTGGTTCAGCAGCGCGCTTTCCCGGTACAGCAGCACGAAGAGCGGCAGCGGGTAGAGTTCGCGGAGCCAACCAAGGGCTCCGACGCGGGGAAGGCGGGTGATCCGGAGAATCCCACCGGCGGCAAGGGCGTGTCCGGCCAGCAGCAGCGGCCAAGCCTCCGAGGCCCGGCGCCGAACCACCACCAGCAACACCGCCACGAGCCCCAGATAGACCAGACTCGCGAGATCGACGAAACCAAGGCGCTTCATCCGTGGTCGCGAAGGTGCTTCGGGAGGAGGTCGGGGCACCAGCCCTGACCGGGAAGAAACGATTCTGGCGATATGGTGGAGCCGACAGGATTCGAACCTGCGACCTTCTCATTGCGAACGAGACGCTCTACCAACTGAGCTACGACCCCGACGCCAGAGCGGCGGGGTAAATGGCAGAAGGAATCCGGGATGGCAAGCGCCTGTTTTTGTTTGCGCGGTATTTCGTCGATGGCCGCCGGATTTCCGTCTCCCCGGGGAGACCCGCCGACCGCACGAAACGATCCGCCGCGGGCGCTGTCGGAACACCGGATGGGGACTTGCCGGCCGGGGAACGGCCCGCCACTTTGCATCCAGTCGTTTTCCCGCCGCATGCCAATCTACGAATACGAACTTTGCGAGGGTCACTGTGCCGCGTGCACCGGGAAATTCACCCTGCGCCGGCCCCTCTCGGCTCCCGAGCTTTCCCAGTGCCCGGCCTGCCGCCGTCCCGTCCGAAAGGTTTTCTCCACTTTCAACACGCCGAGCGTGACGAAACCCCTCTCGGTGTCCGATGCCAAGAAGGCCGGATTCACCGTCCTCAAGCGCGTCAACAAAGGGGAGTACGAGCGCCAGTAAACCAGTCCCGCCATGAGCGACATCCAACTTCTCGAACAGGCCGTCGACCGCACCGTGGCCCGCGCGCGTTGGATCCGCGGCTGGCACGGCCTCTGGCGCGGGCTCGGCTTTGGCACCGCCCTCTATCTGGTCGCGCTCGTCCTCTACAAACTCGCGCCGATCCCGTGGTCCGTCGTCGCGTATGCCGGCCTCGCCGCGGTCGCGTCCATTGCCGTCGGCTTCCTCTGGGGTTGCTCCCGTCGCATGACGCGCGCGGACGCCGCCCGGTTCCTCGACCTGCGCGGTGGCCTCAAGGAACGCGTGAGCACCGCCCTGGAGGTCTCCCGCACCCCCGATCCCGGCCCTTGGTCGCGATTGGTCGTCTCGGATGCGTCCGCCGCCGCCGGGGCCATCGATCCCCGAAGCCTGCTCCCCTTTCGCCTGCCGTCGTTTTCGCGGTGGTTGGTCCTGATGCTCGTGGTCGCGGCCGGCGCGGGTTTCGCCCCGGAACTCCGTTCCAAGCCGCAACTCCTGAAACAACAGGAAAGCGCCGTGGCCAAGGATGTCGGACGCAATCTCGTCCAGATTGCCAAACGCGAGATCGCCCAGCGCAAGCCCGCCTTCGAGGAGACCAAGAAGTCGATCGAGGAGATGGGCCAACTCGGCGAGCGCCTGCAGGGCGCGAAACTCAGTCGCGACGACGCGTTGCGCGAGTTGGCCAAGACCAGCGAGTCGCTCAAGCAACGGGCTCTCGACCTCGCCAGCAATCCATCGGTGCGGCGGCTCGAGCAGGCCGCGCGCAATTCGGGCAGCAGCCCGAACCAGACGCCCGAGGCGTTCCGGAAGCAGATGGAGAGCCTCCAGAAATCCCTCGGCGACAAATCCGGGCGGGAGGAGGCCATGCGCGATCTCCAGAAGGACCTGCAGAAACTCCAGGAGGCCGCCAAGGGCATGGCGGACAAGGATGGCAAGGCGGGCGAACAGGCCCGCAAAAACCTGGCGCAGTCGCTGGCCGAGCTCTCCCGCAAGGCCGAGGCCATGGGGATGAACATGGAGGACATCCAGGATGCCGCCCAAGCCCTCCGCGGCGCGAACATCGAGCGGTTCCTGAAGGATCTCGAGGTGGCCTCGCGCGACCTCGACAAAATGGCCGACATGGCCAAGACGCTCGCCCAGATGCAGCAACAGGCGGAAAAGATGGGCAAGGATCTCGAGGAGCAGCTGAAAAACGGACAGGCGGAGGCCGCGGCCGCCACGCTGCGCCAGATGATCGACACGCTCAAGAAGTCGGACCTGAACGGCGAGCAGTTGGCCCGGATCGCCAAGGAAGCGTCGAAAGCCTCCAAGGCAGGCGAGCAGTACGGCAAGGTCGGCGAACTGCTCAAGAAGGCGGCGGCCCAAGGCCAGGGCGGCGACAAGGAAGGGGCCGGCCAGAGTCTTGCCCGGGCCGAGAAGGAACTGCAGGACCTCATGAACCAACTCGGCGACACGCAGTCGCTGATGGCCGCGATGGACAGCCTCCAGAAGGCCCAGATGTGCGTGGGCAACGGCCAGTGCTGGAGCCAAGGCAAAGGCAACGGCGTCCCGCGCGCCGCGAACAAACCCGGCAAGGGCGGCCGCGGCGTCGGCACCTGGTCCGAGAACGACGCGTGGGCCATGCCCGATGGCATCCAGGATCTCTGGGACAACAGCGGCATCAACCGCGGCGACTTGGCCGGCAAGGGCCAAACCGACCGCGACCCCAACGCGCCGGATGGACTCACCCCCACCAAGATCAAGGGCCAGATGCAGCCGGGTGGACCGATGCCCAGCATCACCCTCCGCGGTGTCAGCATCAAAGGCGACAGCAAGGTCCAGTACACCGAGGCCATCGCCGCCGCGCAGTCGGACGCGCAGTCGGCCTTGAACCAGGAACAGGTGCCCAAGGCCTACCGGAATTCGGTGCGCGACTACTTCGACGATCTCAAGAAGTAGCCCGCCGCCCCGCCGGCCCCAGCCTGTTTCCAGGGACGGTTCCCGACAAAACCCGGTTGGAGCCCGCTGGCCATCCCGGTACGGTCGGTCTCATCACATGAAAGCCGTCGTTCTCAGAGCGATCCAGGACCAGATCGTCGACAGCGTCCCGCTCCCGCATCCCGCTCCCGGCGAGGTGTTGGTCCGCATCCATGCCGCGGCACTCAACCATCGCGATGTCTGGATCAAGCACGGCCAATACGCCGGCCTGAAGTTCCCCGTCATCCCGGGTTCCGATGGGGCTGGCGTGGTGTGCGAGGTCGGCCCCGGTGTCGATCCCACGTGGATCGACCAACCGGTCATCATCAATCCGTCGATCGACTGGGGACACGATCCCAAGACGCAGGAACCCCGCTTCACGATCCTTGGATTGCCCCATGACGGGACGATGGCCGAATTCGTGCGGATCCCGGCGACGCAGGTGGTGCCCAAGCCGGCCCACCTGAGTTGGGCGGAAGCGGCGGCCCTGCCATTGGCCGGTTTGACGGCCTTCCGCGCGTTGTTCACCCGGGCACAGTTGAAGTCGCACGAGAAGGTCCTCGTGTCGGGCATCGGCGCGGGCACCGCGGTCTTCGCGCTCCAGTTCGCCGTCGCCGCGGGCGCGATCCCCTGCGTGACCTCCAGTTCGCCCGAAAAACTGCGGCGCGCGCAGGAACTCGGCGCCAAGGCCGGCGCGCTCTACACCAAGGACGGCTGGGCCCGCGAATTCGGGGAACACCACGGCGAATTCGACGTCGTCGTCGACAGCGCCGGCGGCGCCGGTTTCGCGGATTTGATCGACCTCGCCGCACCCGGTGGCCGCATCGTTTTCTTCGGCGCGACCCGCGGCAACATCCCGGATTTCCCCCAGCGCAAGGTGTTCTGGAAACAACTCTCGCTGCTCGGCACGACGATGGGCAGTCCGTCGGATTTCCAGGCCATGGTTGCCTTCGTCGACCGTCACGCCATCCATCCCGTGGTGGGCGCGGTCTATCCGATCGACGCGGCGGCCGAGGCATTCGCGCTCATGGAACGCGGCGGCCAGTTCGGCAAGATCGTCCTCGAGGTGGCTCCGGAGTCCTGATCAATACGTGGCCCGGACCCGGTAGAAACGGTTCGGGTCCACGACCGGGTCGACGACGATCGCCGTGGCCGGTTTGGCGGGCGGGACATTCGACAGGACCTGCCATTTCGGCGGGAACTCGGCGGTGAACTCGACCGTGTTGGTTCGGTTCGCCAAGGGGGACCAATGGATTTCCGCCGCGCCGTCGCCGCGCCGCTTCACCTCCACGTCGAGCAGCGTGATGTCGACGTAGACCAAATCCCCGAACGTGATGATATAGGATCCGGCCCCGTTGGGTTGGAGTTGGTAGACCGGCAGTTCGGAGAGCACCGACGATCCCGCGTTGACGATCAGGTTGGTCGCGGGCGGTTGGACCGCGCGGAACGAGTTCCAGTTGGCCAGGGTTTGCCATCCGGAAACCACGTGGCCGAAGACCGTGAAGCCGCCGGAGTTGGCGGGGCTGTCGAGTGCCGCATTGTCCTTGAGATTGAAGAAATACTGGCTGGTCGCCGAATTCGGATCCGAAGTCTTCGCCATCGCGATCGTTCCCTTGACGTTGGGAAGGAGCGGGCCCACCGCGAATTCGTTGGCGATCGGCGGGAGGGTCGGGAAGGTGACGAACCTCGCGTTGGCCGTCCCTTGGTTCGCGATGCCAAAAGCCCCGCCTTGGATCACTTGGATCCCTGGGACCCCCGGGATCTCAACGTCATGCACGACGCGGTGGAAGAAGCCCCCCGCGTAGGCACCCGACGTCGCGTAGCGAAGGAAGTTGGTCACCGTGATCGGCTTCTCGTCGTCGTAGAGCTCGACCTTGAGGTCGCCCAGCGCGGATCGGAACTGGACGATCGTGCCCGCCTGGAGGGTTCCGCCGGCACACAGGGTGCAAAAAAGAAGGAGGCGAAGTGTTCGCATGGATACCGGGGCGAAACCTAGCCGTCAGCGCGGATTCCGGGCAAGCCCGGCCCTCGTTGCCGACCGCAGTTCGCGGTCGATCAGACGGTTGTTGCACATCAGCGTGTGGCGGAACTCCTCGCCCGTTTCGCCGGACTCGAACACCCCCCCGGCGCACTCGACGATCAGTCCGCCCGCCGCGATGTCCCACAGCCGGATCCCCGCCTCCACGTACCCGTCGAAACGTCCGTCGGCCACGTACGTCAACGCCAGTGCCGCGGAACCCATCAGCCGGATCTTCCGCACGCGGTAAACCAGCTCGTTGAACACCGGCAGCATGTGGTCGAGCGATTCGGTGCTCTTCGCGAAGCCCAGCGAGACGATCGATTCGTCGAGTTTGCGTCGCTTGCTGACATGGATGCGTCGCCCGTTGAGCAGGGCGGCGCGGCCCGTGATCGCCGTCCACGTCTCGTCCATGAAAGGGTCGTGCACCACGCCGACCACCGTCCGGTATCCGGTGCCCTCGCGGAGTTGCAGCGCGATGCTCACCGCCGCGTG
>WBXI01000212.1 GCA_008933025.1 Verrucomicrobiota bacterium
CAGGCCATCCCTCGTCCCAAGCCGGCGATCCGCTGTCGCGCCGGACCTTCCTCGCCGACGTGGGCATGGGGTTCACGGGCATGGCGCTGGGCGCCCTGCTGCAACGCGAGGGCCGCGCGGACGACGCCCTCTGGCGGCCGCCCGACGGGCGCCCGCACTTCGCGCCGAAGGCCAAGAGCGTGATCTGGCTCTTCATGAACGGCGGGGTCAGCCAGATGGAGAGCTTCGATCCGAAGCCGATGCTCTCGAAGTACGGCGGCAAGAAGATCTCCGAAACCCCGTTCGCCGACCTCCAGGATCCGAAGCGATTGGCCATCGAGCGGTCGTTTGCCATGAACGCCCAGCAGCGCAGCCTCCTGTACCCGCTGCAGGTGGGCTTCCGCCAACATGGCCGGAGCGGCATCGAGGTCAGCGATTGGTTCCCGCACGTCGCCCGCAATGTCGACCGCCTCGCGGTCGTGCGCTCGATGTGGACGACGGACAGCAACCACGGCGCGCAGACCCAGTTCCACACCGGCCGTAACAATCTCGACGGCGAGTTCCCGACGCTCGGCGCCTGGGTCCACTACGGGCTGGGATCGCTCAACGACAACCTGCCGCAGTTCATCTCCATCGGCCAACGCGAGTACTGGAACAAGAAGGACGGCCTTTACCTCGGGCCCGCCCACGATGCGGTGCCGCTGCGCATCGATCCCGCCAACCCGCTGGATTTCGGGAAGTCCGAGCGACCCTTCGCGTCCAAGGCCCACGCCGTGGGCATGGATCTCGTCCGCGAATTGAACGTGCTCGGCGAGGTCGAGTATCCCCGCGACCCGGCCCTCGCCGCGCGCATCGCCTCCTACGAACTCGCCTATCGCATGCAGATGTCGGTGCCCGACGTCCTCGATTTCTCCCGGGAGACGGCGGAGACCAAGGATCTCTACGGCGTGGACGTCCCGCACTGCCGCGACTTCGCCCGCCAACTGCTCGCCGCGCGGCGCTTCGTCGAACGCGGCGTGCGCTTCGTCCAGATCCAGCACGGGGGCGGCGGCGCCGGGGCCTGGGATGCGCACAGCGAGCTCCGGACGAACCATTCGCGGAACGCGCTCGCCGTGGACCAACCCATCGGCGCCTTGCTCGAGGACCTCGACCGCCGGGGGCTCCTCGACGAAACCCTCGTCGTCTTCGCCAGCGAGTTCGGGCGCACCCCGGGAACCCAGGGCAGCGACGGACGCGACCACCATATCTTCGGATTCACCGTCTGGATGGCCGGCGGCGGCCTGAAACGGGGGGTGGTCCACGGCGCGACCGACGAACTCGGGTTCCACGCCGTCGAGAACCGCCATTACGTCACCGACATCCATGCCACCATCCTCCACCAACTCGGCCTCGACTCGCGCCGCCTCGAGGTCCCGGGCCGCAAACGCCTTGCCATCGACCACGGGACGCCCATCGGCGAGATCATCGCCTGAGCCCGCCGTGCGCCGGGGGCCGCTCGCGGCACTGTCCCGGAGCGTCGCGCGGGGACTCGTCGTCCTGGCTTCCCTCCTCGTCGCGACCGTTCCCTGCGCCGCGGAATCCAAACCCACGCCGCCCGCCGGTCCCGACACGCCGGCCCTGCGCGCCGAGGCCGACCGGCTTCGCGGGCGCCTCGATGCGTTGCGCCGTCAACCCGGCGTGAATCCGGACCGATGGGCCGACGCCCATGTCTTCCTCAAGGGCGCGCTCTGGGCCCTGGATCTGGAACCTTCCCTCGATGCCGGCAAGCGCGCCTCGGTACAACGCGCGCTCCGGCGCGGCAACGAACGGGCCGACGCACTGGCCGCCGGCCGGGCGCCCTGGGCCACCCGCCCGGGACGCAGTGTCCGGGGTTTCGTGTCCGCGGTGGATGGTTCCACCCAACCCTACGGACTGTCCGTCCCCGCGGGCTGGCATCCGGCAAAACCCTCGCGGCTCGACGTCGTCCTCCACGGTAGCACCGGCAGCCGCGCCACCGGCATGGGCGACCTCCATTTCATGGAAGGCTTCGACCCGGGCGATGCCGCGGGCCAACCGGCGGCGAACGCCGATTACATCGAGGTGTTCCCCATGGGCCGACTCGGCGAGAACGCCTACCGGTTCGAGGGCGAGACCGACGTCGACGAAGCCATCGAGGCCGTCGCCCGCGAATTTGCCATCGATCGCCGCCGGGTCGTGCTGCGCGGCAGTTCGCTCGGCGGCGTCGGCGCCTGGGCCCTCGGCCTGAAGCGACCGGACCGCTATGCCGCCGTCGGACCCGCCGCCGGGCCGGTGGACACCCTCGAGTTCTCCAACTCCCGCTGGCCGCACTTCGTCCGTCTGGATCCGTTCACGCCCTGGCAGACGCCCATGCTCCACCTCGTCGATGCCATCGATTACGTGCCCAACGCGCGGATGGTGCCGATCGTCGCCGCGATGGGGGACCAGGATCCCTACTTCACCTCGCACCGGATGGTGGAGCGGGCCTTCGGCGACGAGGGCATCCCGTTCGTCGGATTGGTCGATCGCGGCGCGGGCCACGGCATCGGCGCCAAAGTCATGGGCGAACAATTGCGCCTGCTGGGCGAACACGCCGCGCGCGGGGCCGACCCGGCGCCGAAGGAGATCCATTTCGTGACCTGGACCCTCAAGTTCAGCCGCTGCCATTGGATCGAGGTCCTGGGACTCGGCGCCCACTACCGACGTGCCCAGGTCGACGCGGTTCTGGCCGATGACGGTTCCGTGACCATGGTCGAGCCGGAGAACGTCGTGCGTCTTGCCTTCCGGCCGCCCGCGCTGCAGGGCCCGGCCGCCACGCTCACCATCGGCGGACAACGCGTCGCCCTGCGCGTGGCCGCGGGGCCGGACGGGACGGTGGAAGTGGTGCGCCGGGACCGGCGGTGGGTGGCCGCGAGCGCGCCGGCGGGCGGCCGTCCGACCGGCAAGCGCCCGGGACTCCAAGGCCCCATCGACGACGCGTTCGCCACGCGCTTCCTGTGCGTGCGCGGGACCGGCAAGCCGTGGAACCCGGCCGTGGGCGTCTGGGCCGAGGCCAATCTCCGGCGCTTTGCGGACGAATGGCGCCGCCATTACCGCGGCGACCTGCCTTTTAAGAACGACACCGAGGTCACCGAGAAGGATCTCCGCGAGTCCAACCTCGTGCTCTTCGGAGATCCCGGGAGCAATCGCTGGATCCGGAAGGTGCTGCCCGCGCTGCCGATCCGGTGGAACCGCCACGAACTGCGTCTGGGGCACCGACGCTATCCCGCGGCCGACCACGGCGTGGAATTGATCCACCCAAACCCCATGCCGGGCGCCGCGGGCCACTACGTGGTCCTCAACAGCGGACACACGTACCACGACGCCGAGTTGCGCCTGAGTTACAAGGTGTTTCCGCGCCTCGGCGATTGGGCGGTCCTTCGGCTGGGAGACAACACGCCGGCCACCCCGCCGCGACCGGTCGCCGAGACCGTCCTCGATTCCGGATTCTTCGGGGAGGATTGGGGACTGCGGTGACGCATGAATGACCCCATCCGGCGCGGTCTCCACGCGTGGGCATTGCCGTCCGCCCGTTTCCTGCCGTGGACAAGGCCCCGCCCAAATCCCGATGGATCCACGGGACCGTCGAGGAAAGAAACCGGCGCCTCCGCGTCCGGCGATCCCACGCCCGCCATGGCGTGGTCGTCGCCCGCCGACGCCCGCTTTGATTTTCCCCCGGCACACTCCCAGTCTCCCCCCATGAAACGATTCGCCTCCCTCCTGTCCGCCCTGCTGCTCGCCGTCGTCCTGCCACGCGCGACGGCCGCCCCCATCAAGGTTCTCTTGGTGGACGGCCAGAACAACCACGCCTGGAAAGCCACGTCGCCCGTCATCAGGAAGATCCTCGAGGACACCGGCCGGTTCACCGTCGACGTGGCCACGTCGCCCCTGCCAAAAACCGGCGCCATCGCCGGCTTCAAGCCCCGCTTCGCCGATTACCAGGTGGTCGTCTCGAACTACAACGGGGAGCCGTGGAGCGACGAAACCAAGGCCGCGTTCGTCGCTTTCGTCCGCAATGGCGGCGGCTTCGTCAGCGTCCACGCCGCCGACAATGCCTTCCCCGAGTGGAAGGAATACAACGAGATGATCGGCGTCGGCGGTTGGGGCGGCCGCAACGAGAAGAGCGGTCCCTACGTCGTGTTCAAGGACGGCATCCTCCTCAAGGGCACCCTGCCCGGCGGCGGCGGCGGCCACGGCAGCCAGCATGATTTCCTGGTCGTCACCCGCGAACCGAAGCATCCCATCGTCGCCGGTCTCCCGGCCGAATGGCTCCACGTGAAGGACGAGTTGTACCACCGGCTCCGCGGGCCGGCCGACAACCTCACCGTGCTGGCGACCGCTTTCTCGAGCCCGTCCCAGGGCGGCACCGGGGAAAACGAGCCGATGCTCATGGTCACCCGGTTCGGCAAGGGCCGCGCCTTCCACACCACCCTCGGGCACAGCGTCGAGGCCATGAACTGCGTGGGTGCCGCCACCGTGCTGGCCCGCGGCGTCGAATGGGCCGCCACGGGCAAGGTCACCCAGAAGCCGCCCGCCGACTTCCCCACCGCGGATCATACCAGCAGCCGCAAGTAGCACCCGCCGCCACCGTCCGCGATTCCTTCCGCCGGCCCCCATGCTCCGACGCCTTGCCATCGCGCTCGCCTGGCTGCTCGCGTGCCGCCACGCCGGCGTCGCGGACGGCACGGCCGACCACCCTCCGGGGCCGTGGACCATCGGCAATGCCGCCCTCGAGCTTCGCCTCGAACGCAACGGCGACCGCGTCGCCGCCACGTCGTTGGCCAATCGTCCCGCCCATCGCCTCCTGCCGCTGTCGTCCGACGACTTTGCGCTGGAATTCGACGGCGCCCCCGCGTTGCACGCCGCGGACTTCGTCTTCCGGAACGCCGTCCGGGAAACCATCCCCGGCGGCCAACGCCTCGGCTTCGTTCTCGCCAAACCGGACGGGACCGCGCGCGTCACGGTCGTCTACGAGTGCCGCGACAACGACTTCTTCCTGCGGCGGCATCTGGAGGTCGAGGGGACTTTTCCCAAGCCCCTGCGCCGGATCGTGGTCTGGTCCGCCGGCCTCGCCGATCGCTGTTCCTCCCAGGAAACCGGCCCGCCGCAGTACCTGCGGGACAACGTCTGGGGCGTCGAAGGCAAGAAGGGCTTCGGCCTGCCGGTGTTGCTCGCCGACACTTTCTGGGGAATCGAGTTTCCCACCGGTTACAACCGGTATGACGGCGGGGTCGTGACCGTTTCGCATTCGCCCGGCAGGAGGGTCGACGGGCGGTTCGCCAGCAAGACCGCCGTCCTCGGGGTCGCGCCCGCCGGCCAGGTGGCCGCCCGCTTCCGTTCCTATATCGACCGGGGCCGCGGCCGCGAACTCCGGCCGAGGGTCCAGGTGGATTACAACACCTGGACCACGCTGATGCCGGCGACGTCCTCGAACTGCCTCCAACTCGTCGCGCTCATCCGGACCAACCTCTGGGATCGCCACGGCGTGGCTTTCGACAGTTTCACGCCCGACGACGGGTGGGACGAAAAGAACAGCCTCTGGAAGATCCGGACCCAAGGCTTCCCCGATGGCTTTGCACCGCTGGTGGAAGCCCTGCGTCCCATGCGCACGAAGCTCGGGCTCTGGCTCTCGCCCTCCAGCGGTTACGAACACGCCGCCTGGGGCGGCCGCAATGGCCTTGCCCGCAACGCCACCTTCGATTGGTTCCTTTGCCAGAGCGATCCCAAGTACCGGGACGCCATGAACCGGATCGTCCCCGAACTGATCCGCAACAACGACGTCGGCTTCTTCAAGATGGACGGCTTCTGCGCCAGTTGCGACACCCGCGGCCATCCGCACCATCTGGACGGCGACGCCGCGCGCGAGGCCAACGTGGATGCCTTCGTCGAACTGATCGCCGCGATGCGCCGGGCCAATCCCGACGTCTATCTCGATCCCACCAGCGGCATGTGGCTCAGCCCCTGGTGGCTGTGGCACGTCGATTCCATCTGGTGCGACACCTACGACGGCACCGCGCCGGCGCTCGTCCCGTCGCCCAACGGACTCGACGGCGCCACCACCAGCCGCGATGCCCTGCTGCGGCATCGCCTGGCCCAGAACCCCGGGTTCGATCCCGGCGCCATCGAGACCCTCGGCGTGTACCTCGACCCGACCCTCTCGATCGAACCGAAGACTTTCTTCGATCGGTGGCAGGACAACGCCGTGATGGTGGCGGGGCGCGGGAATCGATTGCTCACGTTCTACATGGATCCCGCGCATTTCGCCGACCCACCGCGCGACTGGGCGTTCCTGGCGGGATTGATCCGCTGGACCCGGGAGCACGCGGCGCTATTGGCCCGAACCGAGATGATCCTGGGCGATCCACACCGCATGGAACCCTACGGTTACGCCCATTTCCTGGGATCCCACGGCATACTGACCCTGCGGAATCCTTTCATCCAACCGCGGACCGTTCGCGTGAAGCTGGACGCATCGGCGGGTTGGACCGCGGCCGATGCCGGACGCGACGCCTACAGCGCCACGATCGTGCATCCCCACCGCGAGTTGCTGCGAAGGACCTTCCGCCATGGGGACACGCTCGAGCTCGAATTGCCCCCGTATCAGACCTTCGTCCTGGAGATCGGCGTTGCCGATCCCGCTCTGGCGCCCTTTGCGGGACTGCGTGCCCGCGAACTCCCGCGCGCGGCGGAC
Organism: Verrucomicrobiota bacterium; assembly: GCA_008933025.1. Lineage (GTDB taxonomy): Bacteria > Verrucomicrobiota > Verrucomicrobiia > Limisphaerales > UBA9464 > UBA6176. The sequence continues at coordinate 6,707 of WBXI01000212.1, forward strand.
AGGACCGAGTGGGAACTCTTCGGCTTGCCCGGCACCACCGTGATGCTGCCCGCCGCCGGAATGCCCGATCCCAAGGCCATCCTGCAGGACGGGCGGCCCGTGCGGGTCGTCGGCAACCCATCGGAGCCCCGCCTGGCGGTGACTTTCGGCGGGGACCCCCAGCCGTGCGCCGTCGACGGGGGACAGTTTCGCGTGGAGGGATCGGGCGTGGGTGCGGGTCTCTTGGCAGGCCGTTGCACCGTGACCGTCCCACGGGGTGCCAAAGCCTCCATGTACGTGCTGTGTCTCGACCCGTCGTCGACCAACGCCATGTTCCGGTGCCATGCCACCGTCGGCGGCACGGAGGTGCCGGTCACCGCCCTCCTTTCCCCGGTCGCCTCCAAGATCCCGCCGCGCACGCTGAAGGAACTCCCGCCGACACCGTGGGTTTTCTTCCGGTGCGATGTCCCCGCCGGGCGGAGCGAAGTCGCCATCGCGCTTGGCGATGGTTCGCGCGATCCCAAGCCCCTCGTGTTCCGCGCCGGATGGTGGCTCTGGATCGAACAACCCCTGGCCAAGACCCTCCTGAGCATGCCCACGGACAAACCGTCGGCCTCCTCCGGGCTTTCGGCATCCCTCGTCCCGACCTCCATGGAATACCGCCGCACCATCCTCCCGCTCCAACCACTCCAGACCTTCGGGTCGGCTCCCTCCAAATGAATCGCCAACTCCACTCCATGAAGC
>WBXI01000213.1 GCA_008933025.1 Verrucomicrobiota bacterium
AGACCTATACCTGGGAAGTGCTGCCGCCCGAACTGAGGCAGCATTCGGTCGTGGACCAACTCGTGGCCGAATACCGTTGGGCCCTCGCCGAATTCGCCAAGCGCGGGATCACCGAACGCAAACCCGCCGCCTGACGCCGCCATGGAATCGCCCGCGCTCCGCCTCGAGTCGATCGCGACCTATCCGGTGAAATCCTGCGCGGCGATCCGGCACGAATCCGTCGAGGTGGGCGCGTTCGGGCTGGGGTGGGACCGGCGCTGGATGGTGGTCGATGCGGCCGGCCGATTCGTGACCCAACGGACGCAGCCGCGATTGGCCTTGGTGCGGGTCGACGTGGGCCCCTCGGCATTGGCCATCGAGGCTCCCGGCGAACCCAGGCTGGAGATTCCCCTGGAGCCCCCGGCGGCGGCGAAGCGTCGCGTGGTGGCCACCCCCGCGACCGTCTGGAACGACACGGTCACGGCATGGGACGAGGGGGACGTCGCCGCGGCTTGGTTCTCGCGTTGGCTGGGAATCGACGCGCGCCTTGCGCGCTTTCCCGACGACGCGGTGCGCCCGGTGAACCCCGTGTATTCCCCCGAACCCGCGCGCACGGCGTTTGCCGACGGCTACCCGGTGCTGTTGGCCACCACGGCGTCGTTGGGGGAATTGAACCGCCGGTTGGAAGTGCGGGGTGCATTGCCGGTGCCCATGGAACGGTTCCGGCCCAATCTGGTGGTGACGGGCGGAGGGTGGGAACCATTCGCGGAAGACGGTTGGAAACGCATCCGGATCGGCGCGGTGGAATTCGACGTGGCCAAGCCGTGCACGCGTTGCGTGATGACGACCACCGACCAATCCACGGGAATCATGCCGGAACCTGGCGAGCCCTTGGCGACCTTGGCCACCTTTCGGCGCTGGGAAGGGCAGGTGATCTTCGCGCAGAACCTGGTCCACCGCCGGATGGGTCGGTTGCGGGTGGGCGACGCGGTGACTGTCCTGGAGTAAAACGACCCCGTTGCCGGGGGATCATCCCACCTTCCACTGGCCGCGGTGCGGGACGTTGAGCCATTCCGGGTTGCCGGTGCCGCCGGCGAACCGCTCGTGTCGGGGATCCCATTTCATGGGTTGCCCATGGTAATAGGCGAGGTTCACGAGGTGGCACACGCTCACCGTCCGCGCGCCGGTCTCGACGTCGCAGATGGGCTTTTTCCGGGACCGGATGGACGCGAGGAAGTCGGCACGGTGATTGGTGCTGGCATAGAGTCGGACGGCCTTCGCGGGGAGATGGGCCGCCGCGACCTCGTCGAGGTTCGCCGTGCCTTCGGCCTTTTTCTGGCCGCCGAGCCACAGTTCGAATTTGCCGCGGTTGACGTAGATCCAGCCGGCGGTGCCATGGAACCAGACCCCGTTGCCGGGCTTCGCGTCGGCCACGTGGGTGACCTCGACGCCGTTGGCGTACCGGTACCGCACCCCGCTTTGCGCGTCGGGCCGGTCGGCGGGCAGGATCTCCACGGGACCGCTTTCGTCCATGCCCATGCCCCATTGGGCGATGTCGAAATGATGGGCGCCCCAGTCGGTCACCATGCCGCCGCCGTATTCCCGGTAGGCACGCCACATGGGATAGTGGTTGTGTACGCCGCGTGGGCTGAGGATGGAGTTGTACGGACGCTCGGGAGCCGGCCCCAACCATCGGTCCCAATCGAGACCGGGTTCCGCAGGCTCGGCCGGCAGGTCGCAGAACTTCCCGGGGCCACCCACGCCGACCTCGATGCGCTCGATGCGGCCCAGCACGCCGTTGCGGACGAGCTCGCAGGCCACGCGGAATTCCTTCGCGGATCGTTGCATCGAGCCGGTCTGGAAGATCCGGCGGTTTTTCCGCACCGCGTTCACCATCGCCCGCGCCTCGACGATCGATTGGCAGAGGGGCTTCTCGCAATAGATGTCCTTGCCGGCCTGGGCGGCGGCAATGGCGATATAGGCGTGCCAATGGTCCGGGGTGGCGATGACCACGGCATCAATGTCCTTTCGGGCCAGCATTTCCCGGAAGTCCGCATGGGCGGCACAGCCCTTGAACGACGCGTCGCCTTTCTTGGCGTAGTGGGCCTCGACCCGCTTTTGGGCGTCGGTGCGGCGGGAGGTGTCGACGTCGCAGACGGCGATCGTCTGGGTGGCGGCGTCGCCGAGGAAGCCGCCCATGAGCCCGCGGCCCTGGATGCCGACTCCGATGAAGCCGAGCGTGATGCGATCACTGGGTTTGGTCGGGGCGGACCAGACATGGGAGGGGAGGAGGAAAGGGGCGCCGGCGATGGCGGTGGCCCTCAGGAAAGAACGCCGGTTGAGGGGCGGGAATGTTTTCATGGGAGTGCCGGAAAGCTGCGCCCGAAAGGGGGGCGCGGACAATGCGGAATTGCGATCCGCGACGGGGGCCGATGTCCGCCGATGCCGCGACGGAAAGAGGGACGCGGGAGTGGGCGATCAAACCAACGCTCCGCCGCGACACCGCGTGCGGATGCGGCCTCGATGAAAATGGGCCCGGCGGGGAAGGTGACCCGCCGGGCCCGGGTCCGGAGGCTGGGTTTCGGAAAGCCCCCGGGGTGGGAAGTCGTGGCCGTCCGCCGCTTCAGCCGAGGAACCCGAGGTTTTGCGCGGCGAAATTCCCGAGGTTCGGGAACACCGACGCCAACTGGGATGGCGACACGCCGAACCACGCGGCCAAGGTCGCCCCGTATTGGTCGATCGAGGTCGAGGGAATCATGGCGCCGCGGGAACCGGAATCGTCGGGTCCACCCAAGGCCATGCTGGGGAAGCTGCCATAAAGGCGGCCGCCGCGGACGGCGCCGCCAAGGATCAGGTGATGGTTGCCCCAGCCATGGTCGCAGCCGGTGCCGCTGGGTTGCAGGGTGCGTCCAAAGTCGGAAAGGGTGAACGCGGTGACCTGGTCGGGGATGTCGAGTTCGGTGTCCATGCAGGTCTCGAACGCGGCGAGCGCTTCCGAGAGGTCCGTCAGCAGGTCCCAATGCTGCCAACTCTGGGTGCTGTGGGTGTCGAAGCCCCCGAAGTTGCAATAGAACACCTGCCGGCTCATGCCGACGGTGCCGCGCAGCTTGACGAGGGTCGCCACCTGTTTGAGTTGGTTGCCGATGCTGGTTCCGGGGAAGGGAGTGGCGATCGTCGACTGGGTTCCGGCCAACAGCGCGTTGAGGTCGAGGGCGTCCTTGCGGACCTTGTTGGCGGCCTGGATCAACGTCATGCCGCTGTCGAGCGCGAGTACCTGCTGGAGTCCGGCGAGGCGGGCGGCGCCGGCGGAAGCGGGCCAGAGGTTCATGCCGGAAGGGTCGAGGTTGAACCCGGGCAGGAGGCTGGCGGACTGGACGATCGATCCGGCGCCGAACAGCGCGGGTCCGGCGATGGAAACGGTGGAAGGGAAAGCGGAAGCGCCATTGAGCGACTGGACGGCGTCGGCCGCGCGACCGCCCCAACCGGTGCCACCGGAGCCGGAGGGCACTCCGCTTTGCATCTGCAGGATCTGGTCGGCGTGTGAGAAGAGGTTGGTGGGGACCTTGACGGCGTTGGCGAGGTATTGGGCGCGGGTGACGGGTTGGACCATCATGCCGGCATTGGCAAGGACGGCGAGGCGACCCTGGGCCCAGAGGGGGTGGATGGCCTGGAGTCCCGGATTGAAGGCGTACGGGGTGCCGTCCGGGCATTGGACGGGGAGGATCGGTCCGTTGCCGTCGGGCAACGCCAGGGAACCGCGGGCGGCCTTGTAGGCGTCGAACTCCGACTGGGCGAGCGGGATGACGGTGTTGTGGCCGTCGTTGCCGCCCGAGAGGAAGACGCAGACGAGCGCCTTGTAGTCGGGGAAGCCCGCTTGGGCGAGCGCGTTGATGCGGCCCAAGCGCGCGAGGAACGCGGTGGCACCGAGTCCGGCAATCATCCGGCGGCGGGAGATCTGGAAATCGTTCATGGGAAATGCTCCTGGGATACGGGGGTTAGTTTGGCTCGGGTTCTCGGTTCAGTATTGGACCGCGTATTGCCCGCTGAGGGCGGTGAGGTAGAGGACGGTCTCGATCCGCGTCCGTGCGTCGTAGCCCGGCGTGGCGGCGGCAATGAGCGCCGTCTTCATGGCGGCCGGCATGCGTCCGTGGAGGAGCACCTGGTTGGCGGCCTCGACGAGCCCGGGCATGTCGTTGCCATAGGGCTGGAATGGGGAGAGGTCGACCACCATGTCGGACGCCGGATAATTGATGGCCGAGAAGAGGAAATTCCCGCGGAGCGCGGCCTCGGTGGGCGAATAGATCTGGAACTCCGGGCCGAACAGCGGGCTGCGGGGCACGTGGTAAAGCGGCGAGTACCAACCGAACACCGACGGCGGGGTCAGGATGGACTGCGCCATGTAATCGTAGAGATAGGTGACCTGTTGGCCGGCCGTGAACTGGCCGTTCAGGGCCCGGAGCAGCCCGCAGGTCTGGAGTATAGGTTCCTTCACCCTGCCGAAATCCGGGGGCGGCGCGTCGTCGCGGGCTTCCGGATCCAGCAGGATGGCCTGGACCACCGCATGGAGGTCGCCCCGGACGCCGTTGCCGTTGTCGGCAAACACGGTGGCGACCCGCCGCACATAACCCGGGGTGGGGTTGCTGGTGACGAGGGCGCGGATGAGGCGGACGGAAACGAAGGGGGCGGCGTTGGGATGCCGCACCAGGATGTCGAGCAGCGAATCCAGGTCCTGGTCGACGGTCTGGCCGGCGGGAATCGACTGCCCGAGGACGGATTTCGCGGAAGCATCGTGGTTCGCGGGACGGGGTTCCATGGGGGCGCCGAAATACTCCCAGTTGACGGCACGCGGGGTGGCGCCGGGCGCTGTGGCATAAGTCCAGCCGGTGAGGGCGAGCGCGGCCTGCTGGACGGTGGTCTGGTCATAGGTCGGGATGGGATTCCCGTTGGCATCGAGCTGCTGGGTGCCGTCGGGATTCAGCCGCCAGAGGCCGATGGTGAGCAGTTGCATGACCTCGCGCGCGAAATTCTCGTTGGCGCCGCCGGCGAGTCCGGGTTTCAGGGAATTGGCGAGATCCAGGTATTTGCCCATGGAGGGGCTGACGGCGACCTCGCGCAGGAGGGTGCGGTAGTTCCCGAACGCGTGTTGGTCCAGCAAGCGCAGCCAGGGGAGGACCTCGTCGGCATAGACCAACTTGTTCGCGGAAGTGACGATGATCTGGGAGAGCGCGTAGGCGACCCGCTGGCGGAGTTGGTCGGGCGCGGACGAGTAATGGTAGAGCATCCAGTTCCGCAGGGGGCCCATGGAATTGTCGGACGGGACGGGGATGGGGTTTTCGGGTAGGGCGAACTGTTCGTCGAGATAGGCCTGGATGCCGAGTTGCTGGACGCGGGCGAGGGAGGCGGGATTGGGGCCGAACGAGGACTGGTCGAGGAACCGGGCGCCGGCCAGCCAGACCTGGGGGAAAGGCGCGGGGGCGAGCGCGACGACGGCCTGGCCGGTGGCGGCGGGGTTGGCGGCGGAAGTGGCGCGGACGGCGACCGTGGACGGGGATGGCATGGCGGCGGGCGCCGCGTAGTTGCCGAAGGCATCGATGGTGCCGACGGTGGCGTTGCCGCCGGCGACGCCGTTGACGGACCATAGCACCGCGGTGGTGGCGGTGCCGGAGACGGTGGCGGCGAAGGCCTGGAACTGGCCGAGCCGGACGTTGGCCGACGCCGGGACCACGGCGACCGCGATGGGGGGCGGGACCAGCGTCACCGCCGCTTGGCCTGAGACGGAAAGAACGGCGATGGAGGTCGCGGCAATGGCCACGGTGACCGACGCGGGCATGGCGGCGGGCGCGGTATAAGTCCCGGACGACGACACGGTGCCGAGGGTGGCATTGCCGCCGGCGACGCCGTTGACGGACCACAGGACCGCGGTGTTGGCGGTGCCGGAAACGGTGGCCGAGAACGACCGGGAAGTCGCGAGGGTGACGCTGGCCGACGCGGGCGACACGGCGACGGTGACCGGGGGCAGGGTCAGGGTGACGGCGGCCGATGCGGTGACGGCCGGATTGGCGGCGGCGGCGGCGGCGAGGGTGACCGTGGGCGAGGCCGGCATGGCGGCGGGCGCGGTATAAGTCCCGGACGAAGACACGGTGCCGACGGTGGCGTTGCCGCCGGCGATGCCGTTGACGGACCACAGGACCGCGGTGTTGGCGGTGCCGGAGACGGTGGCGGCGAAAGAGCGCGAGGCGCCGAGGGCGATGCCGGCGGACGTCGGCGACAGGGCGATGGCAATGGTCGGGACGGTGACCGCCACGGACACCGTGTTGCCGGTGACGCTCCCGGGCCCGGGTTGGCGCACGGAGAACTCGAGGCTGCCGGCCGAGGCCACGGTGCCTTTCACGACCAGTTTCGTGGACGAACTATAGGTGGTGGCGACGGGAACCCCGTTGGCCAGCGCCTGGGAATCGGGCGCGAAATTCGCCCCGTTGAAACTCACCTGGTAACTGCCGGTCTGGAGGGTCGAGGGATAGGTGCTCCAGAGCCACGGATAGGGACGGGTGACGGTGATCGAGGTGCTGGTGGACTGCGCGGGATACGCCGTGCTCTGGATCCTGACGGTGACGACATTGTTGGTGGGCGCGGTTGCGGGGGCTTGGTAGAGGCCGCCGGTGCCGATCGTGCCATAGGCGGCATTGCCGCCGGGGATGCCGTTCACGGTCCAAGTGACCGTGTTGGGCGAGAGCGGGACGTAGGCGGTGAACTGGCGCGAGCTCCCCGTCTCGATCGTCGAGTTGGCCGGGTACAAGGCCATCTGGGCGCGGGCGATTCCCGCGGAGAGGCCCGCGACGAGCAGGATCAGTTCAACCAGGCGGGCGAAGACGCGTCCCCCGTGGCCGGGCCACGCGGGGAACGGGTTTTGGGATCGCGAAGGGTTCATCGGTTGGGGTCGGGTTGTTCGTTTCGGTGGTGGGAATCCGCCGCGAAAGTGAGGTCTTTCGCAGGGTTTCCCGAGGGATGCCGTGCATCGCCGGGAAGGGCGATGGGATGGGGAGGGCGTGGACGGGCGTTCCCCACGGGGAACATCCGGCCCATGGCGCATCGGCCCGGACGGGCACGGGCCCGTTCGGGTCGCCCGGGGCCTGCCGCAAACCCCGCGGGCGCGCCAAGTCTCCTTGGATCATCACCTCTCCCCGGTATCCGAGGCGTTGGCGGGAATCCATGTTTTCCAAGAATCCCCGGGTAGACTTTGGAGGGGGGCACGGTGCATGTCCCCGGCGAGTGCCCACCGCGACCGCGTCGCGTCGCCTTGGCGGCGGGGCGGCCGCCCGGGACATCGCGCTCCGGTGGGTGGGGCCCGTCCCGGAGCCGATCCGGGGTCGCGGGCCCGGTGGATCCGGGACTTGGGACGCGGGTGCGGGAGACCGCGGTTCAGCGGAGGCTCTGGATCTCGCGGTTGG
>WBXI01000214.1 GCA_008933025.1 Verrucomicrobiota bacterium
ACCACGCGAAGAAAACGGAGACGGAGGAGGTGTGCCCGCTTGACAAGAAAGAGGCCATATCAGCGGAGTGGGCGTCGCTGACGCTCCTACCCTCCGCACTCCGACGGCGCTTCGCGCGGGGAAACCGCCGAGGCCTGTCTTCCGCGCGGAGCGCCTTCGGACTGCGGTGGCAAGGCCTTCGGAAGGCCGCGACACCGCTATGAAACCGGGCGTGGCCACGCTGGACGGTGGGGCTCGTCGCCAAGCGACGGGGTGTCGTCGTCGGGTGGGTTCGGCTCAGGGCTGCGGCGGCGGGCCGCCGCGGCCCGGGGAAAAAGAGTCGTTGAGACCCTGGCGCAATTCGTCGGCGGTCAACTGGCCCGAATTCGAGGCGTTCCACAGTTTGAACCATTGCTTTGTCTTCGCGCCGAATTCCGCATGGGTCACCACGCCGTCGTTGTCGGCATCCATCTGACGGACGAATGCGGACGCGAGGAAATTGCCGGGACCAAACCCGCCCGGCCCGCCCCGGCGCCCCCCTCCCGGCCCCCCGGGTCCGCCGGGTCCGCCAAAACGGGAGGGTTCGACGGCGTGGCCGGCCACGACCTGCCTGAAGCGTTCGAGCTTCTCGGCGCCTTCCTCGCGCACGGCGGGTTCGAGGACCCCGGCCAGTTCGTCGACCTGTTGGCCCAAACGCTCGGGCCGGGCGAGTTGGTCCTGGAGCGTTTGGAGCCGCGCCGTATAGAGCTTCTTGAACGCCTCCACCTTCATCACCCGCCGGAGGAACTTGATGTCCCGGGTCCAGGGCTCGCGGATGCTCAGGTTTTCCCGTTGTTCCTGGGTCCCCTGCATCCCGAATTGACCGAACGCATGGTCGAGATCCCAGGGGATGAACTCGAAGCGGTCGGTCTTCGGGTTCAGATAGACCGCGAAGTTTTGGCCCATCGACAGGATGCTATCCATCGTCGAGATCCAGACGGTGACGGCCATGAAGTCCGCGAATTCCTGGAGGTCGAGGAAGTCGCCGACCCGCGCCTCGAACGCGGAGTCGTCGGACTCGCCGACGAGTTTGGCGAAGTCGATCACGCGCCGGATCTGCGGCCCGGACAGCTCGGTTTTGGCGTCGTAGGCCTGCCGGTACTTGGCCCAATCCTCGCCGAGATACTCGAAGAGGCGGTTGGTGACGGGTTTGAGGACCGCGCCCTTCTTGGTCTTGTAACGGGCCTCGACGAAGTGCGTGTCGATGTTCTCGACGACCGAATAGAGGCCGGCATAGGCGTTGGTATGGGCGCCGGGAACGGAGAGGTAGACGCGGGCAAACCCCGTGCGCGGGGCGGGCACGCCGGCGTCGCGAAACAACCGGTACGCGAGGGTTTCGTTCATCCAACTGGCGTCGGTGACGTTGTTGTGGAGGTTGAGCTTCGACTGCGACGCCAGCTTCTGGCCCCGGGTGAATTCGTTGAGATCGATCTTGAACGATCGTTTGAGGCCGCCCTGGGACTGCATGTAGGTGCCATTGCCCTTGTAGCGGACGGCGACGTCTTTCAGCAGGGTCCCCTCGAAGGCGAGGTCGGCATGGACGTAGCGGAACTCGATGCCCTGGGCGGAACTCAGCCCGTTGCGCTTTCCGTCGCGGCCCTGGAGGAACGATTCCTCCCCGCCGCCGCCCGGGCCGCCCGGTCCGCCGGGACCGAAGCCGGCCTGGAAATGCTCGCCGGCGGTCGGGTCCTGGAGTTGTTTGGCGACCGACGCATGGCGCGCGGCGACGAAGCCCTTGATGGGCTTGGCGGGTTGGAATCCTCCCCGCCCGCCCGGGCCACCGGGTCCGCGCCCGCCGGGTCTGGCGGTGTCGTTCAGACCGTCGCGAAACTGTTCCTCGGTCAGTTTGCCGGCGTTCTGTTTGTCCCACTTCGAGAACCATTTTTCCCCGAGCGCCTCGAATTCCGCGGCGCTCAACTGGCCGTTCTTGTCGGCATCGCCCTCGGACATCCAGACCGGGGCCAGGAACATGCCCGGGCCGAATCCACGGCCGCCACCGCCGGGTCCGCCGCCCGGACGTCCGCCGCCGAACGGGCCGTGGGCCTCGCCGCGGATGGGTTCGATTCCCTTCCACTGCTCGGGCGTGAAGCTGAGCCGGACGTCCCAGATGCGGTCGGTGCGAAAGAGTTCTTCCGGACGGGCGGGTGCCGGACCGGCTGCCTGGAGGAGTGGCACCGCCAAGGCGACAATCCCGAGCGAGAGGAAAGCTGGCTTCATCCGGCATGGAGACCGGGTCGCGGCTCCGCGGTTACGGGCGGCGGCGGGCGCGTCATTTCGCGGCTTGGCGTTGCCGGGGTTCGCCGCTACCTAGACGGGGCGTTCCCCACGGTCGGTTTGAATCCCGGTTTCGGTCCGGTCGTCGGCCCGCGCGCACCGCATGATGATTCGTCCGATCCTACTCCTCGCCCTCGCGGCGGTTCCCGTGCTGGCCCAGAACGGCGACCATGCCGGGGAAGTCCAGGCCGAGCGGGTCCCGGCCCATCTCATCCCGCCGGCCCCGGTGCTGTCGCCCGAGGACCAGATCAAGACCTTCCGGCTGCCGCCGGGATTCGCCGCCGAAATCGTGGCCGCGGAACCGCTGGTGACCACGCCCGTGTCCGCGCAGTTCGATCACCGGGGACGCCTGTGGGTCGTGGAAATGAACGGCTACATGCCCACGCCGGATGCCGCCGGCGAACGCGTTCCCAGCGGCAACATCGTCATCCTGACCGACACCGACGGCGACGGCCGCATGGACCGGCGCACGGTGTTCCTCGGCGGTTTGGTAATGCCGCGGTCGGTGATGTTGCTGGGGGACGGGGCCTTGGTGGCGGAACCTCCGCGGTTGTGGTTCGCCCACGACCGGGACGGCGACGGGGTCTGCGACGCGAAGGAAGTGGTGGCGGACGATTACGCGACGCAGGACGACCCGAAACTCGGCGAGAAGGCGAATCCGGAGCACGCCAGCAACAGCCCGACCTGGGCCATGGACAACTGGATCTATTCGGCGAACCACACGGTGCGGCTCCGGTGGAACGGGGGCACGAACTGGTTGCGGCGCCCGACGATCTTCCGCGGGCAATGGGGGCTTTCGCAGGACGACGCCGGCCGCCTTTATCACAATTCGAACAGCGACGCGCTCCGGGGCGACCTCGTCCCGTCCGAGTACCTCGACCGCAACCCGAACCTGCGCCAGCCCTACGGGGCGAACGTGCAACTCGAGCGCGACCAGCGCGTGTTCCCGGTCCGGGTGAACCCCGGCGTCAACCGCGGCTACCAGCCCGGCCAATTGCGCGAGGACGGCCGCTTGGCGACGTTCACCGGCGCCTGCGGCCCCGCGGTGTATCGCGGCGACCAATTCCCGGAGGAATACCGCGGCGACGTGTTCTTCTGCGAACCCACCGGCAACTTCGTCCGCCGCGAACGCATCGTCGAACGCGACGGCGTCCTCTCCGCGACCAACGCGGTTCCCGGCGGCGAATTCCTCGCCTCGACCGACGAACGGTTCCGCCCGGTCAATCTCCTCAACGGTCCCGATGGATGCCTCTACGTCGTCGACATCGCCCGCGGCCTCATCCAGCACCGCATCTACCTGACCTCCTACCTGCGCAAGCAGGTCGAGTCCCGGAACCTCCAGGTGCCGGTGAACCTCGGGCGCATCTACCGGATCGTCGACACCCGGCGCCCGCGCGCCAAGACGGTGGCGGCGGAACTGCCCGGCACCGACGAATTGCTGGCGTTGCTGTCGCATCCCAACGGTTGGTGGCGCGACCGCGCCCAGCAGATGCTGGTCGAACGCCGGGACGCGTCGGTCGCCCCGCGTCTCCGCGGGTTGGTCTTGCCCGAGAAAAACCCGTCGGCGCCCGGCCGGTTGCACGCGCTGTGGACGCTGGAAGGCATCGGTCAGGTCGATCTCCCGACGCTGGACCGGGCGGTGCAGGACCCGTCGACGAAGGTGCGGGTGGCCGCGCTGCGATTGATCGAGCCGTTCCTGCAGGGGCCGACGCGGCAGGAAGCGTCGCTGGTCCTGTTGCGGCGCGCGGGATTCCTGCCGGGCGCGGAGCAGGTGCAATTGTTCCTGACCATGACGGCGTTGAAGACGCAGGCGGCGGACACGATCCTGCGGGTGCTGTTGATGAACAGTCCGGCGAGCCCGCTGCGGTACGACGCGGTGGCGAGCGGGCTCGGGGGTCGCGAACTCGAGTTCCTCGAGGGCCTGGTGGCGGATCCGGTGTGCGGGCCCGACAAGAAGGAGCATGCGGGATTGGTGCGGCGCCTCGCGGAATGCGTGGCCGTGGAAGGCAAGATCGACCGGGTCGAACACCTGCTCCATCTGGCGGGCAACCGTCGCGCGGGCGATTGGCAGCAACTGGCGATGCTCGACGGGTTGTTGTCGATCGTCCCGGTGGCGACGAAGGGACGCCCGGCACCGGCGGTCCGTGGGTTCCGGTTCGCGGCGCAACCGGTGGGTTGGGCGGCGCTGAAACTCGCCGACCCGCAGGAAGTGCGGGCACGGGTGCAGCGGCTGGAACCGTTGGTGGGCTGGGAAGGCGACGGCAAGGCCGCGCCCGCGCCGTTGCCGGTGGCGACGAAACTTTCGGCGGACGAAGAAGCCAGCTTCACGCGCGGCAAGGATTTGTACGCGGTCGTGTGCGGCGCCTGCCACCAACCCCATGGCAACGGCCAGGAAGGATTGGCGCCCCCGTTGCGCGACTCGGAGTGGGTCCTGGGATCCGAACAACGCAACGTGCGCATCGCGCTGCACGGGTTGCGCGACCCGGTGACGGTGAAGGGGCGCAAATGGGAATTGAACATGCCCGCGCTGGGAGAGGCGTTGGACGACCAGCAGATTGCCGACGCGCTGACCTACATCCGCCGCGAATGGGGCCACACGGTGGCGCCGGTGACGGCGGCCACGGTGAAGGCGGTCCGGGCCGCGACCGCCAAGCGCGAGGATTCCTGGACCGAGGCCGAGTTGCTGCGGGTGCCGTAGACGGAACGATGCAGGCGGGAATCGACCGCGGCGTTCGGCGGGTGAAACCGGCCGACAAGCGCCCTCTCGCCGCATGGTTCCCGGGTTGCCGCCGGGGCGAAGCGCCGGACGCGGCCTCGTTGGGTCCACCGGCGCCATGCGGCGGCTACGCGGACGCCCGTGTCCCGGCGCCGTCCTTTGCCTGCAAGGCGCGCAAGGCCGCCTGCATCGAGGGAAAGGCCATCGACCGTGGGTCCACCCCGAGCGGATCGAGCCATTCGAGGCCCGCGACCTCGCCGGGTTGCGCGATGGCTTCGGTCGACAAGGCCCGCGCGGTGAAGAACAGGTCGAGCACGGGATAGTTCACGCCGTGGTAACGGTAGTCGTTCACCTGCGAACAGAGGAACGCGACGTCGGCCAACCCCAGTCCCACTTCCTCGCGGATTTCCCGCGCCACGGCGATCTCGGCGGTTTCGCCCCCGTCGACGAAGCCGCCCGGCGGTGCCAGAAGGCCGAGACCGGGTTCGCGGCCGCGCCGGATGAAGAGGCATCGGCCGTCGGCGCGGCGCACGAAGGCCGCGGTGGCGACGGTGGGGTTGAAGAAGTACAGGAAACCGCAGGCCGCGCATTCGATGGCATTGGGCCGACCGGCTTCCGGAAGCGCCGCGGCGCAGCGCGGGCAGTGGCGGAAGTGTTCGCGGGGACGGGCGTCGTTCATGGCGTGCGGGCACGGTAAAGGCACGGCATGCCGGGGCCAAGCCGCGGTGGGCGGCGCGTGCCCCGGGCTGGCTCCCTTGATCGCGGGTCGCGGCCACACGGGTGCGTCTCCCCGGTGCCATTGCCCGTGGGGCAACGGGCGCGGCGCGGGGGTGGCCGACAGTCCCTTGCCCGGGCGGGGCGTGGCCGGTAGCGTCCCCGCTCCCTATGGGGTCGCCGATGGAATACAAGAACACGCTCAACCTGCCGCAGACGCAGTTCCCGATGCAGGCCAACCTCGTGCAGCGGGAGCCGCAGCGGCTCGCACGCTGGGAGGAAGGCCGCCTTTACGACCGCATTCAGGCGGCCCGGGCCGGCGCACCGCGCTTCGTCCTCCACGACGGCCCGCCGTTCGCCAACGGCGACGTCCACGTCGGCACCGCGCTCAACAAGATCCTGAAGGACATCGTGGTGAAATCGCGCACCCTGCGCGGGTTCCAGGTGCCCTACGTGCCGGGTTGGGACTGCCACGGCCTGCCGATCGAATCGAAGGTCACCCAGGAACTGCGCGCGGCGGGGCGCGGGGACGCGGACGCGGCGACGATCCGCACGGCGTGCGACGCCTACGCGCGGAAGTACATCGATCTCCAGCGCGGCCAATTCCGGCGGTTGGGCGTGCTGGGCGACTGGTCGCACCCGTACCTGACGCTCGAGCCGCAATACGAGGCGGACGAACTGCGGTTGTTCGCGGACATGGTGGGGCAGGGTTTCGTGTACCGGGGCAAGAAGCCGGTGTACTGGAGCGTCCCGTTCCGCACGGCCCTGGCGGAGGCCGAGGTGGAATACCACGACCACGTGAGCCAGAGCGTGTACGTGAAATTCCGCCTGGCGGGCGAGCCCAACACCTTCGTGCTGATCTGGACGACGACGCCCTGGACGTTGCCCGCGAACCTGGCCGTCGCCTTCAACCCGGAGCTGCATTACTCCTACGTCCACGCCAACGGGGACACCTATCTGGTGGCCAACCTGCTGTTGTCGGCGGTCAGCCAGAAGTGCGGGTGGGAGAACTACGAGATCATCCGCACGGCGCAGCCCGAGGAACTGGCGTCGCTGTCGTACGAGCATCCGTTCTGCCCGCGCACCGGCCGGTTGCATCCGGCAGGATTCGTCGAGAGTTCGACGGGCACGGGTTTCGTGCACATCGCCCCCGGCCACGGTCTGGAGGATTATCACCTGGGGCTGAAGGCCGGGTTGCCGGTGTATTGCCCGGTGGACGACGCGGGGTTGCTGGCGACGACGGCCGACCTGCCCCGCGGGGAGCAGATGCCGGAGTCGTTGGTGGGCAAGTCGGTGTTGTCGAAGAACGGCCGGTCGGATGCGAACGAGGCCGTGCTGGCGTTGTTGGCGGAGACGGGGGCGTTGGCGGCGCGGGAGGATTACACGCACAGCTACCCGCACTGCTGGCGCTCGAAGACCCCGATCGTTTTCCGGGCGGTGGACCAGTGGTTCATCCGCATCGACCACGCGCCGGGCGGCGAGGGGCAACCGACCTTCCGCGAGTCGGCTTTGGCGGCCATCGACACCGTGAAATGGGTGCCGGAATGGGGT
>WBXI01000215.1 GCA_008933025.1 Verrucomicrobiota bacterium
CCCGGGACCTCCCTATATCTTCGGCAATCGTCGTCCGCCCGAACGGACGCCATGCCGGGCCATCCGGGATCGCTCAACCTCATGCCGCCAACACGCCATGACAGGGCCGCCGGACACCGTTGGCTTCGGTATAACTTCGACGCCGCTCCCGCTCCCGCGAAAGCCGTGGCGTGGTTGACCGGCGCCGCGCAGTCCGGCAGCACGCTGGCGGGTACCTACGTGGACGTCGAGACGCCGTCGCCCACCGCGTTCTTCCCGTCGGCTCCCGCCGGATTCTTCCGGTTGAAGCCTTGATGGCTCCGGAAATGACCTGACGGTCTTCGGTTTGGGATTCACGGCGGCCGGGTAATCCACCCGGCCGCCCTTTTTGTTACGGCAACGGGGTCGTATCTGTACATTGGACATTGGGCCGTGGAACCGGGGCGGGTGGCCGGGTGCGCAACCCACGGGTTGGACTCGGGTGCGGGCAGTCCGGGCCGGCCGCGGCGGGCACAGCGGATTCCGGCACGACCACGGCCCGCGCAGGGCGCTTCATGGAACGGAATTGGCGGTCAGTACACTAGACCACTGCCCTCGTCGTCATCCTCCCGGATTTCTTTTCGAGGGACCCGGATTCATAGGTGACCGTGATGTCCGCTTCCATGGTCATGGGTGCGGTAGCGGTGAGTTGGGCTTCGGCCTGGTGCCAGTGCTGCATGTCCTGTCCCGGTTGGCTGCCTTCCGCCAGATAGATTTGGTACGCGGCCGCGGCGATCTCCTCGTGCGACGGCCTGCCACCGGCGTTTGTCGGGATGCGGGCCTGGTCCCAGGCCGGTGCTTCCTCTTGGTGGATTGCCCCGTTCCGGCTCGGATGTCCCGCGGACGATCGCGGGGGTGGCACGGTGGGCGAAATGCGACCATTGCTGCGGCTCGAATGCTTCATCGATGCCATGCTGTTTAGCGGCCGATTTGGCCGCCATAAGGTGTTTGCCCCATGATCGTCGGCAACGGGGTCGTATCTGTAGATTGGACATTGGGCCGTGGAACCGGGCCGGGTGGCTGGGTGCGCAGCCCGCGGGTTGGAGTGGAGTCGGGTGGGGGCAGTCCGGGCCGCCGCGGCGGGCAAAGCGGATTCCGGCACGACCGGGGTCCACGCAGGGCGCTTGTCCATTGTACAGATACGACCCCGTTGCCCCCGGGCTTGTGGCCCGGGATCCGGCTCTGTTATGCACCGGGCACCCGTGAGTCGCCCGGTCGTTCTTCTGTCCGCCCTGTTGCCGCCCCTTCGCGGCGGTCTCGCCGATCATACCCGGCGCCTCGCCGCCGAACTCGCCGCCCGTGGCCCCGTCACCGTCCTCACTTCGCCCGGCGCCGACCCCATCCCGTCGGTCGATGTCCGTCCGGTGGTCGGCGACTGGCGCGACACCGACTCGCTGCGCCGCGCGATCGACGCCTGCCCGCGCGATGCGGTGCTGTTGTGGCAGTATGTCCCGCACATGTACGGCCGGGGCGGCGTGAATCGCCGGCTCATGGGACTGATGGAAAGACTGCACGACGACGGTCGCCGGCAGATCGTGCTGGCGCACGAGATCTGGGCGGGTTGGACGTGGCGTCCCCATTGGCTGTGGTACTCGCTCAACCATCTCTGGCAATGGCGCCGCATCCTGCGGGTGGCGGACTTCGTGCCGACGTCGACCGAGCGTTGGATCCAGGAATGGTCGCGGCGTCGACCGTCGGCCGCGCCGAAGTTCCTGCTCGCGCCGTCGCCGTCGAACATCCCGGTGGTGCCCGTGCCCGCGGATCATCGGGAACGGTGGCGGGCGGCCCATGGATGGGCGCCGGATACCCGGGTGCTGGCTTTCTTCGGCACGCTGAACGTGTTCAAACAGTTTGGCTGGGTGCTCGACGCCTGGAAATCGGCGCACGCCCGGGGCGAGCGCCCGGTCCTTTGCCTCGCGGGCGACGCGCCGCCGTCGGGAATTCCCGCGAGTTGCGGGCTTGGTTCAAGCCGCTGGGATTCCTGCCGGCCGACGAGGCTTCGCGGATGCTGCAGGCGGTGGATCTGCTGTTGCTGCCGTTCGAGGACGGTGCCTCCGAGCGTCGCGGGAGCCTGATGGCGGGATTGGCGCACGGGGTGGCGGTCGTGACGACCACCGGACACAACACCGGCACGACGTTGCGGGACGCGGATTTCGTGGCCCACACGCCGGTGACGTCCCCGGTGGCATTCCGGGAAAACGTGATCCGGTGGCTGGGCGACCCGGCGGGGTGTCGGGAACTCGGCCGGCGCGGATGCGAGGTCTATCGGCGGGACTACGACTGGCCGGTGGTCGTCGGGCGGATCGCCGGGTGCATCGGGTAGACGCGGGGGCGGCGGAGAAAGACCGTGGACGGGTCCGGCGGCGGGGGTCTAAATGGCGGCGTCGTTTACCCCGCTGCACCGCCATGATCACCCTCTCCGGGAAAGGTTCCGTCACCACCTGCGACGGCGTCACCCGCCGCGATTTCCTGCAGGTGGGCACGCTGGGGGCCCTCGGGCTTTCGATGGCGACCTTCAACGCCCTCCGGGCGGCGGCCGCGGAGGGGGAGAAGCCGGCGGCGGACAACGGGCGTTCGGCGATCCTGATCTTCAACCTCGGGGCGCCGTCCCAACTGGATTTGTTCGATCCCAAACCGGATGCGCCGCGCGAGGTGCGGGGTCCGTTCAAGCCGATCCCGACCCGCGGGGAATTCCAAATTTCGGAGCTGTTGCCGTTGCACGCCAAGCTCGGGGACAAGTTCAGCCTGGTGCGGACCGTGTACCACACGGCGGCGGCGGTCCACGACACCGGGCACCAGTTGCTGCAGACCGGCCGGCTTTTCTCGGGGGGCATCAACACGCCGCACGCGGGCTGCGCCTTGGAATACCTGCGCGGCCGGCGCAACGAATTGCCGGCCCACGTCATCCTGCCGGAGCCGATGGGCAGCACCGGGGGCGGGCTTCCCCACGGGCAGGACGGCGGGTTCCTGGGCAAGGCCTACGATCCCTTTTCCATCAACGCCGATCCGTCGAAACCGGGTTTCAAGGTGCCCGACCTGCTGCCGCCGCCGGAAATCGGCGAGGCGCGGTTGCAACGGCGCCGGGAACTGCGCGCGATCGTCGAGGGCACGATGAAGCGGTTCGAGGCCAGCGAGAGCGCGCGGATGATGGACGCGAACGTGGCCGCGGCGTACCGGCTCATGACCAGCGAGAAGGCGCGGGAGGCCTTCGACCTGGCGAAGGAACCCACCCGGGTGCGCGAACGCTACGGCATGACGCGCTTCGGCCAGAGCTGCCTGCTGGCGCGCCGGTTGGTGGAACGCGGGGTGCGCTTCGTCACCATCAACACCTTCATCACGGTCTTCGACGAGATCACCTGGGACATCCACGGATCGAAGCCGTTCACCAGCATCGCCGGCATGAAAGACATCGTGTGCCCGATGTACGACCAGGGTTACAGCGCGTTGATCGAGGACCTGCACCAGCGGGGGATGCTGGACGCGACGCTGGTGGCGAACCTGGCGGAATTCGGGCGCACGCCGAAGATCAACCCCACGGGCGGGCGCGACCACTGGCCGGCCTGCTGGACCTGTTATTTTGCCGGCGGCGGCACCAAGGGCGGCCGGGTGGTGGGGAAGTCGGACGAGATCGCCGCCTACCCGGCGGAGCGCCCGGTCACGCCGGCCGAGATCGTGGCCACGATCTACCGGAGCCTTGGACTGGATCTGGAGACCCATCTGCCGGGCCCGCAGGGACGCCCGTTCCCGCTGGTGGATTTCGGGACCCAGCCGATCCGCGAGTTGTTTGCCTGAGGGGAGTGCCGCATGCGTTGTCTCCGAACCTTTGCCGTGGTTGGTTTGCTGCTGGGCATCCTGGGAGGGAATGCGGCCGGTGCGGACCCGGACGTGGTCGCGGCCGAGGCGACGCCGGATCCCATGTTTCGCAACCACGTGCAGTCGGTGCTGACCAAGTCGGGATGCAACATGGGGGCATGCCACGGCGCGGCGGCGGGCAAGAACGGTTTCTACCTGAGCCTGCGTGGCTACAACGACGAAGCCGATTGGATGGCCATCACCCGCAGCGCCGGCGGACGCCGCGTGTCGACGACCGATCCCGCCCGGAGTCCCTTGCTGCTGAAGGCGACGGGAACCGTGCCGCACAAGGGCGGCAAGCGTTTCGAGGTGGGTTCCCCGGAATACAACACCCTCGCCCGGTGGATCGCGGCGGGCGCCGCGGGGCCGAGGGAAACCGATGCCCGGATGGTCCGGCTCGAGGTGTTGCCGGCCAAGGCCCGGTTGCGCCCCGGCGACGCCCAGGCGTTGCGGGTGCGCGCCCATTTCGGCGACGGGCGGGTGGAAGACGTGACCCGGTGGGCGAAGTATTCCAGCGCCAACGAGGCGGTGGCCAACGTCGACGATGCCGGCGGCGTGAAAGTGGTCGGGCACGGCGAGGCAGGGGTATCGGCGTGGTACCTGAGCCGGATCGCGGTGGCCTTCGTCACCTCGCCCTATACCAACGCGGTTTCCCCGGAGGTTTTCGCCGCCCTGCCGCGGCGCAATTTCATCGACGACGGCATCAACGCCAAGCTGCGGGAACTCAACCTGCCGCCCTCGCCCCGGGCCCCGGACGCCGAATTCCTGCGGCGCGCGTTCCTCGACACCCTCGGCGTCCTGCCGTCGCCCGCCGAGACCGCCCGGTTCCTGGGTGGCACGGCGCCGTCGGCCGAACGACGCGACGCGCTGATCGAGGGGTTGCTGGAGCGTCCCGAATTCGTCGACTACTGGACCTACAAGTGGAGCGACCTGTTGCTGGTGAATTCCGCGCGGTTGCGGCCGGCGGCGGCGCGGGCCTACCACGCGTGGATCCGGCGGCAGGTGGAGTCGAACCGTCCCTGGGACGCGGTGGCGCGCGATCTGGTCACGGCCCGGGGCAGCACGTTCGAGAACGGGGCGGGCAATTTCTTCCTGTTGCACGACGACCCGCGGTTGATGGCCGAGACGACGACCCAGGCGTTCATGGGCATGAGCGTGGGTTGCGCGAAGTGCCACAACCATCCGAGCGAGAAATGGACGAACGACGATTATTTCGCGTTGGCCAACCTGTTCGCCCGGGTGCGGGCCAAGAACGGGCCGGGCGACGGGGAACGGATCCTGGTGGCGGCGGCCACGGGGGACTTGGTGCAACCGCGGACCGGCAGGCCCCAACCGCCGCGGCCGCTGGGCGGGGCGGCGTTGCCATCGGGGGACACCGGCGACCGGCGGGTGGCATTGGCCGCGTGGCTCACCGCGCCGGAGAATCCGTTTTTCGCGAAGTCCATCGTCAACCGCGTCTGGGCCAATTTCTACGGGGTGGGATTGGTCGAGCGGGTGGACGACCTGCGGGTGAGCAACCCGGCGAGCAACGAGGCGTTGCTGTCGGCGGCGGCCGATTACCTGGTGCGGCAGCACCACGACCTCAAGGCACTCATGCGGGAGATCCTGCGCAGCGAGGCCTACCAGCGCGCGAGCGAGCCGCTTGCCGCCAACGCCGGCGACACCCGGTTCTACGCGCGGTATTACCCGCGGCGCCTGATGGCGGAGGTCATCCTGGACGCGTACTCGCAGGTGACCGGCGTCCCGACCGAATTCAAGCGGGCGACCGGCAACGGCGACAACTTCCAGTTCGCGTATCCGACCGGCACGCGGGCGCTGCAATTGCCGGACTCGCAGGTCGCCAGCTACTTCCTCAAGAGCTTCGGCAAACCCGACCGCATCCAGACCTGCGAATGCGAACGCACCGCCGAACCGAGCGTGGCCCAGATGCTCCACATCGCCAACGGCGCTACCCTCAACGCCAAGCTGTCCGATCCCTCGAACGAACTTACGCGCCAACTCCGGGAAGTGCCCGATGCTCGCCAAATCGTTCGGCAGGCCTATCTCCGGGCGCTGTCGAGGGAACCGTCGGCCGACGAGACGTCGCGTCTGGCGGCGCCGTTGGACAAGGCGCCCGCCGGCGAGAAGCGGGCGGTCCTCGAGGACATCTATTGGGCACTGCTCGCCGGCAAGGAATTCCTTTTCAACCATTGATGTCCCGGTCCCTCGCCCCATCGCCCGTGCCGGTTGCCCGACGTGTCGTCGCGGCCGTGCTGCTGTCGTGGAACCTTCTGGCGGCGCGCGGCGCCGCGGTCGATTTCGCGGTTCTGGAACCCCTGTTGCAGGAACATTGCGTCGAGTGCCATGGCGCCCTGGATCCGGAGGGCGGGTTGGTCCTGGAATCGGCCGTCGACCTGCTCAAGGGCGGGGAATCGGGACCGGCGGTGATGGCGGGCAAGGGCGCGGAATCCCGGCTGGTCCAGGCGCTCGAGGGACGCTGGGGCAAGACCGGCAAGAACCAGTTCATGCCGCCGGGAAAACGCGCGCGGCTGAAGCCCGAGCAGGTGGCCCTGTTCAAATCCTGGATCGACGGCGGCGCGCCGCTCCCGACCGTTGCCGCGGCGTCGCGCGTGGTCGCCGTGCCGCGCGTCGAGCCCCGCGGCACGCCGCGCCGCCCGATCAATGCCCTGGCGTTCGACCCCGCTTCCCGCCTGCTGGCGGTGGCGCGATCCGACGCCGTCGAGTTGGTCCACGCGGACACGCGGAAAGTCGTCCGATCCCTGTCGGGCTTCGGCGGGGCCGCCCACGCGGTGGTTTTTTCGCGCGACGGAACCTCCGTGTACGCGGGGACGGGCGATCCCACCGGGGGCGAGGTGCGGCAATGGAAGACGGCCGACGGAACGCCCGGCCGGGTCCACCGGGGGCACAAGGACGCGGTGCACGCGCTCGCGATGTCGCCCGACGGGCGCGGGTTGGCGAGCGGTGGCTACGACTACGGGATACGGCTCTGGAACCCGGAG
Source organism: Verrucomicrobiota bacterium (assembly GCA_008933025.1). Classification (GTDB taxonomy): domain Bacteria; phylum Verrucomicrobiota; class Verrucomicrobiia; order Limisphaerales; family UBA9464; genus UBA6176. Next base: position 6,870 of record WBXI01000215.1, read on the forward strand.
GACGGGACGGTGCGGGCGACGGTCGCGGGAGGGCAGGGCGCGATCATGGACCTGGCATTCCGCCCGGACGGACGGGTGTTCGCCGGCGTGGGTTACGACCGGACGGCCAAGATCTACGAGACCGCGTCCGGAAACCGTCTGGACACCCTCGGCCAGGCGTTGAAGGAGCTCAACGCGGTGGCGTTCTCGCCCGACGGCACGACCCTGTTGACCGGGGGCAACGACAACCGCATCCGGTCGTACCGGCTCGGCGCGGACGCGGCGGAAGGATCCAACCGTCTGGTGGACGCGGTGTTCGCGCACGAGGGGGCGATCCTGCGGTTGGTCTACAGCCCCGACGGCCGGACGGTGGCGA
>WBXI01000216.1 GCA_008933025.1 Verrucomicrobiota bacterium
CCGCGGCAAGCCACCCATGGTCGCTCTCACAGCCTGCCTCCGGAAGCTTCTCGTCCTCCTCAACCGCCTCCTCAAAAATCCCAACTTCGTCCTTGTTGGTTAACACCATTGCTCCACGGCGCTCCGCGCGGCAGAGCTTGCCTTGGCATCCGGGCTCGGCACCCCGACGCGCGCCGCACGTCCCTATTTTGCCCTCGCGCGGCGCTTGGTCGGGCCACCAAGATGCCTGCAATACATGAGCCGATTCGCCCCCGCGCTGCCTTGGATCGCCCTGGCGGCCCTCGCCACGGCCTCCGTCGGTTGCAAACCCAAGCCGGTCGCCGGTGGCGGCCGTGGCGAGGGCTTCGTCGTGCAGGTCGTCGCCGTCCCCGTCCGCCAGCAGGCCGTCGTCGAGGTGGTTCCCCTCGTAGGATCCATCGCCGCCAACGAATCCATCGAGGTGAAGACCGAGACCGACGGCGTCGTGAAGGAGATCCGGTTCGCCGAGGGCGGCAAGGTCCCGGCCGGGGAACTCCTCGTGGCACTCGACGACACGAAGTTCACCACGTCGCTCGGCGAGGCGGAGGCCAACCGCGAGTTGGCCCGCGCCAATTTCGACCGCGCCAAGCATCTTCAGGCCGACAAGCTCATTGCCCAGCAGGAATACGATCAGGCCGCCGCGACGTTCGCCATGAACGACGCCACCGTCGAACTCCGCCGCCGCCAACTCCGCGACACCCGCGTCGTCGCCCCGTTCGCCGGCACCGTCGGTGCCCGACAGGTCAGCCCCGGGCAGGTCATCAGCCGCGCCACCCTCCTCACCACCCTGGTCGACCTCGAGACCGTGAAGGTCGAGATGAACGTGCCCGAGCGTTACCTAGGGCAGATCCAGACCGGCCAAAAGATCCGGTTCCGGGTCGACGCCTACCCGAAGGACCGTTTCGAGGGCGACGTCTATTTCGTCTCGCCGCAACTGGAGGCGGGCACGCGCACGGCGCTCGTGAAGGCGCGGGTCGCCAATGCCGATGGCCGCCTCAAGGCCGGCATGTTCGCCAAACTCGACCTCACCGTCCAACTGCGAGAGAACGCCCTCGTCATCCCCGAGCCGGCGCTGATGCACAACGGCGACGCCCTCGGCGTCTTCGTCGTGGGGCCCCAGTCCAACGCCATCCCGCGCGTCGTCACCATCGGCATCCGCATCGCCGGCAAAGCCGAGGTCACCGGCGGCCTCAAGGCCGGCGAACTGGTCGTCGTCGAGGGCGTCCAGAAGCTCTTCCCGAACGCCCCCGTCCGGCTCGCGCCCGCCGCCGCCGCCGCCCCGTACCTCGACTGACCGCGAACCCGACGGTCCCGCCCACGCCATGTTCCTCAGCCGCATTTCCATCAAGCGCCCCGTCCTGGCGACGATGCTGAACCTTTCGCTCGTCCTGTTCGGGATGATCTCGCTCTCGCGGTTGCCCGTGCGCGAGTTGCCCGACATCGACCCGCCGATCGTCTCCGTCAGCACGGTCTATCCCGGCGCCAACGCCCAGGTCGTCGAGACCGAGATCACCGAACGCCTCGAGGAGGCCATCAACAACATCGAGGGCATCCGCACCCTCACGTCCGAAAGCCGCGAACAGGTCTCCAACATCACCATCGAGTTCGAGCTTTCCCGCGCCATCGACCTCGCCGCCCAGGACGTCCGCGACCGCGTTTCCCGCGTCCGCGGCGCCTTGCCCGCCGACATCCTCGAACCGGTCGTCGCCAAACAGGATGCCGACGCGCAGGCGGTGATCTGGATCGCGATGAACTCGGACCGGTACACGCCGCTCGAGTTGACCACGCTGGCCGAGCGCCAGGTGAAGCCCCGTTTCCAGACCGTGGCGGGCGTGTCGTCGATCATCATCGGCGGCGAGAAGCGCTTCGCGATGCGCCTCTGGCTCGACTCCGCGAAGATGACCGCGCGCCGCGTCACCGTCCTCGACGTCCAACGCGCCCTCCGCGAGCAAAACGTCGAACTCCCCTCCGGCCGCGTCGAGGGCATGGACCGCGAGATGACCATCCTCACCCGCGGCGAACTCAAGTCCGCCGAGGAATTCGACGAACTCGTCGTCCGCACCGAGGGCAACACCCTCGTGCGCCTCCGGGACATCGGCCGCGCCGAGACGGGCGTGGAGGACTACCGCACCATCGCGCGTTCCAGGGGCAAACCCACCGTGTTCCTCGGCATCGTGAAGCAGGCCAAGGCCAACACCATCGGCGTCGCCCGCGGCATCAAGGCCGAGATGGCCGGGTTGCGCCCGCTCCTGCCGGAAGGCGTCGAACTCGGCATCAGCTACGACGAGTCCGTCTACGTCGAGAAAGCCGTCAACGAGGTCTGGGAAACGCTGCTCGTCGCCTTCGTCCTCGTCGTCTTCGTCATCTTCGTCTTCCTCCGCAACCTGCGGTCGACCCTCATCCCCGCCGTCGCCATCCCGGTCTCGCTCGTCGCCACCTTCGCCATCCTCCACGCCTTCGGCTACTCGGTGAACATCCTCACCATGCTGGCCCTGGCCCTCTCGATCGGCGTGGTGGTCGACGACGCCATCGTCGTCCTCGAGGCCATCTACCGGCACGTCGAACTCGGCCTGACCCCGTTCGAGGCCGCCCGCAAGGCGATGGACGAAATCAGCTTCGCCATCATCGCCATCACCGCGTCGCTCGTCGCCGTGTTCCTCCCGCTCGCGTTCCAGAGCGGCCAGACCGGACGCCTGTTCGTCGAGTTCGCCGTCGCCGTCGCCGGGTCGGTCGTGGTCTCCGCCTTCGTCGCGCTCACGCTGTCGCCCGCGATGGCCGCGCGGATCCTCAAGCCGGTGGACAAGGCCCGGCACGGCGCGGTCTTCAACTTTTTCGAGCGCCTGTTCGACGGCACGGCGTCCGCCTACGGCCGGCTCCTCCGGCCGTTGGTGCGTCTTTCCGAACGCGTCGCGGCCCCCCTCCGCCGCCAGGCATGGCCGGTCCGCGCCGCCGCCGGTCTCCTGCTCGTCGCCGCGCTCGGCGCCGTCTCGACCGTCGCCGTCGCCCCCCTCTTCGCCGCCCTGGAAAAGGAATTCCTCCCGGACGAGGACAAGGGACGCCTGTTCTGTTTCATGTTCACGCCGAACGGCTCGACCGCCGAGTTCACCGACCGGCAGCTCCGCAAGATGGAGCGCTACATGGCCGAGATCCCCGAGGTGGACGCCTATGCCGGCATGGTCGCCCCGGGCTTCAGCGGTCCCGGCCAGGCCACCTCCGGCATCCTCTTCGTCACTTTCAAGGACGGACCACGCCGCAGCGTGCAGGAGATCGTGGACGGACCCGGCGGGCTTCGCGGCAAATTCCTCTCCGGCGTCGAGGGCGGCATCGCCATCCCTTCCATCCCCAAGGCCATCGGCCGCGGCTTCGGCTCCCCCTTCGAACTCATCCTCCAGAACCAGGACCTCGACGCCCTCGACCACACCGCCAACGGCATCGCCAACCAACTCCGGCAATTGCGCGACGCCCGGGGCTCGAACGTCCTCCAGAACGTCCGCGTCTCCTTCGAGGTGAACAAGCCCGAGCTGCGCATCGACATCGACCGCCAGCGCGCCGCCTCCCTCGGGGTCTCCGTCGAGGACATCTCCCGCACGCTCCAGATCCTTTTCGGCGGCCTCGACCTCAGCCGGATCAAGGTGGCCGGCAAGGAATACAAGGTGATCGCCCAGCTCGAGCGGGAGTCGCGCCTCACGCCCCAGGACCTCGACAAGGCTTTCGTCCGGAGCTCGAGGGGCGAGCTGATCCAGTTGGGCAGCCTCGTTTCCCGCAAGCCGGGTGCGGCCGCCAACGCCATCAACCATTACGGCCGCATGCGCAGCGCGACGATCAGCGGATCGCCCGCCAACGCCACCATGGGCTCCGTCGTCGAACTCGCCACCGGGCTCCTCGCCCGCGAGTTGCCCGCCGGCTTCTCGTACGCCTGGGGCGGCGAGGCCCGCGATCTCCGCGACGCCAACACCGAGGTCTGGTGGGTGTTCGGCCTCGCCCTGGTCATCGTCTACATGACCCTGGCCGCGCAGTTCGAGAGCCTCGTCCACCCGCTCACCGTCATCCTCGCCGTCCCCCTCGCCCTTGTCGGCGCCTTCGGCTCGCTCCTCCTCTTCCACGCGCTCGGCAATGCCGGGGCCATGAAACCCCTTTCCGGGATGAACTGGAATCTCTTCAGCCAGGTCGGCGTCGTCCTCCTCGTCGGCCTCGTCACCAAGAATTCCATCCTGCTCGTCGAGTACGCCAACCAGCAGGTCGAGCGCGGATCCAGCGCGGTCGATGCCATGGTCCAGGCCGGATTGGTCCGGCTCCGCCCCATCCTCATGACCGCGTTTTCCACCATCGCCGGCATCCTGCCCATCGCGATTGGTTTCGGCGCCGGTTCCGAAAGCCGCCGGCCCATGGGCATCGCCGTCGTCGGCGGCATGCTCTCCAGCACGTTCCTCACCCTCCTCGTCGTGCCTGCCGTCTACGTGCTCTTCAGCGGCATGAAACGCCGCGCCGAACCGTCCCTCCCCGCGGGGCCCGGGGAGGCCGCCGCGCCGACGGGCGACGCGTCCTGAATACGGATCGCCCGTCGCCGCGGTGAAATGCCGCATCGGGCCCGTGGGAGCGGGTGCCCCCCGCGCGCAGCTCCCATCCACGCCGGCACCCCGCGCCCGTGCGGACGGGATTGGCACTTGCTGGCGGTTCGGGTTCCCGATAATTCCCCTTCCGCAATGGCAACCCATTCCTGGAAGTTCTTTCGCGCCGGCGGATTCGATCAGGTCAAACTGGAGACCGGTGCCGACCTTCTCAATCTCGACCAACTCGACCAGAAGCTGTGGGTGGCGCTTGCCTGCCCCGTCACCGGCATCGAGTTCGACAAGAAGACGCTCGCGCTGATCGACACCGACAAGGATGGCCGTGTCCGCGCGCCGGAGTTGATCGCCGCCTGCAAATGGGCCGGCGGTTTGCTCAGGAATGCCGACAGCCTGCTCCGGCGGTCGCCCACGCTGCCGCTGGCGGCGATCAACGATGCCACCCCCGACGGCAAGGTCATCCTCGCCGCGGCGCGCCAGATCCTCTCGAATCTCGGCCGGAAAGACGCCGCCGAGATCGGGCTCGACGAGGTGGCCGACACCGCCCGCATCTTCGCCCAGACGCTGTTCAACGGCGACGGCGTCGTGCCCGCGGATTCCGCCGGGGACGCCGCCACGCAGTCGGTCATCGCCGATGCCATCGCCACCGTCGGTTCCGTCCCCGACCGTTCCGGCAAGCCCGGCGTGAACGCGGACCTCGTGGCCCGATTCTTCGCCGAGCTCGCCGCCCACGACGCGTGGAACAAGAAGGCCGAGACCGAGGCCGCCGCGATCCTGCCCCTCGGCGCGGCCACCGCCGCGGCCGCCGCGGCCGTGCGCGCCATCAAGGCCAAGATCGACGACTATTTCGCCCGCTGCCGACTGGCCGCGTTCGACGCCCGCGCGCTCACCGCGTTGAACCGCGAGGAGAAGGAATATCTCGCCATCGGCGCCAAGGATCTCAGCGCCACCGCGTCCGAGATCGCCGGCTTCCCGATCTCGCAGATCGCCGCCGGCCGGCCGTTGTCGCTCCGGTCCGGGGTCAATCCCGCCTGGGCCGCCGCCATGGCCACCCTCGAGACCGCCGCCATCCAACCGTTGCTCGGCGCCCGCGACACCCTCGCCGAGGCCGACTGGGTCGCCCTCACCGCCAAGCTCGGGGCCTTCGAGTGCTGGAATTCCGGCAAGGCCGGTGCCCCGGTCGAGAAACTCGGGTTGGCCCGCATCCGCGAAATCCTCGCGTCGGACGCGCAGGCCGCCATCGCGGCGCTCCTCGCGAAGGACAAAGCCCTCGAGGGCGAGGCCAACGCGATCGGCTCGGTCGAGAAACTCATCCGGTACCACCGCGACCTGTTCCTGCTCTGCACGAACTTCGTGAACTTCCGCGACCTGTACGACGGCGGCGATCCCGCCATCTTCCAGGTGGGCACGCTGTTCCTCGACCAACGTTCGTGCAGCCTGTGCATCGCCGTCGAGGACGCCGGTCGCCACGCCGCCATGGCGGGCCTCGCGGGCGCCTACCTCGCCTACGTCGACTGCATCCGCAAGGGCACCGGCGAGAAGATGAGCATCGTCGCCGTCTTCTCCCAGGGCGACGACGACAACCTGATGGTCGGTCGCAACGGCATTTTCTACGACCGCAAGGGCCTCGATTACGACGCCACGATCACCAAGCTCCTCTCGAACCCGATCAGCATCCGGCAGGCATTCTTCTCGCCGTACAAGAAGTTCGTCCGCCTCATCGAGGAACAGGTCTCGAAACGCGCCGCGGCCGCGGACGCCGCCGCGAACGACCGGCTCGCCAAGGCCGCCGCCGAGGCCGCCCATGCCGACAAGGCCGTCGCGGATACCTCCAAGGGCGACAAGGCCAAGGAAGAACACAAGAAGCTCGACGTCGGGGTCATCGCCGCCATGTCCGTCGCTTTCGGCAGCTTGGGTGGCGCGGCCGCCTACCTGCTCGGACTGTTCAAGTCCCCGACCCAGATCGTGCTCGCGCTCGTCGGCCTCGTGGTCCTGATCTCCGGGCCTTCCGTCATCCTCGCCTACATCAAGCTGCGGAAACGCAACCTCGGCCCCATCCTCGACGCCAACGGCTGGGCCGTGAACGCCAAGGCGAAGATCAACGTTCCCTTCGGCACCTCCCTCACCGGAATCGCCAAACTGCCGGCGGGTTCCACCATCGACCTCTCCGACACGTTCGCCGAGAAGGTGTATCCGTGGAAACGCTGGGTGGCCATCGCCGCCATGGTGCTGCTCGCCTTCAACTACCGCGCCGGCAATCTCGACAACTTCATCGGGAAATACCTGACCGAGTCCATCGACAGCGCCTCCGTCCTCGGGAAATACGCTTCGCCCGAAGCCAAGCTCCGCGCGAAGCAACGCCTCGAGGAAAAGGCGAAAGCCGAAGCCCCGGCGAAGACCGAGGCGGCGACCAACGCCGTCGTCCCCGCGAAGTAGGCGGGGCCGCGGGGGTGCCAAGGGTTGCTTCGGCACGGATTTCTCCGCCCGCGCGGAGCGCCTTCGGACTGCGGTGGCAAGGCCTTCGGAAGGCCGCGACACCGCTGATATGGCCTCTTTCTTGTCAAGCGGACACACCCCCTCCGTCTCCGTTTTCTTCGCGTGGTTTTGGGAATCGCTCGACG
>WBXI01000217.1 GCA_008933025.1 Verrucomicrobiota bacterium
CGCCCTCCTGGCCGAGATCTCCGAGGAATGGGAAACCGGAAAAATCTACCTCGGCATGGTCCCCTCAAATCCATCCACGAACTAATGCCCGCCGAAATTACAGAAAGAAAATTGCGCGGCCGTCGCTCTGGTTCTCGTCCGATTCCGTCGGCTTGAAAACCACCACTGCGATGGTCTTCCGGGCAACGTTTTCTGCGGTTCCAGGCACCGGTCGTCCTAGTTCCGCGCTACTTTCCTTGGCTGCTCCCTCGGGGTGTCCGATCCGTTGTCTATTGGCCCTTCGCGTCGGACCAAGGACTCGTCCCCACCGGCCCGAAATCCCCAGGCATCGAGGCGCCGGCCAAGAGCCAAGCCGGCGCCGACGGGTTTTTCACAACTGTTCCACAATCATTGGCAATGGGTGACGCAGGGAACGGAACCTGCCGTTTGGCGCATGCCATTTGGGGACCATGCACGCGCCGTCCTCGCCCGAAACCGACCCCGCATCGCTTCAACCTGCGAGGAGCCTCGATGGCCAGGCCTTGGCCATGCCCACCGGGCATCCGATCGAGTTTGGTCTGCTTGGGTCAGGCGGACGTTTTCCCGCAGGCCTGCGCCCCTTGCAGGGATGCATGGCATGGGAGGGCACATCGATCCCGGGTGGGTCATCCCGGGACGGATCGCCTTCCTGGACGCGAATATGACCGACGGCGCGCGCGGTGCGGCAAGGCAGCAATTGCTGCCTTGCCGCCTCGTCGGCTCGGCGGGATAGCCTCCAGCCATTGCAAGCGCGTGCGCTCGCATGAACCGGATCGGAGTTACCCACTTGTCCCGGAAATCCCATTCACCCGCAACCCGCCCGCATCAGGACGCCAACGGTGGCCGCGTCGCATCGGCGGGGCATATGGCATCCAGACCCGCCGATAACCACCGCCTGCCTTTGTGATCGTCGCCCCGAGACATCGACCGCTTGCCACGCTGCCCGACGCGAGACGCGCGGGCGGTCCACATCCCGATCCGCGATGACGAATCCATGAAAAACCCATTCCCAACCATCCTCTGCGCCGCCGTGTTGGCATCCGGCTGCGCGGCCCCCCACGGTTCCACCCAACAAAACACCGAAGCCGGCCCGGAGGGCACGGTGGCGTATTACGTGCCGGTTGAATCGAGCGAGCCCGGCACCAAGATCGAGGCGAACTTCGAGATGATCGGCAGCGCGCCCTTGAAGCTGAGGATCTGGGGCGACACGGATGGCACCTTCCATAACTTTGGAAGCTACGATTATACCGTCCGGGCCTATCCGTCGCGGCCAGGACTTTCCCCGCAGATGAAGCACTTCCGCTGCGGCGGCATGTTCCAGCCGGAGGACAGGATTCCCGAAAAGATATTTTTCGAGTTCGGAAACACCCAGAAATAGCCCCCTGCAACCCCTTTAATGTCCATGAAACCATTAGCCGTCACGCTGTTCGCCGCAGTGGCCCTGTTGCTCGCCGGTTGCGCCGGCGCACGGCAATACGTCCCGATGCCGGACCAGTCGAAGACCGTCGATGACACCGCGAAAGGGCGCATCTACGTGATGCGCCCGGCAACCATCGGGTCCGCCATCACCATGACGGTGACGGACGGGGGCAAACCCATCGGGGCCACCGGTCCGCACACCTACCTTTGCTGGGAGCGGCAACCCGGCGAGACCATCCTCACCAGCACCTCCGAGAGCGAGAACAAGCTGAACCTCACCGTCGAGGCGAACAAGGTGTACTACATTTTCCAGCACCTGCGCATGGGGATGTGGATCGCACGCAGCGAACTGGAGTGGATCGCCGACGAGAAGGAAGCCGTGGCCGTCCTGGGAAAGTGCAAGCCGGCCAAGGTGCAACTCTTCGAGGGAGGACGCGGGAAGCCCGAGAAATGATGTCTCGATGGGAGTTTGTGCGGGTGGTCAGGATGGGGACCGGATGACGCTGTCTCCACGGCCGACCCGGCCGACGGCGTGCGACCCAGGAAAAGGCCGATCATGACTGCAGCGACACGCGGCCATGGTCCATTCGGACCCCATTCACCGCGGCGGGGCACCGTGAAAAAGGGCGACTGCCTGGGACGCTGTGTCCACATGCAGGGCCCCGTAAATGTGCGACAGGCTGGCCCGGATGCTGCCCGGTGCCAGTCGAAGTTCGTCCGCGATCTCGTCGATCAATCGGCCCGTGGAGAGCAGCAGAAGGATGTGGAACAGGCGCGGTCCGAGTTGGCGCTCGATCTCGCCCCGCCGATGGAAAATCTGGACCACGATCAGCGAGACCGCCGGAGACATCGGGGCGCCGCCCGCATGGGCGTCCCGCAACCGCGCCACCAGTTCCGCGGTCGACGTTTCCTTCAACAGATAGCCAAAGGCCCCGGCTTCCAGCGCGGCCCCGATCCGCGCCGGATCGTTGTAGGCGGTGAGAACCACCGGCCGCGACCGGATCCCGCGTTCGCGCAATGCCCGCATGAATGCCTCGCCGCCCATGCCGGGAAGATCGAGATCGACGATGTATAGGTCGGGCGGAATCCCGGGCAAAGCCGCCAACGCGAGCTCGGCCGACGCATGGACATCGCGACACGAGAATCCCGGGGTTCCATCGATGAGCGCCCGCAGGTCTTCGCGGCATTCGGGATTGTCCTCCACGATCGCGACGCGGATGGGGGCTTCCGTTGGGGTCATGGAACGGGGAATTGAATGGGTTTTCGCAGGCCATTCAACGGCACCACGAAGGTGACCGTCACGCCTTTTCCGGGAATCGATTCGACCCGGCAGCTGCCCCCGAGAGCGGCCGCGTGGGCCTGGAGGTTTTTCAATCCGTTTCCCCCGCCGGCAGGTGCCGCCGCGGGGACCACGGGCGGCGCCTTCGCGGGTTCCAGACCCTTGCCATCGTCGGCAATGGCAAGCGAAAGCTGCGAATCGGAGACCACGAGCGCGAGGGTGCAGGTGCGGGCGCCCGCGTGTCGGGCAACGTTGGCGAGCGCTTCCTGCGCGGCGACGTAGAGCTCGAACGCCGCGTCCGGGTGGAGATCGATCTCGGGCAAGGGCAAAGGCCAGTCGAACCGGCATCGAACCCCGGCCGGGGCCAGCAGGTCGCCCGCGAACTGGGTGATACGCGCGCACAATCCCACGAGGGTGGCCTCCCCGGGGCCCAGGGTGAAGATGGCGTCCCGCAACGTGCGGCCCGCACGACCGGTCGCCGTGGACAGGCGTTGCAGGTGTTCGCTGGCGGGATGGCCCGGCGGGCGAGTTCGGCGAGGCTTTGGAAGCTGGCCAGATCGGCGCCAAGATGGTCGTGCAGCGTGCGTGCCAGCAGGGCCCGCTCGTGGGCCCGGGCTTTGCGACGAACCGTCTGGAACCGCCAGCGCGCGAGTCCCGCGAGTGCCACGGCCACCAGCGATCCGGTGCCGAACCAGAAGCCGACCGTCTGGTATAGGTACGGTTCGAGTTCGAACGACAGCGTCGCTCCGGTCTCGTTCCAGACGTCGTGATGGTTGCCGGCCGTGACGTGAAACCGATAGCGACCCGGCGGCAGCCCGACGTATTGGACCAACCGCCGGTTGCCGACGTCGTGCCACGTGTCCTCGTATCCCTCGAGCCGAACCCGGAAACGGGCCGCCTCCGACGCGACGAACGTGTTGGCGGTGTATCGGAACTCCAGATAGCGGGCATGCCCCGGGCCGATCCGGATCGGGGCACCCTGCCCCGCGCCGATCCCCGGCACGGACTCGTCGCCGCGCAGCACGGTTTCGTCCGCGATGACTTTCTCGATGACCACGGCCGGGGGCACCTCGTCTTCCTGCAGGCTCTTGGGATCGACGAGCACGATCCCCTTCGGCGTCGCGAACCACAACCGGCCGTCGGCGGTCCGACACGCGGCGGGAGTCGCCGTCTGCCCGTTGCATTCGGCCACCACCATGCCATCGGCCACGCCGAACGGGACGCAGTGGGCCCGCTTGGTTCGACCCAAGGCCACGGCATCCAGATCGGCTCGTTTCACCCGATACAGACCCCGGTCGTGCCCGATCCAGAGGGCGCCGAAATCATCCTCCACGATCACGTTCACGCCGTCGGCGGGAAGCCCCTGCCGGGAATCGAAGGTGGCGATGGTCCCGTTCCGGATCCGGTTCAAGCCGCCGTCGGTACCCGCCCAAAGCGCGCCCGCGGAATCCTCGTGCAGCGCCCACACGGTGTCGCGGGAGAGGCCGTCGGCACGGCGCAGCGTGACGAACGGCTTCGCGGGATCGCGGGTGAACCGACTCAGGCCGCCACCCGCCGTGCCCACCCACACGGTTCCGTCGCGGGTCTCGACCAAGGCGCGCACGTCGTCCGCCCCGAGACCGTCCGCGATGGTATAGAAGCGGTCCTCCTTCCCCGCGACACGATGCAATCCACGGGGAACACCGATCCACAGGCTGCCGTCGCGGGCGGGCAGGAAACAGCGGACCTTGTTGAAGCCGGTGCCGGATTCGTCGCCCGGCAGCTCGTTGGGCGGGCGCGGGTACCGGTGCTGTTCCACGACCCCGTTGGCAAAACCCAGATGGTCGAGGGAGCGCCCGATCCACAGCACGCGTCCGGGGCTTTCGGCCACCACCTTGGTTTTCTCCAGCACGCAGCCGCCAATGGCCGTCCAGTTCGTCAGCACGACGCCTTGCGGGTTCACCCGACTCACGCCTTTGTCCGTCGCGGCCCAGATGCCGCCCTCCAGGGCGGGCCATACGGAACGCACCTGGTCGTGGGCCAAGCCATTGCTGGATGAAATCGAAACGAGCCGCTTGGGCGTGAGGCAATGGAGTCCGGACTGTTCGGTGCCGATCCAAAGATTGCCCTCGCGGTCCTCCATGGCGCAGAGCGCGAAATCCTCGTTCGCCATCCACGGGGGGCCAACCGGTTGCCATTTGCCTTCCTGGAGGCGCAACAGGCCGCGCGATCCGTGGGGCACCCACACGCGGCCCTGCCGATCGCGAACGATCCACGCGTTTCTTGAAAAGAATATATCTCCCCAAGGAATGGGAATCACTTTGCCCCACGCATCGCCCCGGAAGCTGGCAATGCATGCCTCCTTGACTCCGCCCGTCACGGCCAAAACAGAAACCTCGTCGTCGGCCATCGGCAAAACGCATTTCGCGACCCATCCGCTGTCCCGTTCCAAAACCGGAAACGCCCGACTTTCCTTCGTCAGGGGATCCCGCCTCAACAAGTTGTCCGAGGCCATCCACAGCGTGCCACCGGCTCCTTCGGCCATCATCCAGACCGGCGCCACATCGGAAATACCCTCGGGGCGATCGGAGTGCGGAGACCCATGCCGAACCCCATCGCTGGTACTGACCCAAACGCCCCCGGCGGCACTCGGCGCAAGCGATATGACCGGGCCTTTTCCCCAGCCTTTTTCGACAGTCAGGTTGGTGAACCGGGTGCCGTCCCACCGCAGCAAACCCTCGCTCGTGCCCACCCAAAGATTCCCATCGCCGTCTTCGGCAAGCGCCCGGCAATCGTCGGCGGGCATGTCCGCACGCGTCCCGCGGGTGAACTTCGCGAACGTGATGCCGTCGAAGCGCACCAGTCCGTAGGGGGACGCGATCCAGAGATAGCCGTCGTGGGTCTGGAGCAGGGCGACCACACGGTCGTCGGCCAAGCCGTGTTCCTTGGACCAGGAGCGGACGAGGTATTCGCGCCGGGGATCCACGACCTCCTTGGGCTCGGCCGCCACCGAGGCGAGGCAAACCATCCCGAGCACGAATGCCCGGACGATTGCGGAAATACCTCGGGGAACGGACACGGCCGGAGGATGGGGCGTGGAGCCGGCGCCGGCAATTGTGGCGTGGGGCCGCGGTCCCGGCGCCAAGCCGCGTTTCGGGACGCACCACGACAACTCACTGGGGCCGGCGCGGTTTCAAAGCGCTGTCGCGGCCTTCCGAAGGCCTTGCCAGCGCACTCCCAAGGCGCTTCGCGCGGGGGACATCCGCGGTGGTTCCCCACCCGGAGCGCGTGGGAGTGCGACGCCACATCGTTTTGCGACCAACTCGTCCCCCCAATCCCCTCCGCGCGGCCACCCGCCCCCAGCCTTGCCTTCCACCGTCGCACCGCCGGTATTCAAAGCGCTGTCGCGGCCTTCCGAAGGCCTTGCCAGCGCACTCCCAAGGCGATGCGCGCACGGGCACACCGGGTCCGCCGCCCGACGGCGGCCACACGCCCCGCTCAGTTGAGGGCGATGCCGCGGCGCAGGAAAGTCGGCAGGTCGAGGTCCTGTCCGTGCAGGATCGTGGGCTCGGTCTTGTCGAAACGACCGCGACTGGTGACGTCGAAGTTGAACGTGGTCTGCACGGCCTTCTTGCGTTTGAGCAATCCGCGGCCGCTCTTGCCGATCAATTGCTCCCGCTGGGCCGCGCTCAATTCGGGCGTCGGCGGGACCAACCGACTCGACGCGCGGGACCAACCCGTTTCCCCGGTGAGATATTCCCCGGCCGCCGACTCGGAGGCGTCGGACTGAATCGGGGATCGCCCGGCATCGGGTTGCGGCGCGGACGGGGCCTCGGGCAGCGGCGCGGAACCGCCGCGCGAGACCACCACGGTGAGTTGCAATCGTCCGGCCAAGGCTTCGTCGACGGCGGTGCCCACGACGACTTGGGCCTGTTCGCAGAGGCGCTGGACCTGGCCAAGGACGCGGTCGATCTCCGCGAAGGCGAGGTCGGGACCGCCGCTGACGTTGACGAGGACCGCATCGCTTCCGGCCAGCACCTCGCCGCCGGCGAGGAACGGGTGGGCGGCGAGGCGTTCGACGACCTCGCGGGCGCGGTGTTCGCCGCGGGCCTCGACGGACGCGAACACGCTCTCCGCATGGCGTCCGCGGAGGAGACGCTCGAGGTTGGCGAAATCGAGTTGGATGAGGCCGGGACGGGTGAGCATCTGCCAGAGACCGCGCACGCCCTGGGCGAGCAATTCGTTGGCGGCGGCAAACACCTCGGGCGCGGTGGTGCGCTCGTCGAGCGTCTGCAGCACCCGTTGGTTGGGCACGCACAGCACGGCATCGGCCTCGGCGCGCAGGTCCAAGAGACCGGCGGCGGCGTTCGATTGCCGGAGGCGTCCCTCGCAATCGAACG
>WBXI01000218.1 GCA_008933025.1 Verrucomicrobiota bacterium
GATCTGGGCGAGAAGATTTGCGAGCGATTGCGGCGGTTTGCTCATGAGTAACTAGAACGCTAGTTACATATGGACAAAAAAGAAGAGCAAACTCGTCTCTCTTCACATTTTCGTCATGCACCCTCCGAAGTTTCCGTCAGTGCCCGGTGCTTGGCCATCATGGGAAGGATGGCCAACTCCGCCGGCTTGGCCCAGCGGAGTTCTCCCGACGGCATCCGGGACGTCGGTGGATGCCGAAGGCGGAAAAGGTCCTCGGTGATCCGGTTGGTCGTCACGGTGCGGCGCAGTTTGCCATGGAACGAGAGCTTGCTGGCGGGAATCCCAATCCACCGGGCGATCGCGGTGTCCGCGTCGGCGTCGGCACCGATCTCGAGGTTGGGCAACTCCCACAGGTCCGGATTCAGTCCCCCTTGCGGCCTTTTCCGCACCAACCAGCGACCGCGATGGGTCCAAAGCACGGTTGCGAATCGCCTCGAAACGGAGGCTCCGCGTGCGGGGATCTGGGGAAACCGGGTGGGTTCACCGGATTGGAAGCCTCGGCAGCGGTCGCGCAGCGGGCAGACCCCGCACCGCGGGATGGTGCCGAAACATGCGGTCGCGCCGAGTTCCATCAACGCTTGGTTCGCCATCGAGCAATTGCCCGAGAAAACCAGCGGCGCGCGGGAGGGAAGTCGGACCGCCGGCAGTTGGGCCGCGGCGGCCACGACCGCGCCGGACAGGTTCCACAGACGCCGGGATGTCGCGCCGGCCTTGGGGTCGCCCGGGACCGCGTGGATCCGGGACAAAACCCGGATGATGTTGCCGTCGAGGATTGGCTCCGGCCGATTGAACGCGATCGAGGCGATGGCGCCCGCGGTGTAGCGCCCGATTCCCGGCAACCCGAGCAACGCCGCCGGATCGTCGGGAAGCCGCCCGCGATGGCGTTCGACGATCTCGATCGCGGCCCGTTGCAGGTTCCTCGCCCGCGAGTAGTAGCCGAGACCTTCCCAGAGCCGGAGCACTTGGTCGGTGGGTGCCTCGGCGAGGGTTTGGGGCGTGGGCAATTCGCGCATCCAGCGCTCCCAATAGGGAATGACCGTCTTGACCTGGGTCTGCTGGAGCATGATTTCCGAAACCCAAACGGCATAGGGATCGAGCGTGCGGCGCCACGGCATGTCGCGTGCCGCCGTCGGAAACCACGCCAGCAGGGCCGCGGCGATCGCATCGGCATCGGGCGGACGGGATCGGTGGTTGGAGGCGGGGGCGCTCACCCGTCCATTGAGGCGACCGGGCGCGGGAGGAAACAAGCGGGAAGTCGGGAGACGACGGTGGGTGCATCCGTTCGTTCTGGGTCAGTCGCCTTCCGGCCACGGGCGGCACTGCCACCCGCGAGGCAGCGATGCGCCCGACGGCGTCGGGGATCCAATCCGCGCTCGACTTCGGGGGTGGGGGCGTCGCATGACACGGCGGTGACCAGTCATACGGCCAAGCTGACCGAGGAACAGGCGGAGCGCCTCGAGGCCGTCGTGCGCGACGGATCCTACAAACTGCGCGAGGTGCCGTACGCGCGGTTCAGCGGGGTGAAGCCCGACCACAACGTGACCTACTACGAGTCCGGAAAGGTCGTGGTGCAGGGCAAGGGCACGCGGGAGTTCGTGGAGTTCATCCTCGAACCGTTGGTGCTGCAGTCGGCGAAACTCGGATACGAGGAGGCGCTGGATCCGGCGTTGCTGGATCCTCGGATCGGCGTGGACGAGTCGGGCAAAGGCGACTTCTTCGGGCCGCTCTGCGTGGCCGGGGTGTACGTGAACGGCGGGGTTCTGGCGGCATGGAAGGGATCGGGCATCCGCGACTCGAAGAGCATTTCCTCCGACGCACAGATCGCGAAGTTCGCGAAGCTCATCGAGGAAACCCCGGGCTGCGTGGCAAATTCGGTGGTGATCGGGAACGAGGCCTACAACCGGATGCACGGCACCACCGGCAGCGTGAACCGGGTGCTGGCGTGGGGGCACGCGCGGGTGATCGAGAACCTGATGGGTTTGCGGCACCGGATGAATCCGCCGCCCGTGCGGGCGATCAGCGACCAATTCGCGGCGAGCAAAGCGACGGTGGAGAAGGCGTTGATGGCGGCCGGGAGGACCCTCGAGTTGGTGCAGCGGCACAAGGCGGAGGAAGACCTGGCGGTGGCGGCGGCTTCGATCGTCGCGCGGCACACGTTCGTGACGCGCCTGAAGAAGCTGGAGACGGACTTCGGGATGCCGTTGCCGAAAGGGGCGTCGGCGGCGGTGGAGACGGCGGCGCGGGCCTTCGTGGAACGCCACGGTGCGGATGCGTTGCCGAAGGTGGCGAAAATGCATTTCCGCACGTCCTACCGGGTGCTGGGCCTGCCCGAACCGGCCAAGGTCGAGTGGAGGAAGCCGTCGGGCGGCAAAGGCTAGGCGGCCTCGGGCGCGGGCGCGGCGGGTTCCGGGGGACGCAACTGGAGCCAGACGTTGGCCGCGAGGATGAGTCCGCCGCCGGCGACGAGGTTGAAGGTCATCGATTCGTTTTCGTAGCGGATGCCGACGACGCGGGAGATGACGCCCGGGAAGAACAAGGTGACCAGGCTCGTGAAGACCGGTTCGGTGCAATAGAGGAGGCCGGCTTGGGTCGCGGAGACCTTGGGTTGCCAATGGTTCGCGAGCGGAAAGGTGAAGAGCGTGCAGAGGACGGTAAGGAGCGCGAGCAACTCCATGGCCGCGGGCGAGTGGTAGGCCAGCAGGATGTCGGTGGCCCGCGGCGCGGTGAAGAGTGCCATCGGCAGCGAAACGAGGGCCATGACGAGGCACATGACGGTGGTGGCACGCCGACTGTCGTTGCCGAGAAACAGCGGGCGTTCCAGCCACAGGATCTGGCCCGCGAAGAGCACGCTGCCGGCGAGCGTCTCCCATTCGCCGCGCCCCAGCGACAGTCCTTCGCGTCCGAACCCGGCCAGGATGGCGGCACCGGCGAGCGCGAGGGCGCAGGCGCCGAGGATCCGGGGGGATGGCAACCGGCGATGGCGCAGGGTCAGCCACAGGGGAATCAGCACGCAGTAGCCCTGGGTCAGGAAGGCGGAAGTGGACGCGAGCGTGTATGCCATCCCGTCCATTTGCAGGACCAAGCCCAACCCGCCGAAGAGTCCGATCCCGCCGCCTTGGAGCCACTCGAGGCGGGTGATCCGGAAAAGGCCGGCGCCGCACCCCGCGCCGAGGATCACACCGGTGACCGCGAATCGGATGGCGACGCAGAGGGCGGCGAAGAAGAAGGAGGGCGCCGCCGGAACGGCGAGTCTCCCGACCTGTTCGAGCGCCTTCATGGTCGGGAAGCTGAACGCCCAGCACGCGCAGGCGAACACGAGCACGAGGCTGGCGCGAGTGCGGATGGTCACGGGGGAAAAGAAAACTGCCGCCGGAGGGGCGGCAGTTGTCGAAGGCGGTCCGGTGCAAGGCCCGGTCCGGTCACTTGGTGGGATAGGACGTGTGCTCGGCCATCCAACGAATGTCGACGTTGCCCTTCTGGGTCTGGCGGTTGACGTTGGCACCGAGGAGCGTCCGTGCATCCACCCACTTGTGGATTTCGGAATGGCCGTCGGCGAAGGCGAAACCGCAGGCCCGGTTGTGGTAGTAGCCGGGCCAGTCGATCATGACTTCGGGATAGCTGTCCCAAGTCTTGCCGATGGGCGGCGGCCCCATGGTGGCAAATCCACCGTCGTTCAGGGAGCGGTCATCCTCGTCGACCAGCACGAAGGTGTTCGCGGGTCCCGGTTGGTTGAAATCCGTCATCTTGCCGTAGCAGTACCAGCGGGAGTTCGCGGTGTGGTTGTGAGATCCGTCGAGCCAGGGGCCGTTCACCGGCGCCCGACTCTGGTTGATGTCGGGATTGGTCCCGACCGCTTGCGACATCGAGAAGGTCCGGGCGGCGGGCACGCTGGTGCCGCGGAGGGCGGTGTTCGTGCCTTGGTATTTGCCGGTGCGCTTGTCCGCGGGGCACTTGAATGGTTTGGCCGTGAAACCCATGTACGGCGCGAGCGGGGAATACCGGCGGTCGGTGAGGATCTCGGTGTTGAACTCCTGCGCGCCGCCGCGACCGGCTTGGCCCGGACACCAGTTGTGGCCCGGCGTGGTGTTGCCGTCGTCCGGATTTGGCGGGAGCCACTCGTTGTAGTCCCCGGTGTACAGGTGGAGTGCCTTCATCATCTGCGAACCATTGTTCATGCAGAAGATGCCCTGGGACTTGGTCTTCGCTTTCGCCAGGGCCGGAAGGAGCATGCCGGCCAAGATCGCGATGATCGCGATCACCACCAGCAATTCGATGAGTGTGAAGGCTTCTTCCCGTCGGGATTCAATGCGCATGGGAGGTGTGACTCGAAAGACGTGTGGCGTGGAATGGACAGAATCAAGGGATGGCGCGTCCGTCAAACGCGGATTGGCGGGATGGGGCGGCGGGTGCGATCTCGACACTGCCCCTCCGGATGCGTTGGTTGACACCGCGCGCGACGCCTCGGGAAGGCACCGCGTCGCCCGGCGCCGGATCCCTTTTCGCGGCGGTGTCGCGGCCTTCCGAAGGCCTTGCCGTCCCACGCCGACGGCGTGCGCGCGGGGCGGGGTGTCGCGATGTCCCCGGACGGCTTCCTTGCGGGAATCCCCCGGGAAACGGAAGCTCCCTCCGGAATGTTCGAGTTGCTCAAGAAGGATCCGTCGAGTCGCGCCCGCCTCGGTCGCCTGCACACCACGCGGGGCGCCATCGAGACTCCCGTCTTCATGCCCGTCGGAACCCAGGCTTCCGTGAAGGCCCTCGACAACCGCGAACTCGAGGAGATGGGCAGCCAGATCATCCTTGGCAACACCTACCACCTTTCCATCCGGCCCGGGATGGAGATCATCCAGAAGGCCGGCGGACTGCATCGGTTCATGAACTGGCACCGGCCGATCCTCACCGACTCCGGCGGGTTCCAGGTTTTCAGCCTCGGCAAGATCCGGAAGATCCGCGAACACGGGGTCGAATTCCGAAGTCATCTGGATGGCAGTCCGCTTTTCCTCGGCCCGAAGGAAAGCATGGAGGTGCAGCGGTTGCTGGGATCGGACATCGCCATGGTTTTCGACGAGTGCCCGCCGCATCCGGCGCCCCGCGAGGAGGTCGTGAGGGCGGTGAAACGGACCATCCGGTGGGCGGCGGAATGCCGTGCCCAGCCCAGGGCCGAGGGCCAATACGTCTTCGGCATCGTGCAGGGCGGGACCCACGCCGATCTCCGGAAGAAATGCGCCGAAGAGCTCGTCGCGATCGGGTTCGACGGCTACGCCATCGGCGGGGTGAGCGTGGGAGAACCCGAGCCGGAGATGTTCCGGCAGGTGGAGATGGCGGAGCCGCACCTGCCGGAAGAAAAGGCACGGTATGCAATGGGGTTGGGAACCCCGGCCCAACTGGTGGAGTTGGTGGCGCGGGGGATCGACATGTTCGACTGCGTGTTGCCCACCCGCGTGGCGCGCAACGGGACGGCTTTCACCAGTCGGGGCACGTTTGCGATCAAGGGCGGCGCGGTGAAGGAGGATTTCGGTCCGATCGAGGAGGGTTGCCTGTGCTTTGCATGCCGGCACCACACCCGTGCCTACATCCGGCACCTCCTCAACGTGAACGAAATCCTTGGCCTCCGGCTGGTGAGCATCCACAACAGCCACTACTTCCTCCAGGTGATGGCCGAGATCCGGGTGCACTTGCGCGACGGGACGTTCGCCGCGTTCCGACGTCGCTTCGCCGAGCGCTATGTGCCCACCGAAAAAGTCCGCAAGGCCCGAGCCGACGATCTGGAGCGGATCCAGTCCGCATGAATCCCGGGCGGCCTGCAGATCTTTTCTAAGGCGACGCCGGCTTGGCCGTTGTCGCCTCGAAGTGAAGCGCCACGAACTGCCATGAGCCCGCCGGGAGGCGTCGAACGCGGGGAATGGGTACGGGCCGCGCTGGAGCGGCACGAGGCCGGCCTGTTGCGGTACGCCCAGTCGTTGACGGGCGATCCCGACACCGCGCGCGATGTCGTCCAGGACACCTTCCTGAAGCTGTGTGGGCAGGAGCCCGGTTCGGTGGACGGACATTTGGCACAGTGGCTCTTCACCGTGTGTCGGAACCGCGCCCATGACCTGCACCGAAAGGAGAGCCGCATGAGTCCGCTCGGCGAGTTCGAGTTGGAGACGCGGGAATCGGCGGAACCGAGCCCCGCGGCGAGTGCCGCCGACCGCGATACGGCGGACACCGTGATGTCGTTGCTCGACGGCCTTCCACCCAACCAGCGCGAGGTGGTCCGCCTCAAATTCCAGGCGCAGATGAGCTACGGGGAAATCGCCGCGGTCACCTCGTTGTCGGTCGGCAACGTGGGATTCCTGCTGCACACCGCCATCAAGACGTTGCGACGCCGGCTCGCGGCAATCGACCAACCCTTCGCAGGACGGGTGTCACGGTCGACAGGGGCCTGAAACAGGGAGGAAACCATGAAATTGCATCCTGATTCCCCGGAACTCACCGCCTACGTGCTCGGCGAAGCCGGACCCGGCGAAGCGGCGGCGGTCGAGGCGGCAATCGCCGCGGATCCAGCCCTGGCGGCAGAGGTGGCGGCGATCCGGGCCGCCGCCGGCGAGCTTTCGCGGATCCATGCCCTCGAGTTCGCGCCCGAATTGACGGCGAGCCAGCGGGAACGGATCGCGCGGGCGGCGACGGGCGGGACGCTGGTGCCGTTGCCGCACCCGCGTCGGGAAGGCACGCCCGGCTCCCGGTGGATCGGGTGGCTTGTCGGTTGGCGCGGATGGGGGGTCGCCATGGCGGGCGCCGTGGCACTCGCCCTGACGTTCTTCGTCCGGCCGCGTTCGGACCGCGATGCCCAGGCCATGTTTTCCGAAATGCGGTATCGCCTGCCGGACGCGCGGACCAACCTGCCGTCGGCCAAGGCACCCCGGTTGGAGGCGGACAAAGACGCGCCGAGCTTCCCGCGCGCGAACGCCGAACCCGGGGAACATCGACTTGGCCGTTCGATTCCCGCGGCGCCCCGTCCCGCCCCGAAGGTGATGGCGCAATCGCCGGGGCAGGGGAC
>WBXI01000219.1 GCA_008933025.1 Verrucomicrobiota bacterium
GCGGCGACACCGACTATCTGCTCCGATGGATGGCGTTGCCGGTCCGACCCTGGATCGGGAGCCTCGCCTGCATCGTGGTGGGCGCCGGCCTGTACGGTGCGGCCGTGGGTCTCTGGAGATCGCCCCTGCAAGCCGTGTATTCGGCCGTCAAGCTACCGTTGATCCTGCTGCTGACCGCGACGGGGAACGCGCTTCTCAACGCCGTCCTCGCGCCGTTGCTTGGTTTGGCCATCACGCTCCGCCAATCCCTGGTCTGCGTCCTGGCGGGTTTCGCCATCAGCGCGGTTTTCCTCGGTGGCATCGCCCCCGTCCTCGCCTTCGAGACCTGGAGCCTTCCCGCCCTCGGTGCCGACGCCGGTGCCAACCGGCATGCCTTCTACATCCTCCAGACGACCCAGGTCGCCGCCATCGCGATCGCCGGATTCGCCGGGAACGCGCGCCTGTTCCAACTGCTCTCCCGACTCGCCCCGGATCGCCAGGTGGCGCGGCGCGTCCTCCTGGCGTGGTTGCTCGGCAACTTCCTGCTCGGCACCCAGGCCGGATGGATCCTCCGTCCGTATTTCGGCACGCCCAACCTGCCGGTCGAATTCCTGCGCACCCACCCGCTGGAAGGCAACTTCTTCGAATCCATCGGTACCGCCGTGCGGCACCTGCTGGCCCCGGAATAAACCCCACCCACAATGAACCCTCCCCTCCCCCCGCCCCTGCCGCCCTCGGCCGTCACCGCCACCGCCGTCAACGCCGTGCCCGACCCCACCACGTTGCTGGGCCGATTGCTCCGCACGCCCCAGTCGTTGGTGGCGGCGGACGACGACTCGGTGCCCCCGCGACTCTTCGCGTTGGGATTGGTCGGCACCCTCGTCTACGGACTGGTGCTGGCCTCGTTTTCCATGGGCCCGCACTGGTGGGCCCCGCCGCTCAAGGCCTCGCTGGGCCTGATGGTCGCGTTGCTCCTGTGCGCCCCCAGCCTCTTCGTGTTCGCCTCGCTGTCGGGTGCCCGCATGAGGGGACGCGACGTCCTCGTGCTGCTCGCCGGCCTGCACGGACTCGCCAGCCTCCTCCTGCTGAGCCTCGCGCCGGTCGCCTGGGTGTTTTCCCAATCGACCCAATCCCCCGGGTTCATCGGCGCGCTCCACTGGATCTTCTGGCTGGTGGCCGCCGGATTCGGGCTCCGTCTGGTGGGACGCGGCCTGCGTCTTCTGGGCGCCAACGCCTCCGGCGGGTTCGGCGTCTGGGCCATCCTCTTCCTTCTCGTCTGCTTCCAGATGGCCACCAGCGTGCGGCCTTTGCTCGCGGACTCCGAACAACTCCTGCCCGCCGGGAAGAAGTCCTTTCTGGCACACTGGGGCGATGTCATGGGCGAACAAACACCGGCACAATGAAGCGGCCCGAACGCATGTCCCCACGGTGCGGTGCACCGCCCCGCCGCCGAGCGACCCGGTCTTGCGTCGGGATCGCCCGCGGGTCGATGGCATCCCGGTCCACGGAACGCCCCACGGCGGACTCGCACCCATTCCCCGGAACCCTCATCTTCCCCCGATGATCGAAGAGACCCAATCCGCGCGCACCCTCGGCCGGATCCGGTTCTGGACGGGATTCATGATGGCCGGACTCGTGCTGAGCGGACTGACCGCCATTCCCATCCGGACGCAATTCGACCTCGGCGCCCGCTGGCTTGGCGCTGACTTTGGCGGTGGCGGTCTCGTTCCCGAATTCGTCGCCGCTTGGCTGCGACACGCCGATGCCGGGGTGAAGGCGGTGGATGCCACCGCGCCGTTCGTCTGGTACGGCACGGACTGGCTCGCCTTCGGCCACGTCGTGATCGCCATCGCTTTCGTAGGCGCCTGGCGGGAACCCATCCGCAACCAATGGCTCTACCGGTTCGGCATGATCGCCTGTGTCGCCGTGATCCCGTGGGCGCTCGTGTTCGGCGCGTTGCGGGGAATTCCCCCCTGGTGGCGGGCGATCGATTGTTCGTTCGGAATCGTCGGGTACTTCCCGTGCCGCTGGTGCGAACGGGCCGTGCAACGCCTCGGCGGCACGACGGGCCGGGGACAGGCCGACGCCCCATGAAGCAACCGTCCCGGGACCGGCCCCGCGCCCGGTCCGCCGCTACTTCTTCTTCGAACGGAATCCCTGCGGCAGGTTGCCGGGGTCCTCGGGAGGAGGGGGTGGCAAATCGTCGGCGGCCATTTCGCCCACCGGGGCCTCCGTCGGTTCGGGAATTCCCAAACGTTGGCGCGCCTTCTTGGCCGCCGCGGTGTCGGGGTATTCGTTGGCGAGACGCTCGAGCGTGGCGATCGCCTTGTCCGACTGGTTGAGCCGGCCGGAATAGAGATTGGCTAGATGGATGGCGGTCCAACCCCACTTTTCCCGCGGCAACCGCCCGCCCAGCACGTCCTCCAATTCCAGCGCCGCGGCCAGATAATTGTTCAGGTCCTTCTCGTAGATCTCCGCGATCCGGATCGCGACATGTTGCTGGCTGGGGTTCCGCTTCAGGTAGTCGCGCATCATCGTGATCGCATCGAGATGATTTCCCTTCGACCACTCCGCCTCGGCGGCCTCGTACAACGGGTCCGCCTCGGCCGGCAAGGGATCGGCGCCGATGCCGCGGGTGACGCGGGACGCCGCCCACTGGGTGACTTCCCAGCCCAGCAACACCGCCAACCCGAGGAGGGAGACGACGAAGCCGGCGAGGTACATGACCGTGGACGACGCGGCACCGCGGGCGGCGGAAGCCTTGGCTTTTGCCTTGGCGGACGCGGCCGGGGACGCGTTGGTCGGGCCGGCAACCGAACCGACGGCAGCGGCGGCATTCGTCGTCGTGGCTGAAACCGCGGCAAGATTCGTTTCGGAAACGCTGTTCGTCACCGCCGTCGGGTCGGCGGGTTCGGCGGCCGGCGCTTCCGCCGCGGGCTCCGACTCGGCGATGCGCGCCGAACGGGGATCGGGACGGTTGTATTCGACGCGGAACCGCGAGAAACAAAATCCCGCGAGCACGAGCAACACGACGCAGACCAACCCTTTGCCAACCGATTTCATTTGGACGCGCCTTTGATACGGGAGTCGGCTCCGGCCCGCAATCGGATTGCCCGATCCCGCGGCAGGCCGTTCATGGAGCCGTGCCGGTGATCGCCAACCGATACGACCGCTGGTCGTGGACGCTGGGATCCGCGACCACGGCGTCCACCGGGTTGGGCCCGGCCGCAACGGCCTTGAGCATCGTCCAGACGCCGGGACCGAGCACGTCTTGGTACTGGACCTCGTAAAGAAGTCCCGGTTCGGCCCGGAACCGGATCTCGAAATCATTCCCCACCGCCAGTGCCGAGGCGAACTTCGGCGGCGCCGGCGCGGGCACGGTGAATTCCACCGTCAGTTGCGGCGCCGCCGCGCCCCCTTCCCGGGACGCGATCCTTTTGGCGGAGCCCGCCGCCACCGGCGGTCGACCGCGCAGGATCCAACCGAAGTTCTGCGTGGGATTGGCCAGCCATGCCGCCACGTCGGCGATCATTCCCGGCTTGGCCGACACCGTGTACGCGCCCGGATCGTCGATCGCCAACGAACCGCTCGCCGCCGCGACGAAGTCCGTCCCGGATTGTCCCCCGGGCGTTTTCCAATTCGCCGTTCCTTTCGAACGCGAGACCCACGAGGACTCCCCGGTCGCCGCGATGTCGCCGTGTTTGCCCGACTTTTGCCCGCCTTCGTTCCACGACACCGCCACCCGGTGGATGTCGATCGTCTCGACGTGGCTGCCGGGCGATTCCTTGGAGACCTCCACGCGCAGCGAGACACCGGTGACCGTGGCGTTGGCCGGAATTGCACCGCCGAGGTTGAACCGCAGCAGCACCCGCCCCTCGTTGGCGCCGGTATTGATGCCCCCCAACGGCAACGTCGGCAGGCCGCCGTAATTGTTGTCCGGGTTCTGCGAGAACAGCGAGGTGTCGGCCACCGGGGTGAGGACGACCGTGTCGCCAAGGGCCGCGGTGCAACCCACGAGAAGGGAAAGCCACAGGGCTGCCGGGGAAATCATGATGGGACGGTGTCCTCCCCCATCGCGCCCGTCAACCCGCCTCAAGGCGCCCGCGCCCGCTGCCGGCGCAGGACCCACGCCACGTCGCGACCCTGCCATCGCCCATTGCCCGCGACCCACCCCTGTTCGTTGATGGCCACCGGCACCCCCCATTCGAATCCCGGCGGTATCCCGGACACATGATGCGGGTCGTCGAGCGGTTTCCATCCACCGCCCACCACCGCCACCGCCAGATACGGGGTCGCGAACTGCCCTCCGCGCCCGCCCATGGCGATGACTTCGCCCGCCCGGTTCACCGCGTGGGCCATGGTTTCCGGCAAACCCGAGGCGCCCGGCAATTCGATCGGGGTCGATCCGGCGCCGTCGTGCCACGCCACCGCGCGTCGGTTGGCACCCGCACCCGACCACCCCACCGTGATCCCCGAGGCGGCGCAACCCGCGGCATGGGCATCGGTTCCCGCTTCCAGCGGCGCCAACCATTCGACCGGGACTCCCGCCATCTTCGCCGTGCGGAAAGCGACCGAGCGCCCGGCCTGCCTCGCGTTGCCCACGACGCGCCCGTCCGCGTCGATCCCAACCGCCTCGGCCTCGGTGGCGCCCGCCGGCAACACCACCGCCAACGCCGGCGCGCCCCCGTGCCACGCGACCACGCGCCGCGACGGTCCGTCCCCGGCCATGCCGACGATCCACGAGGCATCCTCGCTCATCGTCACCGCGCGGACCCCGCCGGCTTCGGCAACCCATCCGGGCGCATGCCCCGCGTTGGACCAGGGCATCGGGCCCCGCGGCCCGGCGCGGTTCCCCACGATGGCCGGGACTCCCTGGCCGTCGAGCTGCCCCACCGCGACGGGACGTACCCCGCCAAAGTCGGCCACCTGCGCCGAGGCATCCTCCCAGCGGCGTCCGTCCAGACGCCACCGCCACAACACCGGCGACTCGTGTCCCGCGGCATCGAGGCCCACGCCGACGGCGTGGCCCGCCACGCGGATCCCGGAATTGGAAAGCGCCCCGAGGTCCGCGATCCGGGTGGTCGTGGAATTGGCGGACGGCAGCAGTTCCAGCGCCCACTCCGGCCCGTGGTGCACGAGGACCGTGGCGCTTGCGTCGCCCGTGCCGTAGGGCTGCGAGGGCCCCGCCAAAACGCGGACCTGCACGAGACTGTTGCGGAGGGACGCCCCGGCGCGCGGCACCACGTCGAGCACCGCGGTCCGGTCGCCCGCGGCGAACGTCACCCGGCCGACTCCCAGCCTTCCGAGCCGTTCGAGGTTTGCCCGGGTACCGGCCGGGGCGATCACCTCGAACTCCTCGCCCCAGACCGCCGGCATGGCTTCGGATGCCATCCTGAAATAGACCTCGAGCTCGGGAAGTTCCCCGAGGGTGCGCCCGGTGCGGCGAAACACCATGTGCGCGTGCTGCCCGCCGGCCTGGGCGACGTCGGGCAATGCCTCCACCGACACCACCGTGCCGATCGGATGGGTCGCGGTGGCATAGGCCGACCGGTACTCGCGGAACGGTTCGCGGTCGCCCCGGGCGGTGGGATCGTGGACCGCGCGCATGCGCAGCAATCCGGGCTTCAGGGAACCCGGGGCTATGCGGAACTCGGCGACGCCGCGCGCGTCGGTGACTCCCGAAAGCCGGGCGGTGACCGGACCCGAGAGTTCGATCCACAGGTTCGAACCCCGGAGCGGCACGGTGCCTCCCGCGCCGAATCGCGGCGTGGGCTGCATGGCCAACCGCGCCGAGAGGCGCAGTTCGCCGCGCGGATCCCACCGCGGCTGCCCGAGGACCACCTCGATCGCCCCCGCCAGCACCGGCTCGTCCGCCTCGAGCGTCCGCACCGCGCTGCCACCGCCTCCCGTCCCCTGTCGCGCCTGCCACCGCCGTCGCTCCACCACGTGGCGCGGCAACACCCGTTCCACCGTCCCGATCGGACGGAAATCATCCGCCGAATCCTCGATCGCCGTCCGCAACCGCGTCGCTTCGGGCACCGTGTCGGCGCCGAACCGCGGATGGCTGCCGCCCGGCAGGACCGCCATGCCCGCGAAATCCCAGGCGAGCGACGACAACGCGTTGCCGCCGGCTTCCATGCCCGCGATGTCCGCAAAACCGCCGGCCGCCGCCGTGTCCGCGGCGGTGTACTTCCGGAACAGGCGAAACGAAGGATCGATGCCCTCCCCGGCGAACTGGGACCGGGGCCGCGTCGTGAACCAGTTGCCGTCCCATCGCAATTCGCCGGCCGCACCGCACCCGAGCCCGTAGACCTCGTTCGTCTCGCGCCACCCCAGCACCAAGCCGGGGTCCGTCACCTGCCGCCCGCCGCGCCAGGCGTAGTTGACGTAGGTGGGATACACCGTCCGCCCGGAAAGACGCACCGCGTTCCCGGAGACGCGATACCGATCCATCATGCCCGGGTACAGCGCGCCGATGTTCCCGATCGACCACACGTCGAGGAACATCGAGTTGGTCACCCGGAAATTCACCATCCGCCCGCAGTCGGTGTTGAAGCCCAGGCTCGCGTTCAACAACAGGTTGTCGGCATAGGTCACCCGCCCGCCGTCGAGTTCGCCGGGACCGCAACCCGCCGAGCCCAAAGCGATGATTCCCGCGCCGCCCGGCACCCCGCGGATCTGGCAACGCCGCACCACGATCAACTGGCGCTCCCGGTCCGCCGCCGCCCACGCCGGCGTCTTGCCCGCCTCGCGCGATCCGATCGCCATCACCATCGTCGTGTAGCCGCCGTATTCCGGATGGAATCCATGGACCTCGCAGTCTTCCACCACCCAGGGCGCCGCGTCCCCCGACTCCGGCCCCTGCCCCTCGTCCGTCGTGCCCAGCGACAACGGAAAAGCCTCCGTGCCCGCCACGTTGTCGAATCGCGATTGCGGCAGGTAGCCGACGGAACCGCAGTTGCGGACGATGACCCGGCGCAAGTGTCCCGTCCGGGCCGTGAGGTGGAGGGGTTGGTTCTTGCAGTTCGCATCCAGGGCGGGATGCCCCGCGAGGCGCATCTTTTCGTCCCAGTTGCCGTCGAA
>WBXI01000220.1 GCA_008933025.1 Verrucomicrobiota bacterium
CCTTCGGAAGGCCGCGACACCGCTTTCGAAACCGCCTTGTCCAAGCCAGGAATTTCCCCCGGCGCGGACGCTTCCCGGACGACCGCGATTTGGGCAGGTTTTCCCCATGGATTTCCGATCGCGAAGCCGGACCCCCGGGAGGTGGCTGGCATGGTTCTGCGCTGCCGCCACCGTGGCCCTGCCAGGGCCGTCGCATGCCACGGCGGTCCATCCCAACGTGCTGGTCATACTGACGGACGACCAGCGTTGGGATGCGATGGGCTGTGCCGGTCACCCGATCCTCCGGACGCCGAACATCGACCGGTTGGCGGCCGAGGGCGTGCGGTTCGCGAACGTGTTCGTGACCACCTCGCTGTGTTCGCCGAGCCGGGCCTCGTTGCTGAGCGGCCGGTACGCGCGTGCCCACGGCGTGCGGAACAACTTCACCGAATACCCGGACGACCTGCCCGGCTACCCCAGTCGCCTCCGGGAATCGGGCTACGAGACGGCGTACATCGGCAAATGGCACATGGGCGAAACCAACGATGCGCCGCGGCCGGGCTTCGATTTCTGGATGAGCCA
Source organism: Verrucomicrobiota bacterium (assembly GCA_008933025.1). Lineage (GTDB taxonomy): Bacteria > Verrucomicrobiota > Verrucomicrobiia > Limisphaerales > UBA9464 > UBA6176. The sequence goes on from WBXI01000220.1 coordinate 562, forward strand.
CCGCGGGCAAGGCAATTACTTCGACAACGAATTCAACATCAATGGCACCCGGCGCACGATCCCGGGGTACTACACGACGGTGGTCACGGACCACGCCGTGGAATGGCTGGGACGGAAGCACGACCGTCCGTGGTTGCTCGTGCTGGGCCACAAGGCGCCGCACGGCGGGCCGATCCAGCCGGAGCCGCGCTTCGAGCACGCCTTCGATTCCTTTCCCATGGAACGGCCGGTGAATGCGGACGATTACGCTACCCCCGGGAAACCCGCCTGGCTGGCGGAGAGCTACACCACCTGGCATGGATTGGGCGGCCCGCTCTATGGACGGAAGGAGTACGGCCCGTTCGTCCGCGCCTACCTTGGCACCCTGGCGTCGGTGGACGAAAGCGTGGGCCGGATCCACGCGGTCCTGCGCGAACGGAACCAACTCGACCGAACGGTCATCGTCTTCACCAGCGACAACGGGTTCGTGCTCGGCGAACACGGTCGGGTGGACAAGCGCACCGCCTACGAGGAGAGCCTTCGGGTTCCCCTTCTGGTGCGTTACCCGCCGTTGGCACGTCCGGGCACGGTGGTCAGCAACATGGTCCTGAACCTCGACCTCGCTCCCAGCATCGTCGACCTCTGCGGCGCCAAGCCGCTTCCCGGCATCCATGGCCAATCCTGGAAGCCACTGCTCGGCGGCAAGCGGGTTCCCTGGCGGACCTCCTTCCTCTACGAGTACAACTTCGAGGCGCAGTTCCCCTACACGCCCAATGTCCGGGCGGTCAGGACCCCGGAATGGAAACTGATCCGCTACCCCAACGGCGACGGCACCCCGGACCGGTTCACGGCGGAATTGTACCATCTGTCCGATGATCCCCACGAAATGACCAACCTGTTGGAATCTCCCCGGTGGGCGGGGAAACGGCGCGAGCTCGGCCGGGAACTGGAGCGACTCTCGCGGATCGCGGGTCCCGATTCGATGCCGGTCTATACCGGGATCACCCACGTGCTACCGAAATACTGACGGGGTCCGGCCACGAAAAAGGGGTCCCGTCATCGACGGGACCCCGTGCAGCCGAAGCGACGCCCCGGGGGGCGTGGCCAAGACGATTACTGGCTCAAGCGGTAGAACTTGGTGCCGGTGTTCTGCAGGACCTGGCCGTTCGCGGCGCCGGGCACCGGTGTCCAGGGTCCGTTGACCGCCGGCGCGCTCTCGAGGACGCCGGTGCTGGTCCAGCTGATCTTGATGCCGCCGCCCGAGGTCATCGCGGTGAGCTTCGAGACGACCACGGCGCCGATCGCACGGGCCGCCACGCGGAAGCCTTGGTTCACGCTGGTACCCCCGGGATCGATCCCGTTGTCGGCGACCGTGGTGGCCGCGAGGCGGGCCGCGTTGTTGCCCTGGGAACCGCCCATGCGCCGGGCGCGGGTCGCCCCCACCAGGGGTTCGGCCCACTCCCACAACTCACCCGTCTGGTCGAACGTGCCGTAGTAGCTGGAAGCCGCGGTGTAAGCGCCGACGTCGGTCGTGCCCGCGGCGTTGCCGCCACTGACGGCAACGTTGTTGAAGTTGGCCGAATGCGCACCACCGGGAGGCAACTCCGAGATCAACCCGTTGGGCTTGGCGGGATCCGCTTCGTCCGTACGGACGGCATAGAGCCAGTAGTCGCTGCCACCCTTCGTGGGATCGTAATACGCGGCCTTGTACCATTCGTTCGGCGTGGGCAGGAAGAACTTGGCGTTCGGATCACGCGCCGTGAACACCGTCTCGCTGGTGAACGTATAGGCACCGGTCTCGGTGTCGCTGCCGACCGTGCCGCCGTTGTGCAGCCAGTTGCAGAAGCGCATGGCGGACACCGTGCTCGCGAAGTTGACCGGACGGTTCTCGAATCCGGGCAGGACCGTGTAGCTATAGGCATCCGTTCCATCCCGGGTGATCTGCATCCGGGAATCCCAGACGCCATGCGTGTAGGTGGGCGAAGTCGCCACGGCATTGAGGAACGCGGCGAAATCGCTGTTCCGGGTCAGGTATTTGGCGATGCGATAAACGTTGGCAACCTTGCCCGCGCCGGTGGCGACGTCGTTGGGGTTGTTGGGATCGGCAACGGTGACCAACTCGAGAACCAAGCGGTCCGCTTTGGCGAGACGCGCACTTTGGTTCACGCTGGTCCCGCCGGCATTGATCCCGTTGTCGGCCACCGTGGTGGCGGCGAGACGGGCGGCATTGTTGCCCTGCGAACCACCCATCCGGCGGGCGCGGGTCGCACCCACGGCGGGCTCGGCCCATTCCCATTGGTTGCCCGTCTGGTCGAAGGTGCCGTAGTAGCTGGAGGCAGCGGTGTAGGCCCCGACGTCGGTGACGCCGAAGGGATTCTCCGCGGTGATGGCCACGTTGTTGAAGTTGGCCGAATGGGCGCCACCGGGAGGCAACTCGGCGATCAATCCGTTGGGCTTGGCGGGATCCGCCTCGTCCGTGCGGACGGCATAGAGCCAGTAACCGGTGCCACCCTTGGTGGGATCGTAATACGCCGCCTTGTACCACTCGTCCGGGGTGGGCAGGAAGTACAGTGCGTTGGGATCGCGCGCGCCGAACACTTCCTCGCCGGAGAAGGTGTAGACGCCGGTCTCGGTGTCGCTGGCCGCCGTGCCGCCGTTGTGCAGCCAGTTCGCGTAACGCATCGCGGCGATCGTGCTCAGGTAGGCGACCGGCGCCTTCTCCCGGCCCGCCCGGACCGCGTAGCTATACGTGTCGGTGCCGGTCCGATCGATCTCCATGTTCGGATGCCAGAGCGCGTGGGGACTGGTGACGGAGGTCGCCACGGAATTCAGGAAGGCCGCGAACTCGGTGGTGGTGAGGATGTACTTGCTCATCCAGAAGGGCTTGGCGACCGCGCCGAAACCCGTCGCGTCCTTGGGATTGCCGGGATTGCCGATCCGCACGAAGCGATCCTGCAGCGAGGTCACCGCGGTGAAGCTGCGGGTGCTGTTCGCGGCGATCGGATTGCCGCCACCGGCAGCCAGGTCGCGGACGTTGTTGATCGTCACCGTGTAGAGCTTGCCGGCCGTCTGCGGGCTGGTGGTCAGGCGGACCGAGTTGGGCGTCAGGACGCTGATCTCGCTCACGGTCAAGCCGCCGTCGAACGCGTAGTACGCGATGTCGCCGGCCTTGACGCCCTCGGAGAAGACCACCGTGACGTAGGTGTAGGTCGGGTCGCCGACCACGCTCTGGATCGTGGGCGCGGTGACGTCCTTGTTGACGATGACCGTCGCCGCCGTGCTGGTGGCGCTGATTCCGGAGAGCACCACCTTGCAGCGGTACGTGGACCCGCTGTCGGTAAGGGACAGCACCGGCGTCTGGTAGGTCGCCGAGGTGGCGCCCTGAATGTCGCTGCCATTCTTCTGCCATTGGTACTGCAGGTTGGCCGCCGGCGCGCCGTCGACCGTCGCGGCCACGGGCCCGAGCACCGCGACCTGGTTCTCGAAGACGCTCTTGTCCGCGGGATTCTGCGTCACCACCACCGAGGCGTTGGCGTAGGGCGCGATGACCTCGACTTCGGCCAGCGAGAAGAACCCGTCGCTGGTGGTGAGGGGCGTCTGCGATTCAAACCGCACGTACCGCCCGTTCAGCGGGACCGCCTGGTTGTAGGGAACCTGGGTCGGGGGCCGACCGCTGTAGGTCCGCTGCCACACCACGTTGCGGCTCGCGTCGAGCACCTTCATCGTGAAGTCGTCGTTGCGCACGCTGCAGGAGTTGAAGAGCGCCTGGCACTCGTCCGTCGTCAGGGTGCGGAACCAGATGTTCAGCCGTCCGATGGCCTTCGTGGCACCGAGGTCCACTTCCCACCAACCCGGATCCTCGCTGAACTCGTTGATGGTCACCGAGCCGTTCGAGAAGAATCCGTTGGTGTTGCCGTCGATCGCGTGCGAGGCGTCGCCGCCGGGCCCGGTGCTCGACTGCGTGGCGGTGCCCGTCCGCGCGAGGTTGACCTCGAAGAACGGCGTCGTGCCATTGAAGTGCGTGGGCAAAATGGTGTTGCCGGCCAGGTCGTTCACCCCGCTCACCGTGAGCGCGTAGGGAACGTTCTGCGCCAACCCGACGATGCTCAGCACCACGTTCTGGTACGGATGCCCGTCGACCGAGTCGAGAAGCACGCCGCCCAGCACGGCCTTCGATACCGTCACCCCGGCACCGAAGTTATAGTTGCCCGCCGTCTGCGCCGAGGCCGCGTCCATCACCTCGTTGAAACGCAGCGTGGCCTCGAGCGTCGCGCCGCCACCCATGGCCAGCGAGTCGATCAAGGGGGCGGTCAGATCCTTCGTCACGCCCAGCTTGGCCTTGGTCGAGGGTACCGCCACCCCGGACAGCAGGAAGCGCACGCCGTACTCGGTGTTTTGGTCCGACGTCTTCTGCAGGGTCGCCGTGGTGTAGGTCGCCCCCATGGCGCCGGGGATGTCGACCCCGTTCTTCTGCCACTGGATCGTCAGCTTGTCCTGGGGCGCTCCGACCGCCGTCGCCGCCACCGGCCCGAAGGTCGCGTAGCGGCCCTCGGTCACCGACACGTCGGCCGGGCTCTGCGTCACCAGGATCGAGGCACCGGAATACGGCGCGACCACCTGGACTTCGGCCAGGGAGAAAAAGCCATCGCTGGTCGTCAGCGGTTTCTGGGGTTCGAACCGCACGATCTGCCCGGTCACCGCCGGGGCGATGTTGAAGGCCACGTTCGCCGGCGGACGCCCCACGTAGGTCTGCGTCCACAGCACCTGCCGGGATGCCGACATCACGATCAGCGTGAAGTCATCGTTGCGGTTCTGGCAGCAATCGGTGCGGAACCAGACCTGGACCCGGCCGATCGACCGCGGCGTCTGGAGGTCCACCTCCCAGAACGGGTCGCCGTTGTCCAACGCCGTGCCACCGCTGTGGGTGATCGAGGCGGCGCCATTGGCGCCATCGGTGTTTCCGTCGATGGCTTTCTCCGCGGTGTACGTGTCGTTGAGGTCGCTGGACTGGCTCGCGGCACCGCTGAGTGCCCAGTTCGTCTCGACGAATTGGGCCTGCAACGCCATGCCGCATGCCGCGGCCATGGAGAAGAACAGGGTTCTTAGTTTCATGGATTGGTTTTTGTAGGGACGACCCGCGCCTCCGGCAGACATGGGCCCTTGTTACGCCTTGTGATTGCTTCACGACGCCACGAAAGCGCGACGACGCGAAATTCTATGAGTGGAGTGGGAACAGTTTTGCCAAGGCCGTTTCGGCGTCAACCGGATTTCCCGTCCCACCCCTTCCAAAAACCGGGTATGCCGGGGCACCCGCCCCGCATGGATTGCCCGGTCGCGACCAAGGAATGGGCCGCGACCGTTCCCAAGGATTCTTGGCACGCCCCGCCGCCGCACGGATGCTCGACGCATGGTTTCCCGCGTCTCGGCATTGGTTGGGCTCCTCCTGACGATGTCCAACGCACTGCGGATGCTCGGCGGGGATCCCGCTGGTCCCAAGTCCCGGCACGACTTGGAGTTCACCAACGCGGTCACCACCTGGGACGAGGCACTGCCCCTGGGCAACGGTGTCCTCGGCGGGTTGGTCTGGGGCGATGGCCACCCGCTCAGGATCTCGCTCGACCGGACGGACCTGTGGGACCTCACGCCCGTCCCGGAATTCCATTCCCCGGATTATGGCCACGCCACGATGCTTCGCTGGCACGAGGCCGGGCGGCACAAGGACTTGGTCCGGCTCTACGAAGCCCCCTACGAACGTCCCGCCCCGACCAAGATCCCGGCCGGCCGCATCGAACTCGAGTTGCCGCCCGACGCGGTGTTCCGCGACACATCCCTGTCGCTCGCCGACGCCACGGCGCGGGTCCGCTTCGCCGGCGGATTGCAGGTCCACGTCTTCGTCCACGCGGAAATGCCGCTGGGCATCCTCCGTGTCGAGGGGGCCCGGGGGCGCGGCATCCGACCTCGGTTGGTGGCGCCTCCTTTCGGCGGCAAGGTGACGCAGGCCGCCCATGGCGGCATTGGAGCCGGGGATCTGGCTCAATTGGGTTACCCCGCCCCGGACGTCGCCGCGGGCGACCATTGGCAGTCCTTCGCCCAAACCGGTGCCCGGGGTTTCCGGTTCGCCGCGTATCTGGAATGGCGCGAGGCCGGCGGCGAATGGTGGGCCGCATGGTCGGTGGCTTCGTCCCTCGAGGGGAACGATCCGCCGGAACGGGCCCGACGGCGCGTGCGCGCCGCCCTGGACGCGGGCCTCGCGGAACTCCACCGGAGCCACCGCGAATGGTGGAACGGGTACTGGGACAAGTCCTCGGTGCGCCTTCCCAACGCCCTCGTGGAAAGGCAGTGGTTCCTGGACCAATACAAATTCGGCGCCGCCGCCCGCCGCGGCGCGCCCCCCATCACCCTCCAGGGACCCTGGACCGCGGACAACGGCCAGCTTCCGCCGTGGAAAGG
>WBXI01000221.1 GCA_008933025.1 Verrucomicrobiota bacterium
GCCCTTGAGTTGGCGGCACGCCTCGTACCCGTCCATCTCCGGCATGTTGACGTCCATCAGGATCAGGGTCGGCCGCGCGCGCGCGGCGCCATTCGGAGCCAGGAGCACCTCGTAGCCTTTCGGCTCGAGCGTCGCGCCCAACAGGTTCCGGTTGGCTGCGATGTCGTCCACCACCAAGATCGTCCCGCTCACTTCACGCCTCCCTTTTCTTTGACCTGATCCAGGAACGTGCCGATCTGGTCCATGTCCCCTTCCTGCACCAGCCGTTTCAAGTGTCCCGTGGCCATCCGCACCGCGGCATCGCCGTCGTTCTCCATGGGTTCCATGGCCTTCTTCAATCCCGTCAGGCTGTAGCGATCCGCCGCCTCCTTCAGGGGCACCCACGCCGCCGACGGGATCGCGCACTTCGCGACATCCACCGCGGCGGCCGTGGTTGGGGCCGCCGGTTCGTCGGCGTATTCGAATTCCACCCGGAGCAACTGCTTCAGGCTCGCGCAGACATCGGGAAACCGGAACGGCTTCGACAGGAAATTATGGAAGCCGGCCGACATGTGGCCGGCCTTCTCGTGTTCGAGCACCGAGGCCGTGATGGCCACGATCTTGATCTTGTCCGGCCCGTGTTCGGCGATGATCCGGCGGGTGGCCACGTCCCCGGTCATGCCCGGCATGCGGATGTCCATGAAGATGATGTCGGGCAACTCCTCTTTCACGCGGTCGAACGCCTCGGCCGCGCTCTCCGCGACGCGCACCCTGCAACCGATCGCCTCCAGCAACTGCGAGAGCACGTCGCGGTTGTTTTGGTTGTCGTCCACCACCAGCGCATTGACCCGGCAACCGGCCGACAGGCGGGTCACTTCCCGGTTTTCGCCGCCCTTGTTGGCCACCACCTGGCCTTGGGCCGGGGGCAGTTCGACCTCGAAATGAAACCGGCTGCCTTTGCCCGGCGTCGATTCCAATTTCACTTCCCCGCCCATCAGTTCCACCTACCGCCGCGAGATGGCCAGTCCGAGCCCCGTCCCGCCCTTTTTCAGCCCGGCGTCCGATTGCTGGAACGGCTGGAAAATCTCCTTTTGGTCCGCCTCCGAAATGCCCGGGCCGGTGTCGATGACATCGAACCGGTAGCGATGCGCGAGGACCCCGCCCACCGGCCGGATCTTCAGCGTGATCTCGCCCTCGTCGCTGAACTTCACGGCGTTGCCCAGGAGGTTGATCAACACCTGGCGCAATTTGCCTTCGTCCCCATGCACGGGGATGGGCCCGTCGGTGAATGCCACCACGTGGAGTTCGAGTTCCTTCTCCTCGCAACGCATGCGGAACATGGCCGCTATCCCCGCGATCAGGTCGTTCAGGTCGAAGTCCGACGCCTGCAACTCCATCCGGCCCGCCTCGATCTTCGACAGATCGAGGATGTCGTTGATCATCCCCAGCAGGTGGTCGCCGCTCTTCTCGATGGTCTCGACCGACTGGCGGTGCTTCGCGGGCAGGTCCTTGTCGCGCTTGAGAATCTGCGAGTAGCCGAGGATCGCGTTCATCGGCGTGCGGATCTCGTGGCTCATGTTCGCCAGGAACAGGCTCTTGGCTTTGTTCGCCGCGTCCGCCGCTTCCTTGGCCGCCTGCAATTGCGCGTTGGAGTCCGCGAGTTGGGCGGCCTTGGCCTCGACCGACTCGCGCGCGACCTGCGCCTGCACCAGCATCTGTTCCCGCAGTCGTTCGGCCTCGCGCTTGCGCCGGATGACCAGGGACCGGGCGACGAACGTCCAGGCCACCAGACCCAGCAGGGCGCCTCCCGAGGGCACGACGATGAAGGCGTCGGCAAACCACGGCGGCACGACTTGGAACGCCACGCGCGCCGGCGCGGAGTAGTTCAGATCACGGTCGATCGACTGGACGAAGAACGTCCACGGTCCGGCCCCGGAGGCCGTCCATGGATACTGGACCATCCGCGATGGTTCGCTCCACTTCGGATCGGTTTTGGCCGGCGCGGCAGCCACGTCGCCCGGCAGCAGGGCCCATCGGTACTGCTGGTTTTCCGGGCGGGTCCGGTAATCGATCGCCGAGAACCGGAGCGTGACCAGGCGGCCGGCGACGATGGATGGCAGGTTGGTGAGCGTTTCGTAGAGCCGATCGGCTTGCACGGCGAGTCGCGGGGCTTTCAACGCCAGCTTGCGCGGCTGGAACCTTGCGATGCCAGCGCCCGTGGAAACCCATACCGAACCGTCCGGGCCGGGTTCGATCTGGCTCACCGTGATGTGGGGCAACCCATCCCGCTCGTCCAGCGACGACCAGGCAATGCCATCGTAACGGGTGAAGCCCGCTTCGGTCGCGAACCAGAGCAATCCGTCGTCGCCACGATGGATCCGGCGAACGGTGTTCTGCGCCAAACGGCCGCGCGCGGTGGTGAAATACTCGAACTTCCGGGTCCGCGGGTCGTGCCGGCAGACACCGTTTTCATTCATGATGAACCACGCGACGCCATCGGGTTCGCAAAAAATCCCCGCCACCTTGTTGTCCGGCAGGCCGTTCGTGGTGGTGAAGTTCTCGAATTTGTTTCCCTGGTACCGGCCGACGCCAAAGGCCTCCTGGGTCCGGTCGTCCCAACCATAACGCAGCCATATCCCCCCGTCCGGGGCCGGTATCACCTCTTCGAAAGTGCGTCCGGAGAGTCCGTTGGTGACGCCGAAGTTGGAAAACGTTTTTCCATCGTAGCGCGAGAGGACGTTGGTCCGCTCGCCGCCGGGCTGGGTAACGAACCAGAGCATGCCATCCGATGAACGGGCCATGGAGACGGCATGCTTGGCGCCCAAACCATCGACGGACGTGAACAAGCGGCCCTTTCCATCCTTGTAGCGGACGAAACCCTCGTCGCTGGCCCGGAACCAGAGCGCTCCATCCGGAGTGGGCGTGAGATGGGACATCCAGTCAAAGGCGACCCCGATCTGGTTCGTTCCAATGGCATGGAACGGGCGGCCGCCGGATTTTTCGGCCGCCGGATCGTAGCGGGCCAAGCCGGCACCACTCGTAGCCCAGATGGAACCGTCGCTGGTCTGGACGACATCGAGGCCCCGATCGCTCGGCAACCCGTCGCTGCGGGTATAACGCCGGAGTCCACGGGCGTCCTGGAGATAGAGCCCGAATTCATGGCTGCCGATCCAGAGTTTCCCGTCCCCAAAACCGTGGATCTGACGAATCTGGTTTTCCACCAAGCCATCCTCGGCGCCCACCCGGCGGAACGTCCGGGGATCATGGCGGGAGATCCCTCCGGACCCGGCCAGCCACAGCGCGCCATCCGGGGAACTTCGGATGCTGGCCACGCGGGTCTTCAATCCGTCCTCGTCGTTGTAATGGAGAATGCTGTTGCCGTCGTAGCGCCACAGGTCCCCGCGCCCTCGACCGCCGAACCACATCATGCCTTCGGCGTCCCGGTGGATCGCGCCCACCATTTCGGCCAATCCTTCATTGGGCCCGATGATCCGGAAAGCCGCCCTGCCCGTAAGACCCGCGTTCGGATCATGGCGCGTCACGCCACCTTCCCCCCCGAACCACAGCACGCCGTCGGCATCCCGGTGGATCGCCCACACGGTGTTTCCCGCCATGCCATCGGCCTTCCCGAAGCGCACGAAGTTGGTTCCTTCCATGCGGACGAGTCCTCCGACGTCGTTCCACCCCAACAATCCTCCGAACCAGACGACGCCGGAGGGTTCGCGGAGGATGGCCATGACACGGCTCAGGTGAAGACCGTTGGCGTCGGCCAGGGTGGACCACGCCTTGCCGCCCCCGCGCTCGGCACCGGGGTCATAGCGGGAGACCCCACCCTCGCCGCCAAACCAGACCACGCCCGCCGGGTCCCGATGGATGGTGTGGACATTGTTGTCGAACAATCCGTTGGCGGTGGTGAAAGACTCCCATTTCCGGCCGCCATTGCGCTCGGCGGATGGGTCGTAACGCGCGACGCCCGCACCCTCGAACCCGAACCACATCACGCCGCCGGTGTCGGCACAGACGGCCCCGATGCTGTTGCCCGGCAGACCGTCTTCCTTGGTGAAGTTGACGAACTCGCGTCCATCGTAGCGCGAGACCCCGCCGCGCGTGGCCAGCCACATCACGCCGTCGGAATCAAAGTCCGACTGCTGGACGTCGTTGTGCACCAGACCTTGTTGGTAATCGTAGTTCTTCCAGTTTCCCTTCTTGAACGGAGCGGTCTGGAACCGGACCGGCTCGGCGTTGCGCGCCGTCCCACCCGTCGCGTTCCCCACAAGGATGATGTTGGTGTGGACCAAGAAACCATCGGACACATGGCAGCGGATCCGGTACTCGCCCGGCTTGAGATTCACCAACTTGAACGCCCCCTTTTCGTCCGTGAGCGTCGCGCGCATGGGAACCCATCCCAACTCGGTCGCCGACTGGCCACCGGCCGGAGTCGACGCGATCCCATCCTGCAGGCCGGCACCCATGTCCACGCCGGAAGCGGGCATCCGCCTTCCCAGTGCCTGCACCACCACACCGTTCAGCCCTGCTTTGGGATCCAACGAAAGCACGGAGCCGGGGACCACCGGGGCAGGCCCCAAGACCCACTCGCTCAGGCTGGAATTGGCTTCCATGAATTGAACCCCCAGCTTCCAGCCGCCGACCCGGCCGTTTTCCGCCAGTGCCTCGACGTCGCAGGATTTGGCATAGGCTCCGAACATCGCCGAGAATTGGCCGGTTTCGCCTTCGGTCGAGACAGCACCGACCTCCTCGCCCTCCACCTCGAACCGGACGCGCACGCGCGGCAACGGCTTGCCGTCCGAATCGATCACTTTGCCTCGGATGTTCCAGGCATACATCACCCGCGCCGTGCCCCCGTCCGAGGTGGGACGCGGCACCGGCACGATCCGGGCCTGGCCCCTGAGGATGCCGTGGTTGCCATTGGGGGTGGAGTCTTTCGCGGTACCGTCCTTGAAGTTCCACAACGCCGCCAAGCCGGATTCTTTCCCGGTCAACGGCCGGCCCATGTCCGCACGAATCTGCTCCTAGGTTCGCGCGACGCCCCAAACGCGCAACTCACCCATTTGCCCCTGGAAATCCTCGTCGGCGTCCGTTGGAAGGGACCACGCACTGTGACCGAAGAAGCTTCCCTCGCGCTTCGTGATCGCGGCGAAACTGCCGGAAAACCCGTCGGCCGCGGCCAACCGGCCGTTGACGTAGAGCTTCATTCCCTGCGGGCCCGTCACGGCGGCCACGTGGCACCACTCGTTGGTGCGCAGGATTCCCCTGGCCCGCACGAAGTGCATTGCGTTGGCGGGCGCATAGAGATGAAACGTCAGATTGGCGACGCTGTCCTGATTGTTCACCGCCATGCCGTTTCCCCGTGCCCCGAAATCGAAGAAGCGCGAGTAGTGTCCGAAGCGGGACCACTTCACCCACCCCTCGACCGTGGCCTGGGTCAGGTTGGTGAAAATGTTCGGCGGCAGTTCGAGGTAGCTGCCATGCCCATCCAACTCCAGCGCGCTCATGGTCGGGCCGGACTCGGGCAAAACCGGAAGTTGGGCCGTCGCCGTCCGGGCGTTGCCTTTCATCTGGCCGTGGAAACGATTCGGCCCGGAATCCTTCGCGAGGCCATTCTCCACGTTCTCGAAATTCCAGAGGCCAAACAGGCCGGGCTCCGAACCCGTCAACGACCGGTTCAGGGCGGAACGGATCTCCCCTTCCGTCCGGGCCACGCTCCAGACGCGAAACTCGGCCACCTGCATCTTCGCCTCCTGGTTGCGCCGGCCGCCGCCATCTTTCCATGTGTTGAGTCCGATGCAATTGCGGACGTTGGAGGTGATGGTGTCGAAACTCCCGGTCAAGCCTCCCAAGGCCGCGAGCGATCCGTTGAGGTAGAGTTTCATACCCCCTTTGCCGGACACGGCCGCCACATGGTACCACTCCCCAAGCCGGATGGAGTTCAGGACCCGGAAGCCACCTAGCTCCCCCGAGCCACGGCTGAACCCGAAAAGCAGGTCGGTGCCATCCTCGACGAGACCCACTTCCTGGCTCGCTTGGGTCCCACCGAAATTCCAAAAGCGCGGGAAATAGCCGGTGGAATCCCACTTCACCCAGCCCTCGACGGTCGCTTCGGACAGCTTGCCGAAGATATTGGGGGGCAACTCGACGTAACTGCCCTTGCCGTCCAGATCGAGAACCCGACGCGGGGTGGACGCGGCGTTCTGGGCGTACCCGCGGATGGCCCACATCAAAACCAGGAGCACGGCGAGCCAAGGCACGCCCCGATGCTTGGGCACGGGTAATATCACGGGTCGGATCAAGCCAGAGCGCCCCCGGCGTTGGAAGGCGCATTTTGTGGCCACCGGTCCCGGCGTCCGGAACCCCCGGGCTTACCGCCGACGTCCCGGTCCTTCCCTCAGTTCGAGGGCCCGCAGCAGCCGAAGCGGATGGTCCGTCTGGATCACGTCGATGCCCCAGTCGATGGCCTCGAGGTAATCCTCCACGCGCTCGTGTCGGCCGAGGGCATCCGAAAACACCTGGATGCCCAACGCGTGGCATCGCCCGATCAATTCCCTGGAAAGGAGGTTCCAGGAGACGTCGACCGCATGGGGCTTCAATGTCGCCGCCAGTTTCTCCAGGTCTCCGGCCGAGCGCAGCGGCGCCAACGCCCTGATCCGCGGATTGATCGACTTCAACCGCAGAAGGTATTCGGCCGATTGGTAGACCACGGTCCGCGCCTCCATCCCGTGGCGAGCCACGCTTTCCGCCAAGGCTTCCGGCGCGATGGCCTTGGCATCGAAATAGAGGTCCACCCGCCCGGCGACGGCCGTCATGAACTCGTCCAGCGTCGGCAGCCTCACCGCCGCATGGGCCCGGCCGAACCGGACGCCGGCACTCAGAGCCCGTCTGAAAACTACGAAGGGGTCCTGCGGCGAGGGATTTTTCGTGGAGGCGAGGCGGCGAGGGCTGAGCGGACCCGCAGTGGTCCGTGATGCCCGAGCCAA
>WBXI01000222.1 GCA_008933025.1 Verrucomicrobiota bacterium
GGCGCCGCGCGCGGGCACGCGACCCACCACGCTTCGCGGGCACGGCCAACCGGGCCGCATTGGCGCCTGCCGGGAGTCCGTCGGACCGGGCCGTCAACGGCCGCCGGCCGCAGGATCCCGGCCCGCACCCGCGCCCACCAATCCATCGTACCGGCGGAGGGCCTCCTCGCGGTTGCGCGCGTAGGCCCCGGCGAATTCCGACTTCCGCCAGTCCAGGAACGCATCGAAATCGTCGGGCGCCCGGAGCAAGTCCGCGAACAGCCGGTGGCGGTCGAGATCCGCGGGGGGAATCGGCAGCAGGGCCGGGAAGACCGACTTGGCCGCGACCACCGAGCCGTGCTCGATGCGGACCAATTCGTCGGGAAACGCCTCGCGGTCGACCCGGCCGGCGACGACCTCGCGCTCGAGGGCGAGGAAGAGCGGGAGCGAGCGGGCGCCGGCGATCTCGAAGAAGACGGCGAGCAATTGGTCTTCCGGCGAGAAATCCGGCGACGCGCGGAGGAGAAGGCGACGCCGGGGTCCGTCCCATTCGTGCTCGGCGGCACCGCCTCCCGAGGGTGGGGCGCCGCTCCATTCGAGCTTCATCCCGTTGACGGGCCGGGCGAACTCGGCGTGCAACACCCGTTCCAACCCGGGGTGTTGCGCCAGGACCACCGCCACGCCGATGCGGTCGGTCTTCAGTTGGTCCAGCGCGTCGCGGCCCCGTCGGTCCCCGGTGCGGCAACCGGACGCAAGGACCGCGAGGGCGACGGAAAGGAGCCAGCCGGGGAACCGGGCGCGCATGCGGGGACTCTCTCCCGACCCGATCTTCCCCGCAACCGGCTCTTGGTTTGCCCCCGGAGCCCATGGTAGAAAGCCCCATGCAGTTTGCAGAACTAGGCCTGAGGGCCGCGCTCCTCGATGCGGTCGCGGAGCTGGGCTACAAGGAGCCCACGCCCATCCAGGAGCAGGCGATCCCCGCGCTCCTCGCGGGCCGGGACATCATTGGCAGCGCCCAGACGGGCACCGGCAAGACGGCGGCATTTTCGTTGCCGATCATCAGCCAACTCGGGCCACGCGGGCCCGGCCCGCGGTGCCTCGTCCTGGAGCCCACGCGCGAACTGGCGCTCCAGACCTACGAGAATTTCCTCAAGTTCTCCCGGTTCACCCAACTCCGCACCGGGCTCGTCTACGGCGGCGTCGGCTACGGCAAGCAACGCGAGGACTTCGAGCGCGGCGTCGACATCCTCGTCGCCACGCCCGGCCGCCTGCTCGACCATCTCGACCAGCAGACGGTGCGCCTCGACCTCGCGAAATTCCTCGTGCTCGACGAAGCCGACCGCATGCTCGACATGGGTTTCCTCCCGGACGTGCGGCGCATCATCATGAAGTGCCCGAAGCAGCGCCAGACCATGCTGTTTTCGGCCACCATCCCGCCCGCCATCGAGACGCTGACCACGTGGGCGATGAACGATCCCCTCAAGATCGAGGTCGGCGGCCGCCGCCAACCGGCCGAGACCGTCAAACACGTGCTCTACCCGGTCGCCGAGCTCCAGAAGGAAGCGCTGTTGCTCGCGCTCCTCGAGGAGGTGCACTGGGAAAGCGTCATCGTCTTCTGCCGTACCAAACGCGGCGCCGACGTCGTCGAGGGCTTCCTCCGGCGGGCAAACCACAAGGCTGCCGTCATCCATTCCGACCGCAGCCAGGTCGAACGCCAGCAGGCCCTCGAGGGCTTCAAGAGCGGCCGCTTCGAGGTCCTCGTGGCCACCGACGTCGCCGCCCGCGGCCTCGACATCGCCGACGTCAGCCACGTCATCAACTACGACGTCCCCGAACATCCCGAGGATTACGTCCACCGCATCGGCCGCACCGGCCGCGCCCAGGCATCGGGCGACGCCTTCACCCTGTTCACGGCGAGCGACGCGCAATTCGTCGCGAGCATCGAGCGGTTCATCACCCAGAAGATCCCGCGGGTGAAGCTCGAGGGCTTCGATTACAAGTACACCGTGCTCTTCGACGAGGTCCGACTCGGGCCGGTCTCGGAACGCAAGTCGCGCGGCATGCGCCTCGGCAAGGGTTACTTCTTCGGACCCGCGCGGCGGAAGTGAGGGTCCGCGCGCCGCCCGGGATCACCCGGGTCAGCGCGCCGTCTTCCGACGTTTCGTCGCGGGCGACGGCGTCGGCCGCGGATCGGCGTCGATCCACAGGTAGAGATCCGCCGATTGCGACGAGCGACCGTCGCGCGTCCAGGCGACGGCTTTCAAGGTGTAGAACTGCGGCGCGAAGCCCGCCAACCGGAAGCGGTACCGGCCGTCGGCCGGCACCTCCATCCGCCCGAGTTCGCGCAAGGCCAACTGGGCGGGCGCGTAATACAGGACCACCACCGAGCCCGGTTGCGCGCGCCCCTCCACGTCGCCGATCCGACTGGCGCGGAAGTGGGTGTTGCCCGGGGGGGAGTCGATGACCGTCGCGGCGATCGGCGGCGGCGCCACCGGAACGACGGGTTCGGGCAGGGCCGGGGCCGGCGGGAAGGTCCAGAGCCACGCCAGGACGCCCAGAAACGCGACCGGCAGCAACAGGTGCCAACGGTCGTACGTCCCGAGCCAATACCGCGGTTTTCCATTCGCGAACATCGCCTAGCCTTCCTGCCCTTCGACCCGTCGACGCGCCTGCTCGATCCACGACGCATAGTCGGGACGCCGCGACGGGTTGCCGGGACAGATCTCTTCCAACCGCTCGACCGACGACGCCGCCAGCGCCGCATAGGTGCACAGCCCGGCGTCGTACAACTTCTTCTCGAATGCCGTCCCGATGCCCTCGATGGGCTCGAGATCGTCGGGCGGTTCCTGGCTCCAACGGCGCCCGACCGAATGGGTTTCCTGCGCCAGACGCGCCGCGTCCGCACGGATGCCGGGGGCATCCAGTTTCGCGGCCTCGGCGTCGTCGAGTTCGAGGATCACCGCCAATTCGCGGTCGGTCAGGCGGGAAAGATCCCAGTAGCTGCCGATGCCGACGGCGTACAGGCGCGTCTCGAACGCGGGACCGATTCCCTTCACCTCGCTCAGGTGTTGCGGGCATGGGGCGACGAATTCCTCCACCGACTCGGTATTGCGGGGCGCGGCCTTGGCCGCGGCCCGCGCCGGGGCCACGGGTGCCCCGCCGGAAGCCTTGAGCGCGGCCAACTCGGCCGCCAACTCGTTCCGTTCCCGCGACAATTGGTCCATGTCCGAGAGCATCGTCGTCAGCGCCAGATCCCGGCCGACCTCGGCCAATTCCTCCGGCTGGGCCTCCAAACGCACCTCGAGCCGCGCGGATTCCGCCCGGGCGGCGGCGAGTTCCTGCTCGAGCCGCGCGTGCGACTCCGAGACCGCGCCCAACTCCGCCTCGACCGAAGCCCGGGCCTCCCGTGCGCGCCCCAGTTCGTCCTCGAGCGCCGCGATCCGCGCCACCGCGGCCGGGTCCGGCCCGAGCGCCGCCGGCTTGGCAGCGGTCTTCTCGAGACGTCCCACGGCTTCGCGCGCCGCAACCAACTCGACGCGGACGGCGGCGAGTTCCTTGGCAATCTGCCCGTTCTCGACGGCCGCGTCGTCGTAGGCCGACTGCACCTCGGCCATCCGGCGATCGAGTTCGGCGATGGCGATCTCGCGCTGTCGGAGGAGGGCATCCGCGGCGGCACGCGCGGCGTTCGCGGCGTCGAGTTCCTTGTCGAGGGCCTTGGCGGCGGTCAATTCCCGGTCGATCACCTTGCGGTCCTTGGCAGCCGCGTCGGCATCGCGGCGCGCCTTTTGCAACGCGGCGTTTGCCGCGGCGAGTTCCGCCTCGATTCCGGTGGCCGCGACTTTCGCGGCGTCGAGCGCGGCGTCGCGCGATTGGACGGCGGCCTGCAGGGCCTCGTGCACGCTCGCCCCGGCGGCCAGCTCGCGCTCGAGTTCGGCCGACCGGTCGCGGGCCGCGCCGGCTTCCGCGTCGAGGGCGGCCGACCGGGCCCGGGCGTCGGCCAGTTCCCCCACCCGCGCCGCGAGCGTGGTGTTGAGCACCGTCTTCGCCTTCTGGGTCGCGTCCAGTTCGGTCAGCCGATTCTTGAGATCGGTGAGGACCCGGCCGTGTTCGTGGCGCAGGTCGGCGATCTCGCGGTCGCGCTGGGTCAACCGGTGTTCGAGTCCGAAAAGCCGGGCGCGAAGGAAGAACAGGTCGAGGACCCATTTCACGGTCATCCCGAGGAGCAGTGCCGCGAGCAGGCACGGCAGGGGATGATGGGCGACAAATGAATTCATCGGGAACGACGGACGGGGGATCGGGAGGAACCACGCGCCGGAGTTGCTTGGGAAATAACACCGCGCGCGGCGGGGCGCAATGCGCCCCTCCTGCAGGCATCGGGCCGGGAAGGTTTTCCAAGAATCCGTTTGCACCGGTGCCAGACGTGGATTTTACTGCGAACGCTTTGCAACGAGGCTCACAGCAGGGTTTGCCGGCGCCGGTCCAGCGGATCGTCGCCTCCCTTCTTTGTGCCCTGGTCCTCCTCTGCGGCACGCTCGCCGCCGGCGAAGCCATCCACCGCTGGCTCCACGGACACGATGCCGACGGCGGCACCCACGACGCCGACGTCGCCTGCGCCCTCTGTCTCTTCGCCCACGCGCATTGCCAGCACGCACCCGCCGATCCGCCGACGGCGCAACGCCCCTCCGGCCTGGTCCTCGGGCTCTGCCCGGTGGCGATCACCCTGCTTGCCGCCGGGTCGGTCGCCGATCTTCGGACCCGCGGTCCACCCCGGCCCCGCGGTTGAGTTCCGGGCGCACCGAGGCATGGCCTCGCCGCGCCCATCGTCTCCCGTGGGTCACATCTCCCGGGCGAACCGTCCGAATCCCTCCATCCGTCCGCACTGCCGGCCCGCGTCGTCGGGCACCCCATGTTCCCATTTCCGAATTTGCCGCGCGGCACGACCCGCGGCCGCCGGGCTTTCACGCTCATCGAATTGCTGGTCGTGATCGCCATCATCGCCATCCTTGCCGGGTTGCTTATGCCCGGGCTCGCGACCGCGCGTGGCCGGGCCCGCAGGATCGCCTGCGTCTCGAACCTCCGCCAACTCGGCGTGGCCTTCCGGATGTACGCGGACGACAATGGCGGGTGGCTTCCGGAGACGACGCACGTTTACGGGACCGGAAACTCCGCCTCCAACCGCGTCTGGATCCACACCCTTCGCGGGTACGTGGGGAACACCGACAAGATCCGGCTCTGCCCGTCGGACACACGGGCCCCTGCCCGACTGGCCAACCAAGGCACCAGCTACATCCCCAACGAATACACGTTCGTCGACAAACTCGATCCCTTCGGGGCGGTCCAGGAGACCTACCGCCAACTCGACCGGTTGCGGCAACCGGTCGCCACCGACCTCGCCTACGAATCCTCCGACACCAACGGCGTGACCATCTCGGCCGACCACACCCATTCGCGGAACTGGTCGAAGGGCTGGACCGCGGTGATCAGCGACATCCGTCCCGACCGACACCTGACGGGGGCCGCGCGTGCCGACCACTCGGTGGGAACGGCAAACACGCTGGCCGCGGACGGCCACGTGGAGGCGCCCAAGGCCGCCACGCTCAAGCGAAGGGTCGAGGCGGGGGAAAACCCGGCGATTCCACCGCAATGACCCGACGACACCCACCCGCTCACAACCCGCCCGCCCCTGCCGAAACCAAGACCATGAAACCATCCTTGCTCGCCGTCTCCCTCGCCGCCCTCGTGCTTGCGCATGCCCCGTCGCATGCCGGCGAGGAAGCGGTCGTCCAACTCACCAACCAGCATCTGGACCTACGCGCCGTGTACGATCCGGGGGCGCGGGACCCGCTGGTGGTCCTGGCGGTGGACGAGGACCACGGCGCCTCGTACACGCCGGACCAGTGCGTGCTCGTCGTGGGCGAATCGGCGCGACTCACGTTGCCGGCGGGAACGCCATTCGGCAACGAGGGGGATCCCATCCACGTCCTTCCCCAGAGCCAGGATCCGGACCTGCTCGATCTCGGTGTTTCCGCGGAAGGCATCCCGGGCGGGGTGTTTGCGGGCGACCTCTCCTTCCGTTTTTCCGCCGTTTCCGGACCCGGAAAACTCTTCCTGTGGAAATCGACCTCTCCGGGATCCTACGACGTGGCCGTGGACAGCGGCGACGGACTCGGCGTCACCGACCAACTCGTGCCCAGCATCGGGGGCCACGAGCATTTCAATTGGGGATTCACGGCACCCGGGGTCTACCGGGTGACCCTCGTGGCCTCGGGCCGGCCCATCGACGCCGGGGTGGACCTCGCGTCCCCCGCCGCGACGTTTGAATTCCACGTCCTGCCGCTGCCGCCCGAACCGGCACGACTCCGGGTCGTGGGAATCGCCGCGGACGGCGCATTGCGGGTGGAATTGGCGGGAATCCCGGGATCCACGCACGAGGTCTTCGCCAGCTCGGACCTCGAGGTTTGGACGCTGGCGGGATCGGTGACGCTCGCCGGCTCGACAAGGGAAATCACGGTGCCAAAATCCGGCTCGGCGTTGTTCGTCCGCGCGGTCGCCCGGTGAGCGGGACTTGGACGCCGTCCCCCCGCACGCATGAAATCCCATCCTTTCCCCGTCGCCTGCGCCGTGGCCACGGCATGGCTCGTGGCCGGTTGCAACGAACCCCGCACACCCCAGAACGCCGGTGCACCGCCCCCGAAACACGAGCACCGCCCCCCGCACGGCGGGACCGCGGTGGAACTGGGCAAGGAAGAGTTCCACCTCGAGCTCGTCCGGGACGCGGCGACCGGCCGTCTCACCGCCTATGTGATGGACGGCGAACTCGAGAACTTCGTCCGCATCGCCGAACCGGCCTTGGTCCTCGTCGCGAAGGGCCCGTCGGGCACCACCAACCTCACGCTCCGCGCCACCGCCAATCCCGCCACCGGCGAGACCGTGGGCGACACCGCCC
>WBXI01000223.1 GCA_008933025.1 Verrucomicrobiota bacterium
TGATTTCCCCCGACGCCCACCGGACCACGCCGTCGTTTTCGATCCGGGCGGGATGGGAACCGTCGTCCGACGACAGGGCATGCCCGTCCGCGCCGAGGATGTCGAGGTGCCCGGTGGGGTCACCACAACCCCGCCGAAAATGCGGCCGGCCGACCAGACCATCCGGCCGTCGACGGCAGTGTCCGCGCCCGAGAGGGATCCGGCCAGATCCAGCCTGCCACCGCTGCCGATCCGGGCCCCCGTCCCAAGACCGAGTCTGGCGCCGGGCGCGATCGACAGCACGACGGTGCCGGCCGAGGCGGTCCCGACGCGCACGCTGCCGACCGAGACCGGCGCGGAAATCGCGACCGTCGTGCCATCGGGACCTTCCACCGCGGCATGGTCGGCGGCGTTGGGAACGCGGCCGGGATTCCAGTTCGCGGGATTCGACCAGTTGCCGTCGGCGGCGCCGGTCCACGCGATGGTGACTGCCGGCAGGTCTTGGGCGGGCAATCGCAGCCCCCAAAGGACTGCGATGAAACAGGCTGCCAGACGGCACAATGCGGGTGTGTTCATGGGGAGGTTGGGCGATGGGCCCTGTTACCGGTTTGACGATCGGGTGCAGTCGGAGCTCGGGCCCGCGGTGACTGCACACAAACCGTGTGGAAAGGAATGCAGCAATCGCCTCGGTTGGAAACCCGGATTTCCGCCAATTTCCGTCCGGTCCCCTGGATCCGCCCAACGAGCCGGAAACGCCGTGGCCGTCGTCGTCCCGCGGCGGACTCCCGGTGCACCGATTCCCCCGGGTGGCTTCGCGCATTCCGGCAACTCCGGGTTTCCGTCCGCCCGTCGTCCCGCGTATCGTCTCCCGATCATGAGCACTTCCGGAAAAACCGCGGTGGTGACCGGTGCCGGCAGCGGTGTCGGCCGCGCCACCGTCGCCAAACTCGTCGCCCTCGGTTGGCGCGTCGCGCTGGTGGGACGGCGCGCGGATGCCCTCGCCGAATCCGTCGCCCTTTCGGGCGCACGCGAGGGCCAATGCCTCGTTTGCCCGTGCGACATCGGCGATCCGACGGCCGTCGAGGCGACCGGCCGGGAGGTGCTGGCGGCGTTCGGCGGACTGGAGTTGCTGGTCAATGCCGCCGGCACCAATGCCCCGCGGCGCGCCCTCGAGGTGCTGTCGCTGGCCGACTACCGGGCCATGATGGACGCGAACCTGAACGGTGCCTTCCACATGGTGCAGGCGTTCCTGCCCGCCATGCGCGCGCAGGGTTCCGGCACCATCGTCAACGTGGTGTCGGATGCCGGTAAACAGGCGTCGCCGAAAGCCGGCCCGGCCTACGTGATGAGCAAGTTCGGGCTGGCCGGGTTGACCCAGGCGATCAATGCCGAGGAACGCCCGCGGGGCATCCGTGCCTGCGCGCTGTTCCCGGGCGACATCGACACCCCGTTGTTGGACAAGCGCCCGGTGGTGCCCGATGCCGCGGCGCGGGCCCGCATGATGCAGGCGGAGGACATCGCCGACTGCGTGCTTTTCTGCGCCACGCTGCCCGCGCGCGCGGTGGTCGAGGAGATGCTGGTCCGTCCGCGCTAGCCGGCGCTCAGCCCCCGGCCAAGGCCTTGGCGGTGGCCTCCAGGGTCGCCGCGTTGGACACGTTCAGGACGGGGACGGACTTGTCGATGCGCTTCATGAAGCCGGCGAGGGCGTTGCCCGGCCCGAGTTCGATGAACCGCGTGTATCCCTGCGCCAGCAGGTGCCGCATCGAGGCCTCCCAGCGCACCGACGACGTGACCTGCTCGACCAGCAACCGCGCGATCTCGTCGGGCCCGCCATGGGGAAGCGCGGTGACGTTGGCGATCACGGGCACGGTGGGCGCGGCGATGGAAACCCGGGCGAGTTCGGCGGCCAGTTTCGGCTGGGCACTGGCCATGAGCGGCGAGTGATAGGCGCCGGCCACGCTCAGCGCGATCGCCTTCTTGGCCCCCTTGGCCTTGGCGAGTTCGACGGCACGCGCGATCGCCTCGGCGTCTCCCGAGATCACGATCTGCCCCGGGCAATTGAGATTGGCCAGGGTCGTTCCCGAGGCCTCGCAGACTTCCCGCGTGGGTTCCTCGTCGAGTCCGATGATCGCGGCCATGCCGCCGCGCGTGGCGTCGCAGGCTTCCTGCATGAACCGGCCGCGGAGACGGACGATCCGGAGGCCATCCTCGAAGGAGAGGGAGCCGGCCGCGGCCAAGGCCGTGAATTCGCCGAGGGAAAGTCCGGCGGTGGCTTCGAACGAGAGGTTCGGGACCCGTTCGCGGAGCAGCGCCAGGGCGATCCAACTCACCAGATAGATGCCCGGCTGCGCGTTCTCGGTCCGGGTGAGTTCGGGCTCGGGTCCCTCGTGGCAGACCTTGGCGAGGTCATAGCCCAACACCGCGTTGGCTTGGTCGAACAACCCGCGTGCCGTGGGAAATGCCTCGGAGAGGTCCCGTCCCATGCCGACCGCCTGCGCTCCCTGTCCTGCGAACAACAATGCTGTCTTGCTCATTGGTCCGGCGATTCAACACCGCCGGCGATCCCGGAACAAGGCGGGGTGTCGGCGGAAGCCGCGGCGGGGCTACGAGATCATCTTGCGGATGGGCTCCGCGCCTTCGACGCCCACCAACTTCTGGTCGAGGCCGCCGTGGAAATAGGTGAGGCGGTCGGGATCGAGGCCCATCTGGGTGAGGATGGTGGAATGGAGATTCTTGACGTGGGCGCGGTCGGAAACCGCCGCGGCACCCAGTTCGTCGGTCTCGCCCACCGTGGTCCCGCCCCGGATGCCGCCGCCGGCCAGCCACATGGTGAACCCGTAGGAATTGTGGTCGCGTCCCGTGCCGCTGGCGTTTTCGGCGGTGGGTTGGCGGCCGAACTCCCCGCCCCAGACGATCAGCGTGCTCTCCAGCAATCCCCGCTGCTTGAGATCCTTCAGCAGCGCGGCGATCGGTTGGTCGGTCCGGCCGGCATGGTGCGTGTGGTTCTTCACCAGGTCGCCGTGCGCGTCCCAATTGTCGTCGTTGTGCGCGCCGCCGGCATACAACTGGATGAACCGCACCCCGCGTTCCACCATGCGCCGTGCCAGCAGGCAGCGGCGCCCGAAATCCTCGGTCAGCGGGTTGTTGAGCCCGTACATCTCGCGGGTCGCCGCGCTCTCCCGGGCCAGGTCCACCGCCTCGGGCGCGTGCCGCTGCATGTTGAACGCCATCTCGTAGCTGGCGATCCGCGCCGCCAACTGGCTGTTGTCCGCGCGCGTCGCCTGGTGCTCGAGATCGAATTCCCGCAACGCGTCCAACACCCGTCGCTGCTCCGGTCCGCCCATGCCCTCCGGCCGCCTGAGGTCGAGGATCGGTTCGTTGCCCGAACGCATGACCGTGGCCTGGTGGGTTGCCGGCATGTAGCCGCTCGCCCAGTTCTTGGCCCCGCTGATCGGCCCGCCCGTCGGATCCAGCATCACCACGAACCCCGGCAGGTTCTCGTTCACGCTTCCCAGCCCGTAGTTCACCCACGAGCCCAGGCTCGGGCTTCCGGAAAGGATCTTGCCGGTGTTCATCTGCAGCATCGCCGATCCGTGGATCGGCGAGTCGGCCACCATCGAGTGCACGAAGGCGATGTCGTCCACGCAGGTCGCCAGATGCGGGAAGAGGTCGCTGACCCATTTGCCGCATTGGCCGTATTGCTTGAACTGCCATTTGGGTCCCACCACGCGCCCCTCGCTCTTCTTCCCGCCGCGGCCGAACGTCTTCACCGGGACCGTTTTTCCGTCCAGCGGATACAAGGCCGGCTTGTAGTCGAAGGTGTCCACCTGGCTCGGCCCCCCGTACATGAAGAGGAAGATCACGCTCTTCGCCTTCCCCGGAAGCGGTGGCTGCCGCGGGGCCAACGGATTGGTCGCCCCGGACGCGGCTGCCTCCGCCGCCGAGGCCCGGAAGAATCCGTCGCCCGACAACAATCCCGTCAGCGCGAGGCCGGTGAATCCGGCGCCGGCTTCCCAGAGGAACTCGCGCCGGGTGCGGCGGCAGAAGTCGGCGGGCTTGGACGAGGGATCCGATGGGTGGTCGTTCATGGCGCGGGGGGGACGATTCAATCGAGGAAAACCATCTCGTTCATGTTGAGGGCCATGAGGCAGAACTTTTCCAGCGCCGATTCGGGCGTCGCATGGCCTTCGGATTGCAGCGACCCGACCAACCGCAGGCCGCGCTCGATCTCCCCGGGCGTGGGTTCGCGGGAAGTGACCAGCCGGAGTCCGTTCCGGACCTGCGCCCGCGTGTCGGCCGGGTTTTCCCGGCGCAGGCGCGCGGCGAACAGGACCGCCTGTTGGTTCAGGAACTTGCCGTTGAGCATGCCCAGCGCCTGGGTCGGTTGCACGGTGGCGAAGCGGACCGGGGTGGTCCGATCGGTCTCCGCCAGGTCGAAACTCTCGAGGATCGGCGTCAGCAGCGAGCGCTTCACGTGGATGTAGACGCTGCGCCGGGCTTGCTCCGACGGCGCGGAGGTTCCCCAGCCGTTGCCCGGCTGGGACTGTCCCGCGAGGACTTCCTTGGGAATGTCCACCAGCACGCCGGGCCCGGACATCGCCGGATTCAGCGTGCCGTTGACCGCGAGGATGGTGTCCCGGATTTCCTCCGCGGTCAGACGCCGCATGTCGAATCGCCACAGCGAATCGTTGCCGGGATCGCGGTCCAGCGCCTCCTTCCGGCCGTGCGAGGAGCGTTGGTACGCCTCCGAGGTCATGATCAGGCGGTGGATGGGTTTCATCCGCCAGCCGTGGGCCGCCAGTTCGCCGGCCAACCAATCCAACAGTTCCGGGTGCGTCGGCGCGTCGCCCTGGAGACCGAAATTGTTCGGCGATCGCACGATGCCGTGGCCGAAATGATGTTGCCACAGCCGGTTGGCCAAAACCCGGGCGGCGAGGGGATTCCCCGGCGACACGATCCAATCCGCGAGGGCCGTCCGTCGTCCCGAACTTTTCGCGTTGGCCGGCAGCGTCGTCGGCAACCGCGGGGCACCGCCTCCCAGCACCTCGGGGAATCCCGGTTCGACGCGCTCGCCCCGGGTGTTCGGATTTCCCCGGAGCAAGACATGGGTCGCGGGAAGCGCGCCGGTGGATTCGGTGATGGCCAGGGCTTTTTGCCCGGGGCTTCCCGGCAGCGGGACTTCCACGCTTGGCCCGCCGTTCTGGTAGGGCGTGGTGTTGTGGAGGAAGGCCAGCAGCCGGTAGTAATCCCGCTGCGGGATGGGATCGATCTTGTGGTTGTGGCACCGCGCGCAGTCCATCGTCAGCCCGAGAAACACCTGGCCGATCGTCGCCACCAGGTCGTCCAACCCGTCGTAGCGCGCCAGTTCCCGGTCGGCGGGTTCGTCGTCCCAGATGCCCAGCCGATGGAACCCGGTCGCGACGATGGCGTCGTCGTCGGGCGCGGGGAGTTCGTCGCCGGCGAGTTGTTCGCGGACGAACCGGTCGTAGGGCTTGTCGGCGTTGAACGAACGGATGACATAGTCGCGGTATCGCCAGGCATTGGGTTTGGCGCCATCCCGCTCGTAGCTGTTGCTCTCCGCGAACCGGACGAGATCCAGCCAGTGGCGTCCCCATTTCTCGCCGTAGCGGGGCGAGGCCAGCAATCGGTCGATCAGGCGTTCCCACGCGTCGGGCGCCGTGTCGCCGAGAAAGGCCACGGTCTCGGCCACGGTCGGCGGCAACCCGGTGAGGTCGTAGGTGGCGCGCCGCAGCAGTTCGCGGCGGGTCGCGGGCGGGTTGGGCGCGATCCCCTTCGCCTCGAGTCGGGCGAGGACAAAGGCGTCGATGGGGTGGGGCGAACCGGTGCCGCGCGCGCGGGGTGCCGGCGGCGCCGGAGGGTGGATGGGTTTGAAAGACCAATGGGCGCGGTCTTTGTCGGTGACCCGGAACTCGGCGCCGGCCGCCGCGGGAACCGCCGGCGCCGTGTCCGCGGGCATGGGCGCGCCGAGCCGGACCCATTCCACGAGATCCGCGACCTGCCGATCCCCCAGGGGCTTCTTCGGCGGCATCTTCAGGTCCGGATCCTTGCGGCCGACGGCGACGACGATGCGACTGGCATCGGGTTTGCCGGCGACCACGACCGCGCCGTTCTCGCCGCCGGCCCGGATGGCGGCCGTGGAATCCAGGCGCAGCCCGCCCTTCTGCTTGTCGGCTCCATGGCACGACGTGCAGTGCTCCAGGAGCAGGGGACGGATCTTCCGCTCGAAGAACTCCGTCCCGCCCGGCGTGGACTGCGCGTGCAGTCGCGCGAACGCGAGGGCCAGGAGGACGGGAATCCCGGCGATGGCCGTCAGATGACGCGCCGCCATGATCATTTGGCGGCGAGCACCACCTGCACCGGCATCGAGTTCCCGAAGTTTTTGAAGTCCTTGAAGGTCCACACCACCTTCTTCTCCCGGGACACCTCGATGAACTGGGGATTCTCGGCGCCGGCGTGGCAATTGCCGAAGCGGGTGTTGCCGTTGGCCAACCGCTCCACGCGGGTGACCCAGGCGAGGGTGATGCCGGGCAGGTCGTTCTGTTCGAGCTTCCAGACGATTTCCTTCTTCGGCGAAACCTCGAGCACGCAGTGGCCGTTGCCGCCGCCGATCAGGGTGTTGCCGTTGGGCAGGCGGATGGCGCTGAACACGGAATTGCCGAAGGCCTCGGGGCCATGACCGCCCTTGCGCTCCTTGCCGAACAACGGCACCGCGTATTCCCACACCACCGTGCCCTTGGCGTCGTATTCGCGCACCGCGCCGTCGGCCTCGTGGGCGACCAGATAGTTTCCGTTGCGGAGCTTGCGTGCCAGCCGGGTGTCGCTGTGCGCGTTCGGATGCTCCACCTTCAGTTTGACCTCGCGGTGGATCTTGCCCGCGCGGTCCA
>WBXI01000224.1 GCA_008933025.1 Verrucomicrobiota bacterium
CGAGAAGAATGCCGCGGCCAAACTGACCCTCGTGGGAATCCAGAAGGACGGGACGCGTCGCCGGTTGCGGGCCGGCGAGGCAGCGCTCCGCGCGCGCACCAAGAACGCCAGCGGCAATGTCGCGGTGGTGGCGATCGAGGGCGAGCGGGTGGTCGCCAAGGAGGGCGGCATCGCGACCGTGGAAGCCGTGGTGGAGCGGGACGGCCGTCGGTTCGTGGCGACCACCGACGTGGTGGTGACCCCTTTCTTCCGCGACTACCACCAGACCTTGGTCCTGAAGCTGTTCATGGGCATGGAAGGCGATCCCGTGGAACGCGCCGCCAAGGAACCGTTGTTCCAGAAGCCGCACGACGTCCTGTGCACTTTCGGGGAGGCGCTCGAGGTCATCCGGAAGACGGACAATCTCACCCGGGGTATCCCGAAGATCGTCTACCTGGTGGGCTGGCAAAAGGGTGGGCACGACCACGGATACCCGTCCTGGGACGAGGTGAACCCGCGGTTGAAGCGGGCCGGGGACGCCACCGGACTCGAGAGCCTGCGATGGCTCATACGCGAGGCTCGGAAGCTCAACACCACCGTCAGCCTCCACATCAACATGGTGGACGCGTACCGCGCCAGTCCGCTGTGGGACGAGTACGTTGCCAAGGACCTGTTCGCCCGCGATGCCGACGGGCGGTTGCGGGTGTCCGGCATCCAGATGAAGGGCGAGGACATGTACAACGTGGTCTATCCGCGGGAATGGGACGCCGGACTCGCCCAGCGGCGCATCGACCGTTTGATCGCGATGGTCCCCGAACTCCGCGACGGCCACACCATCCACATCGACGTGTTCATCGCGCAACGCGACGGCGGGCAGCCCATCAGTCCGTGGCATGCTCGGCCCGAAAACGGCGGGTTGACGCCGGCGAAGTACGTCGAGACCCAGCGGAAGATTTTCCATTACTGGCGGGAGCGCGGCTTCGACGTCACCGGCGAGGGCATCTTCTGGGCGCATCCGCCGGGCGAGGGCTTCGCCGGGTTGCAACCGATGTCGTGGTGGTATCCGGGCGACCGCGGCTACCAGATGCAGGTCCCGGAGCGCCTGATGGCCCGGGGCCGGACCGATCGCGGCGGCGACGGGGATTTTCGTTTTGGATCGAGCATGCACGGCGAGGAAATCTGGCAGCGGGACAAGGAGGCGATGCCGGGATTCGCGGGGATGTTCTGTCGGACGACGCTGCCCTGGTATTACCTGAGCCGGCACGAACGGGTGAGGTTCGAGGGCGAGGCCTTGGTCTACAGCGATGGGCTCGTGGCCCGGACGGAAGGCGGGAAGAAGATCGTCCGGAAGGGCGACTTCGTGTTGCGGGAGGGCGACGATCTTTTCGTTCCGGCGCTTTGGAATCCGCGCGAGATCATGGCGTACAGCAGGGCGGGGTACGTGGGGAAGGCCTGGCGATTGCCGGAGGATTGGCGCGGCGTGAAGGCCGTGGATGTCTACCGGGTCACCCCGGATGGATGCGTGCCCGCGGATCGACGGGTGCCGGTGAGGAATGGCGTCGTGACGCTCTCGCTGGAAGGCGATCGGCCCGTGACGGTCTTGCCCGCCGGCATAAAGCCGCGGGGCAAAGTGCTTTGACGGCGGCGCGGGACCGCGCCCCCGCGGTTCCCCCGCGCGGAGCGCCGTGGGAGTGCGGCGGGTAGGAGCGTCAGCGACGCCCACTCCGCTTTGGCACAAGGCCCGCCAACCCCGAGGTCACGCCCGCCTTCATCGCGGTGCCGCGGCCTTCCGAAGGCCTTGCCACCACAGTCCGAAGGCGCCGGGCCGGGCGGCGGCACCGCAATCGGCGCGATGGAAAATGGGGTTTACACCCGCGGGTCGCGGGGAATAGTGGGCCCTCATTCCCGCGTCCAATGCCCCGGTTTTTCTCCAACCTCCGACTTGTCCTCGCCGCTATTGCGTCGATGTCCGGTGCCGGGATCGGGGTGGCGGGAGAGCTTCCTGCGGCCTTCACACCCGCCCAGCGCCAGCTCTGGTCCCTCCAACCCCTTCGGTCGGTGGCACCCCCGTCGGTCGCGCATCCCGATTGGGTGCGGACGCCGATCGACGCTTTCGTGCTGGGACGCCTCGAGGCGGCGGGGCTCTCGCCCGCGGCCCCGGCCGACCGGGCGACGTTGTTGCGTCGGGTGCATCTGGACCTGACGGGCCTGCCGCCGTCGCCGGCGGCGATCGATGCCTTCGAGACGGACACCAATCCCGATGCCTGGTCGCGGGTGGTGGAAGGGTTGCTCGCGTCGCCGGCATACGGGGAGCGATGGGCGCGGCATTGGCTGGATCTGGCGCGGTACGCCGAGAGCGAGGGATTCAAGGCCGACGAGACCCGGCCCAACGCCTGGCGGTATCGCGACTACGTGATCCACGCGTTCAACGCCGACAAACCCTACGACCGGTTCGTGCAGGAACAGTTGGCGGGCGACGAACTCTGGCCCGGCGATCCCGAGGCGACGATCGCGACAGGTTTCAATCGTCATTATCCGGACGAGTCGAATGCGCGGAACCTGATGCAACGCCGGCAGGACATCCTGAACGACATGACGGACACGGCGGGCGCGGTGTTCTGCGGGTTGACGTTCGCATGCGCGCGTTGCCACGACCACAAGTGGGACCCCATCCGGCAGACCGACTATTTCCGGCTGCAGGCGTTTTTCGCGAACACGGCGGCCCGCGACGATTTCGATCTCTTGCCCGAAGCCGAGCGCGGGCCGTACGCCGACCGGTTGGCCCGATGGGAAGACGCGACGCGCGGGTTGCGCGCGGAAATGGCGCTCCTGGAACAGCCGCATCGCGACGCCATCCGAAAGGACTTCGTCGACAAGTATCCCGACAACATCCGGGCCGCGATGGAGAAGCCCGCCGGGGAACGGACTCCGTTCGAGCACCAGATGGTCGCGAAGGCACGGCTCTACCTCGATCCCGCGTCCCACCAATACCTGGCGCCGGCATCGGCCTGCGTCGGGCGCATGAAGAAGGACGACAAGGAGCGCTGGAACGCGCTGAAGCGCCGGTTGAACGAGTTCGCGTCCCTCCATCCGGGCACCAAACCGCGGGGAACCGGGGTGGCCGACGTCGCGGCGGAACCCCCGCCGACCCACCTGCTGAAACGCGGTCTTTGGGACGCGCCACTCGGGGAAGTGATGCCGGGATTCCTCGGCATCCTGGATCCGCGGCCGACCCCGATCGAACCGGTCGTGCATCGCGCGCCGGAGTCGGGGGCGGTGTTGTTCCGAAGTTCCGGGCGGCGTTCGGCGTTGGCGCGGGTATTGACCGATCCGGCGAACCCGCTGGCCGCGCGGGTGATGGCGAACCGCGTCTGGCAGCATCATTTCGGGCGTGGCCTCGTGGGCACGCCCAGCGACTTCGGATCGAAGGGCGAGTCGCCCACCCATCCGGAACTGCTCGACTGGCTCGCCGGCGAATTCGTCCGGGGCGGCTGGAGCGTGAAACGATTGCACCGGCTCATCCTCGATTCCGCCGTCTACCGGACGGCTTCCACGATCCCGGGGCCGGCTTTGGCCGCGGTCCGGTCGGTCGACCCGGACAACCGGTTGCTGGCGCGTTTCCCGAGGGCACGACTGGAGGGCGAGACCCTCCGCGACGCGGCCCTGGCGGTGTCGGGACGGTTGAATGCCCGGGGTGGCGGTCCGAGCGTGTTTCCGGAATTGCCGCCCGGCATGGAGACCCGCGGCGGTTGGCCGGTCTCGGCGGACCCGGCGGAACGGGACCGGCGCAGCGTCTATGTATTCGTGCGGCGCAACACGCGGTACCCGATGTTCGAGGCCCTCGACATGCCGGACACCCACGAGACGTGCGCGCGGCGCAACGTGACGACGAGCCCGGTGCAGGCACTGACGCTGTTGAACGGCGGGCTCACCCACGACTGGGCGCGTTCGTTCGCGGGGCGGGTCATGTCGGCCGCCGGCGCTGACGAGACGGCCCAGGTGGGATGGGCATGGCGGTGGGCCTACGGGCGCAGGGCCACGGGGCCCGAGACGGCGATGGCCCGGGAATTCCTGGCAAGCCAACGCGTCCTGATCGCCGGGCGGCGCGCGGCGGGGGAACCCGTCGCGGTGCCGTCCCCGTTGCCCGCCGGTTCGTCCCCGGAACACGGCGCGGCGTTGGTCGACCTGTGCCACGCGCTGCTCAACTCGAACGAATTCGTCCACCGCGACTGATCCATGCGCCCGCCTTGCCATCGCATCGATTCCCTCTCCTCGCGCCGGGATTTCCTGCTGCGCTCCGGCGGCGGGTTGGGCGCGTTGGCACTCGCGGAATTGCTGAAGGCCGACGGCGTGGCGGATCGGGGCGGGCCGATGGCGGCGCGGGCACCGCACGGCGTGGCGCGGGCCAAGTCGGTGATCTTCCTCTTCATGGAAGGTGGCCCGAGCCATCTCGATCTCTTCGATCCCAAGCCGGAGCTCGATCGTCTTTCGGGCCAACCGATGCCGGAATCCTTCGGGCGTCCCATCACCGCGATGGGCACCGCGGGAAACACGCTCATGGCGAGCCGGCGTGCCTGGAAACGGCACGGGCAATCCGGCCTCTGGGTGAGCGATTGGTACCCGCGGGTCGCGGAATTCGCCGACGAACTCTGCGTCCTGCGCTCGTGCCGCGCGGATGGGTTGAACCACGTGGGATCCGTCTGCCAGATGTGCACGGGCGACATCCTCGCGGGACGCCCGGCGATCGGTTCGTGGGCCATGTACGGACTGGGTGCGGCGAACCAAAACCTGCCGGCGTTCGTGGTCCTGACGGATGCCGGGGAGGTCAACGGCGGGCCCAAGAACTGGAGCAGCGGTTTCCTGCCGGCGATGTACCAGGGCACCCAGTTCCGCAACGACGGCGCGCCGATCTTCCATCTGGCGCCGCCGCCGACCACCGGGGCGCGGCAACAGCGCGGGAAACTGGACTTCATCGCCCGCCTGAACGCGGCGCATGCGGCCGAACGTCCGGACGACACCGGGTTGGCGGCCCGACTCGAGAGCTACGAGTTGGCGTGGCGGATGCAGTCGGCGGCCCCGGAGGTCGTGGATTTGTCGGCCGAGACCCCGGCCACGCGCCGCTTGTACGGAATGGACGACGAGGCCACGCGCAAGTTCGGGACGAATTGCCTGCTGGCCCGGCGGATGGTGGAGCGGGGCGTGCGGTTCGTGCAGTGCTTCAGCGGGAGCGGGAGCGGGTGGGACGCGCACGAGGATCTCGAGGGAAACCATTCGAGGCGCTGCCGCGAGACGGATGGGCCGATCGCGGGCCTGCTCGCCGACCTGAAATCCCGCGGGCTCCTCGACCAGACGCTGGTGGTCTGGGGCGGGGAATTCGGCCGGACGCCGTTCAACGAAAAGGGCAGGGGACGCGACCACAACCCGTGGGGATTCACGATGTGGATGGCCGGCGGTGGCTCGCGTCCGGGCACGGTGGTCGGCGCCACCGATTCGATCGGGCTCCGCGCGGTCGAGGACCCGGTCCACGTGCACGACCTGCACGCGACGATCCTGCACCTGATGGGACTGGACCACCTCCGGTTGACGTATCGGCACAATGGCCGGGACGAAAGGCCGACGATCAACGACGGCGAGGTGGTGGCGAAGGCGTTGGCTTGAAGGGAAGCGGGAGGGTTTCTGGATCTCGATTTCGAGGGCGGCCTTCCGAAGGCCTTGCCCCCGCGGGCCGAAAGCGCCGGGCGCGGAAGACAGGCCGAGCGGTTTCCCCGCGCTACCGGTTCCCGAAATCGATCCTCACCGTCCGGTCGACGGGCGTGGTGGGCGCCCCGCCGCGCCCCGGGTCGGCAGGGCGGATGGCATCGACGTGATGGCGCCACCAGGCGCCGCGGCGCGCCGCGGTCCAGTCGCCGGCCTTGGGACAAAGGGCCAGGATGGTCAGGAGGTCTTCCGCGGATTGCGGGCGTCGCGCGGGATCCTTTTCGAGGCAACGGGTCACGACGGCCTCGAATTCGGGAGTGACCGGACGCGACACCCGTTCCCGGAGCGGGGCGGGCGGCGCGGCACGACGCCGTTCCAGCACATCGGCCGTGGTGTCGCCCTCGAACACGGCCCCGCCCGTGACCAGGAAATAGGCGACGGCACCCACCGCGTACAGGTCGCTCCGAGGGTCGCCGGCCTCGGGATCCTCGAGCGTCTCCGGGGCCATGTAGAGGGGCGTGCCCTCGACATGGACGGCGCGTTCGCGGGCATTGCCGTCGCCGAAATGCCGGACGAGGCCGAAGTCGAGCACCTTGACGGTGTCGGGTTCGCCGCCGCGTTCGCACAGGAAGAGGTTCCCGGGCTTGATGTCGCGATGGATCAGCCCGTGGGCGTGGGCCTCGCGGAGCGAACCGCAGATCTGGACGAGGAAATGGATCGCCCGTTCCTCGGGTTGCGGCCCGTGGCGTTCGACGAGTTCGTGGAGCGTCATGCCGCGGAGCAATTCCATCGCATAGTAGAAAATGCCGTCGGCGGTATGGCCGTAGTCGTAGATCTGGATCGTGTTCGGGTGGCTGAGATTGCAGGTCATCCGCACCTCGCGCTCGAACTGCCGGACCAGGGAGGGGTCCGAGCGCCCTGGCAGGAGCAGCTTGATCGCGGTCTCGCGGCGGAGCATCGCGTGATGCGCGCGGTAGACCACGCCCATGCCGCCCTCGCCGATGCGTTCGGCCAGCGTGTATTGGCCCAGCCGCAGGGCCTTCAATCGCGCGTCGTTGAACCGTCGCCGCCAGACCAGGTTGCCGTACGACGCCGCGAGCGTGACCAGGGTGCCCAGCAACAGCAGTCCCACCAGCACGGCGAAGATCGATCG
>WBXI01000225.1 GCA_008933025.1 Verrucomicrobiota bacterium
GCCGACGACCCGATCCTCCTCCCGGTTGCCGAGGAATGGGACCGCAAGGTGAAGGATATCCACGAGTGGCTGGTGGAGATCGGGATCACGCCGCCCACCCCGATGGGCCAACCGGCGCAGACCGTGACCTACCACGAGTCCTGCCACCTCTGCCACGGCCAGAAGATCACCGGACAGCCCCGCCAAATGCTCAAGGCCATCCCCGGACTGAAGCTCGTGGAATTGACCGAGGCCAATTGGTGCTGCGGCAGTGCCGGCATCTACAACCTCACCCAACCCGAAATGGCCGGCCAACTCCTCGAGCGAAAGGTCGACCATATCCTCACGACCGGCGCGGCCATCGTTGCCACCGGCAATCCCGGCTGCCTCCTGCAGGTGGTCAATGGACTCAAGGCCCGCGGCGTCGGCATCCGTGTCGTCCATCCGGTCACGCTGCTGGCCGAGGCCTATCGCCGCGCCTGAGCCCGCGCTTCGTTGCCCCATGAGTTCGCCGTATTCCACGCGCTACTACGAAGGCTTGAAGGAGGATTCCGCGGCGTCCGCACGGGTGGTCGTGCCCCTCGTCCTCGGTCTGTTTCCCGCCCGCACCGTCGTCGACGTCGGCTGCGGCTCCGGCACCTGGACGCGCGCCTATCTCGACGCCGGCTGCGATGCCATCGGCATCGACGGCGCGGTGGTCCGGGAAGACCAACTGCTGGTCCCGCCGGAACGGTTCCAGCGCCGTGACCTCGCCCAATCCCTGTCGCTCGGGCGCCGATTCGACCTCGCCAACTGCCTCGAGGTGGCCGAACACCTCGCCCCGAAACGCGGTCCCTCGTTCGCGGCCGACCTGTGCGGGCTCGCCGACGTCGTCCTGTTCAGCGCCGCCGTTCCGGGTCAGGGAGGCACCCACCACGTGAACGAACAGTGGCCAAGCTACTGGATCCCGCTCTTCCGAAAGCAGGGATTCGTCCCACTCGACTGCCTGCGCTGGCAGCTTTGGGAAGATCCCCGCGTGGCGTGGTGGTACGTGCAAAACGCGTTCGCCTTCGTCCGCGAATCGCGCCTTGCCGATTTTCCCGCCGCCACCGCCGCGGTGCGCCCGTGGCCGACGGACGTCGTCCATCCCCGGGCCTATGTGCGCGCCACCGTCCCCGCGGAAATGAGCCCGCGCATGCTCCGGGAAGTCGTGCGCGCCCTCCCCCATTTCCCCGGCAAGATTCTCGCCCATTTCAAACGCTGACGATGCAACCCATCCTCGACGTGCGCGGACTCGTCATCGTCCGCGACGGAATCCCGATCCTCAGGGACGTCTCGTGGTGCGTCCGGCCCGGCCAACACTGGGTGATCCTCGGTTCCAATGGGTCCGGGAAAACCTCGTTGCTCGCCGCGCTCACGGGCTACCTGATGCCCACCGCGGGGGTGATCGACCTCTTCGGCCAACGCTATGGCGAAAGCGACTGGCGCGCGCTTCGGACGCGCGTCGGCATCGTCAGTTCCTCGATCCGCCAGATGATGGCCGACGGCGAAACCGCGCTGGAAAGCGTGGCCAGCGGCCGGTACGCGATGATCGATTTCTGGGGCCGCCCCAACCGTTCGGACCGCCGGCGGGCGCTGGAACTGCTGGACCTCGTCGAATGCCCGCACCTCGCCGACCGCCCTTGGGCGGTGCTATCCCAAGGCGAACGCCAACGGGTGTTGATCGCCCGCGCCCTGATGGCCGACCCCAGGTTGTTGGTCCTCGACGAACCGTGCGCCGGACTCGATCCGGTGGCGCGCGAAACCTTCCTGCAGTTCGTGCGGCGGATGGCCCGCGGCACCGGGGCGCCGACATTGGTCCTGGTCACCCACCACGTGGAGGAAATCGTCCCGTGCTTCACCCACGCCCTCCTCCTGCGCGGCGGCGGCGTGGTCGCGTCCGGACCGCTGCGGCGCGCCGTCACGTCCGAATCCCTCGGGAAAACCTTCGGCCACCGGGTCCGATTGCAGCGGCGGCGCGGCCGCTACCAACTCGAGGTGACGGGTCGGGTGCGCGGCGTGGCTTGAGGTCGCGGCCCGAGGACGCCGGGGCCGCGCGGATTCCCGCGGACATCCCGCCCCACCCATCCACGGTCCGCGGCGGAATCCAAGCACCTCGTCCCACGCCGTCGGCCACCGGCCACCAACCGTTGCCCTTGCCGGGGCAATTTCGGCTTATCTGCACGCACTCCATGCGCACCCTCGAATCAGTTTCGCGGTCCACGACGACGCTCGCCACGCTCACGCTCGCCTGTCTGGCGCTCCAGACGGGCGACAACGCCCTCGCCCAAGGATGCATCGCCGTCCGCGGCGGGGCCTGCGCCCTCGGCGGCATGGATTCGGAACACGCGCTGCAGGCCGGCGACTGGCAATTCGCGACCTCCTACCGCTACCTGCACTCGTTCCGTCACTTCGCGGGCGACGTCGAGAACACCGCGCGCCTCGTGGTCGGCAACGAGGTGATCAACAACTCCCATTTCATTGATGCCAGCGTCGGGTACACGTTCAACTCGCGGTTGAGCACCACCCTTGTGCTGCCCTTCGTCGTCTCCGACCGGTCGTCGTATTACGAACACAGCGGCGGAAATCCTTCCACGGGGGCCACCCGCTACCACACCCAGGCCAGTGGACTCGCCGACATGCGGTTGGGCGCGTATGCGTGGATCTGGGATCCGGCCAAGATGCCCGCGGGCAACATCCAGATCGGGCTCGGCCTGAAGGCCCCCACCGGTGATTACGAGGCCACCGACACGTTCTACACCACCAAAGGTCCGAAAACCTTCGCCGTCGACCAGTCGATCCAGCCGGGTGACGGCGGCTGGGGCTTCACGGCGGAATTGTTCGCGTGGCGCCAGATCCACGGCAACACCAGCGGCTATCTGCAGGGCTTCTACCTGTTCAACCCGGAAGACGTGAACGGCGTGTCCACCGAGACCGGCCTGATCCGACCGAAGTCGATCACCGCCATCCGCAACAGCGCCGCTGCAAACAACCCGACGGGCATCGCCAATCTCGCCGCGGCGACCGCGCTCGGATACAACAACATCAACGCCCTGGAGGACGTGATGTCGATTTCGGACCAGTACATGGCGCGCGGCGGGTTCAGCCACGTGCTTTTTCCGTCGTGGGGATTCACGTTGAGCCTCGGTGCCCGGATCGAGGGCGTTCCCGTCGAGGACGCGCTCGGCGACAGCAACGGCTTCCGGCGGCCGGGTTATACCGTGTCGATCGAACCGGGCATCTCGATGAAAAAGGGTCGATTCACCGCCGGGATCTTCACCCCGGTCGCGATGTACCGAAACCGCCAGGCCAGCGTGGCCGACGAACGGTATGGCCAAATCACCAAACTCGGCACCTCGCCCGGTGACGCCGCGTTCGCCGACTTCGTCATCACCGTGAGCCTTGGCTATCGGTTCTGAGCCGGCGGTCAGCGTCCCTCCGGACGCAGGTAGCGATCGAACCAGTCGCGGAACCGGAAGATGTCGAGCAGCATCGTGGGCCATCCGTGGCGTTTTCCGGGCACGACCACCAGTTCGACGGTGCGTCCCAGTTCCAGCGCCCTCTTTTGGAATCGTTGCGATTGGTCCGCGGGCACCAGCGTGTCCGCGCCGCCATGGTAGATCAGCGTCGGGGGCAGATTCGTCGCGAGATGGTGGAGCGGGGAAAGGTCCCGGGCGATCGGCGCCCAGACCACGGGATTGGTCGCTCCCGGCCCGAACGCCTTCACGAAACTCTTGGGCGGGCCGCCGTCGTGGAGGTTCTCCGTGGAATCCCCCAGATCCACCAGATCGGTCACCGGATAGAAGATCGCCACCGCCTGCACGGCGCTGCTCTCGCGATCCACCGGGTCGGGCGCGTCGGCCGGGCCGGGCCCGCCACGCGTCGCCAGCATCAGGCTCAGGTGCCCGCCCGCGCTGCCGCCCGTGACGCCAATTCGCGACGGATCGATGCCGTACTCCTTGGCGTGATGACGGATGAAGCGCGTCGCGCGCTGCACGTCGGCATTGATCTCCTGAACCGACGACGCGGGCTGCGACACGTGGTAGACGGCGAATACCGTGTAACCCCGGCGGGTCAGCGGGGCGGTCATCCACGGGGCGAACGCGTTCGTGCCCGATTTCCAACCGCCGCTCACCATCAGCATGACCCCAATCCCGTTCGGCGACATTGGCCGCACCACATCGATCGTCACGTCGTGGCCATTGCGCTTCCCGTAAACGATCCCATTGGTTCGGGTGACGTCCGGGTGATAGTAGACCCAGACCCCCAGCGACATCGCCGCCAGAAGCAGGAACCCCGCGCCCAGCGTGATCCCGATTCGTTTCGCCCAGCAACTCCAGTTCATGGGCACAGACTACCGGGCCCGGCCGCGCATCGAAAGCTTCGGGACGCACGCCGTCGCGAATCGGGTTCGTCTATTCGTCGCGGGGACCTGCCTCCCGGGGATGTTGGCCACCACATGGCGGGACGCTCCTTGAACGGGTTGTCGACGGCAGTGGTACCCGTCGAGCCTTGCCGTGGCTTTGGGAGCGCATGAAGACGGGGCGGGGACCGGACGATGCGGTCTCCAGGGTCGGCCGTGGCCGGGAGCGCGGCACGCCGGACGAGCGCGATAGCGACAGCGGCGCGATGGACTCGACCTCGATGTTGGAAAGATTGCCTGCTTGAAACCGGGTTCGCGATGCTTCCAACCTGCCGGGCCGTGAACCCGTTGTCGCATCTCGATGCCCGGGGCGAGGCCCGCATGGTGGACGTCTCTGCCAAGCCCCCCCTGCTCCGCGAGGCCATCGCCCGCGGCGAAATCCGTCTCGCAACCGCGACATTGGATCTCGTCGAACACGACCGCGTCGCCAAGGGCAACGTCCTCGCGACCGCGCGCCTCGCCGGAATCATGGCTGCCAAACGCACCGGCGACCTGATACCCCTCTGCCATCCCCTTCCCATCACCCACTGCGCCGTCGACTTCGAGATCCCCGCCTCGCGCGACCGCATCGTGGTCACGGCATCAGCCCGGATCACGGCGTCGACCGGCGTGGAAATGGAGGCTTTGACGGCGGTATCCGTCGCGGCCCTCACCATCTACGACATGTGCAAGGCAGCCGACAAATCGATGGTCATCGGCGACATCCGCCTCGTGTCCAAGACCAAGAAGCCGGTCGCCCCATGATCACCCATCTCCACGGACGACTCGCCGAGGTGCTCCCGACCGTCGCGATCGTCGATGTCGGCGGCGTCGGCTACGAGGTGCTGATCCCGTTGTCGTCGTTCGACCGACTCCCGTCGGTCGGGCAGGAAGTCCGATTGCTCACCCATCTGGTGGTGCGCGAGGATGCCCATTTGCTCTACGGGTTCGTGACGACCGCCGAGCGCGGTTTGTTCCGCCTGTTGGTGAATACCGTCAGCGGCATCGGCCCGAAGATCGCCCTCAACGTGCTGTCCGGGATGTCGGTGCCCGCCTTCAGCGCCGCGGTCGCCGCGGGCGATTTCAAGGCCTTGGCGTCGATTTCCGGAGTCGGACGCAAGACGGCCGAGAGGATCGTGGTCGAACTGAAGGACAAACTCGGGGCCATGGGGGGCGGCGATGGAGCGGGACCCGGAGCCCCGCGCGGAACCGGGGCCGCTGGCGACAACCGGGTGGGCGACGCGATCGCGGCCCTCGAGGCCCTGGGGTTCAAGCCCCAGGAGGCGCAGGAAGCCGTGCGGGCTGCGGTCACCATGCTCGGAACTTCGGCCGGCGTGGAACAACTCGTGCGCGCGTGCCTGCGCAAGCCCACCTGATGCCGGATTCGAAACCGATGCCCCCGTCCGCGACACCGCGCCCGAATCCACGGACACGTTCCGGCGTCGTCGTGCCCGAGAGGCCTCGATGGCACGGCAGGCTTGCGGCCCGTTTGATCCACGGGATGCTCACCGGCTTGGCGGGAACCTTGCGCTGGGAAATCCGGGACGGGGCCGGGTTCATGCCCGAGGGCAACCGGGACCGGGTAATCTTCGCGACCTGGCACAATCGCCTCGCGTTGAGTCTGCCGGTTTACCAGCGCCTTACCCGGCTCCATCCGCCGGGACGGCGTTTCGCGGGACTGGTCAGTGCGAGTCGCGACGGCGGTTTGCTGGCCCGGACCTTGGAATTGTTCGGAGCCGAGGCGGTCCGGGGATCGTCGAGCCGTCGGGGCGCGCAGGCCCTGCGCGAATTGATCTCGGCGGCCCGACGCGACTGCGACATCGCGGTAACCCCGGACGGGCCGCGGGGCCCCAAGTACCGAGCCCAAGAGGGCGCCATCCTTGCAGCCCAGGTGACCGGACTCCCCATCGTACCCGTCGGCATCAATCTGGGTTGGCGCTGGGCCTTGGGAAGCTGGGACGCATTCCAGATCCCGCTTCCGTTCTCGCGTTGCGAGGTCCGGGTCGGCGAACGCCTGGTGGTGCCGCGCGAACTGGACGCGGCCCGCCGCGAGGAATTGCGGATCGAACTGGAGCACCGTCTCAAGGCGTTGAACCGCGATTGACCGCGGTGATCGCGGGTTGAGGCAGGCCGCCCGAGCCTTGGGGTCGCCATTCCACGACCGCGGCCATCCTCCCGTTGGACAATCGCACCCCTTGGTCATGGGCAGGATTGCCCCTGCATGGGATGCCCCAATGGCCCGCGCGATCCGGGCGACCCGGTGATCGCCCACGCCACCCCCGACAACGGGACAGGCTTTGTATCGACCGCTTTCGCGGGCGCTCTGCGACGTTCATGCGGCGATGGGGAGACATGCTTTGTATTCGGGCCGGTTGGCCAAAGC
>WBXI01000226.1 GCA_008933025.1 Verrucomicrobiota bacterium
AGATCTCCGAGGAATGGGAAACCGGAAAAATCTACCTCGGCATGGTCCCCTCAAATCCATCCACGAACTAATGCCCGCCGAAATTACAGAAAGAAAATTGCGCGGCCGGAAATCGGAAGCGTTGACATAATCATCGACGATGGAAGCCATCGGAACGAGCACGTCATCGAGACATTCAAGATTCTATTCCCGCTGATGGCTTCCAGCGGGATCTATGCCGTGGAAGACCTGCAGACGTCTTACTGGGAAACTGTCGCTGGTTGTGATTGGGGTGGGTCCAGAGACCTTTTGGCGCCCCATACCAGCATGAACTTCCTGAAGGGCCTTGTGGATGGGTTGAATTACGAGGAGTTCACGCTGGACGGGTACGCGCCCAGTTATTGGGATCGACATATCGTATCCATGCACTTCTACCACAACTTGGCGTTCATCTGCAAAGGTGAGAACAACGAGGGCAGCAATGTCTTTGGGCAGCGGTTCCAGTGACCCGGTTGAATATTGGAATGGATTCTCCTTCTTGGGACTCAGCATGCATTCCGTCGGTCGGGTGTTGCACCAACGGATTGTCGGGGTCCCGCGTTGTCGGCATGGAGGCACCCGACGATGGCATCCGCTTGGGATACGGGATCAGGTGCGTTCGCGCGTGTCCGGACTTTCGCCCGGCACGGATGGCGGCGTGCGGTTTCCCGGGAGGCATGGGGAAGTGCGGATGATCTCGTCGAACAACGCGTCCAGATCCTTCCCCATTTCGGATGCAAACCCCGGGAATTCGGCGGCAAGTGCGGCCGGATCGGCGTTGCCGAATTTGGCTCGGTAGTGCCTGCCAAGTTCCGCGTCCGCCAGGTGCTGGAGCGCTTTCCTCCAGAAATAGGCGCCGCGGAACAACCAGAAGTTGAAGATGTGCCCGCGCGGCGAGACCCCGCCGACATGGACCATTTCCGTGTTCGGTACGGGATGGGCCGGCAGGCGGCCGACGATCGCGCATTTCATTCCGTCGCCGATTCCGGCAAGGAGAAGGGCTCGCAGGGTGTCGAAATAGGGGCGATCGGGCTCCGGATAGATCCCGTCGGCCAATCCGCTCTTCCGGATGCCGATCCGTGCGGCCTCCGGCAATGTTTCCCAAGTCGCTTCCTCGGCACCGATCCCAAAGCGCGCTTTGAGTCGGCAGAGTAACCCTCGGTTTATATAGAGAAGGAAAGTGTGGGCCAGTTCGACTTCCGTTCCGGCCACGGTGTAGGGGAAGCAACCGCTCAGCATGGTCCGTTCATCG
This sequence comes from Verrucomicrobiota bacterium, assembly GCA_008933025.1. Lineage (GTDB taxonomy): Bacteria > Verrucomicrobiota > Verrucomicrobiia > Limisphaerales > UBA9464 > UBA6176. The sequence goes on from WBXI01000226.1 coordinate 1,271, forward strand.
AGCGGACCCAGACGCGCAAACCACGCGTCGTTGAGGACAAAGCAATCGTAGTCGAGCAGATAGAAGTTGGTGGGCAAATGGTCCACCAACAGGTTGATGATTTCCGAATGGCGGAGGGTGGTGGTAAAGCCAAGGTATCCGTCGGCCGCGAGATTGAGGCGTCCCCATGCGGACTCCCAGCGGTCCAGACCATTGAAAACCAGCAGGACGGGTCGCCCCGCCGGAATGCGAGCCCTCGCCAGACGCGCCACATGCAGACCGCCGGACATCAGAATGACGACCACGGGACTCTCCAGACGCATGGCCGCCAGATCTCGGGTCGCCCGGGCTACCTCGCGGTCCCGGACGAATCGCCGGAACGGCCTCAGGATTCGATGGTATGCCCTGACGGGGATGCTCGGCTTCATGAGCAGCGGGCGGCAGCGGTCCCGCGCGCCCATGCGTCGGCCGCGAGGATTTGGTCGAGGCTGGGTTCGGGCTCGACCCGGTGCGCGTCCATCACCCGTTTCACCAGCGCCGGGATCTCCGCGAAGCCCAGTCGGCGCTCGCAGAACCATTCCACCGCGACTTCGTTCGCCGCATTGAAAACCGCCGGCATCGTGCCCCCGACATCCCCGGCGCGCCGCGCCAGGCCCAGTGCCGGGAATCGGTCGAGATCCGGTTCCTCGAAGGTCAGGGTGCCGATCTTCGCGAAGTCGGTCTGCACCCGCCCGCTGCCCGAACGCGCCGGATGGGTCAGCGCGTACTGGATGGGCAGGCACATGTCCGGCGTCGACATCTGCGCCAGGATCGACCCGTCCACGAACTCCACCATCGAGTGCACGATGCTCTGCGGATGCACCACCACCTGCACCCGGTCCATGCCGATGTCGAACAACCAACGGGCCTCGATCATCTCGAGGCCCTTGTTGAACAGCGTGGCCGAGTCGATGGTGATCTTCCGGCCCATGACCCACGACGGATGCTTGAGCGCCTGCTCGAGGGTGACCGCCGCCAAGGCTTCCTTCGGCCAACGCGCGCGATCGCGGAACGGCCCGCCGCTGGCGGTCAGCCACAGGTTCCGCACCGATTCCGGCGGTTTCCCGTCGAGGCACTGGAAGATGGCGGAATGCTCGCTGTCGACCGCAAGGACCCTCACGCCGTGGCGCCGGGCCTCGGTCATCACCGTTTCGCCCGCCATCACCAGGATTTCCTTGGAGGCCACGGCGATGTCCTTGCCCGCCCGGATCGCCGCGAGGGCAGGGGCCAAACCGGCCGTGCCCACGATGGCGATCAACACGATGTCGGCCCCGGGCAGGGTGGCCAAGGCGAGGAGTCCCTCGTCGCCGCAAAGGACCCGGGTGCCGGGGAGTTCGCCTTCGACGCGCCGGGCCTTGGCGGGATCGGCAAGGGAAACCACCGCGGGCCGGTGACGCCGCGCCTGTTCGACCAGAAGGTCGGCATTCCCGCCCGCGGCGAGGCCGACGAGGCGCAATTGGTCCGGCAAATCCTCGACGACCTTGAGGGTCGAGGTGCCGATCGAACCGGTGCTGCCGAGGAGGACGACGTTTTTCATTCCGAGCGTCGGGAGGGAGTATCGGTGGCGCGTGGCCGGGGCAAGCTCATCGTTGCCCCGGGAATCCCGTCAATGCGTGATCACGTGCCGCAGGTAGAGGTACATCAGCGGCGCGTTGAACAGCAACGAGTCGAGCAAATCGAGGATCCCGCCGATCCCCGGAAAGAATTTTCCGGAATCCTTCACGCCGGCCTCGCGTTTGAAGAGGGACTCGATCAGGTCGCCGATGACGGCGGCGACGCTGAGAATCACGCCGAGGACGACGGCGTGGAAGGTGTTCATGCCGGCGAGCGACGAGCCGGCAAGCTTGGCGAACAGCACGCTGGTGCCGGTCGAGACGACGATGGCGCCGGCAAACCCTTCCCAGGTTTTGCCGGGACTGATCCGGGGGATCATCTTGTGGCGTCCGATCAGGGAGCCGGTGCAGTAGGCGCCGAGATCGCTGAATTTGGTGACCACGATGAAGTAGAGGACGTAGAACCGGCCGTCGACGCCGGGGAAGAAATTGATCTTCTGGATGAAGTTGAGAAGCCACGGCACGTACATGAGGCCGAGCAAGGTGGTGGAGATGGCGGTGAGCCCCACGCCTTGGTTCTTTTTCGAGGCGAATTCCCGAACGCACAGGCCGAGCACGAACAGGATCAGGATGCCGGTCTCGAAGTCGTTGGCGCGCGACGGCATGCCGCTGAACTTCTCGGCCGGTTGGTGGATGGTGACGTAATAGAACGTCGCGACCATGAGCACGATGCCGTTGGCGATGCCCCAGGACCGGAAGCAGACGAGGCCGCGCTTCTCGACCATGCCGTAGAACTCGAGCAGGCCGGTGAAGGCCAGCAGCACCATCAGCGCGAGGAAGACGTATTCCCGGACGAACGTGGTCCCCGAGAAGATGGCCGTGAGGACGATGCTCCAGAGCAATACCGTGCTGAACAGGCGCCGGGCGAAGATCTGGATCTTCGAGAGGGGCGGCGGGGCGGCGGGCGAGGGGATGTCGGCCATGGTGTGCGCTACCCGGGCCGAAGCGGCGTTCGCCCCGCTCCAGCCCCGTGGGCGTGTCCGCACGCTATCGTGCGATTGGGTCGTTCGTCGAGTCGCGCTCTCGGCGACTTCCGGAAACCGCGGCGCAGGCAAGAGTCCGCGAGGGCAAGACCCCGCCTACTCCAGGAACGCCTTGTGCACCGCGCGCATCGCCGTCTCGCCGTCCTTCAGGTCGATCACCACGCTGACCTTGATCTCGCTGGTCGAGATCATCCCGATGTTGACCCCCTCGTGCGCCAGGATCTCGAACATCCGCGCCGCCACCCCGCTGTGGCTCCGCATCCCCACCCCCACGATCGACAGTTTGCTGATGCTCTCGTCCGCGGTGCATTCCGTGAAGCCCACCTCGGGCTTCAGGGCCTCGATCACTTTCGAACCCTTCGGCAGGTCGGCCTTGTCCACCGTGAACGAAATGTCCGTCACCCGGACCCCGCCCGCGTGGCTCACGTTCTGCACGATCATGTCCACGTTGATCGAATTGTCCGCCAGGGCCTTGAAGATCCGCGCCGCTTGGCCCGGTCGGTCGGGCACGCCCCAGACCGTGATCTTGGCTTGGTTCTTGTCCAGCGAGACGCCGCGGACGACGACGTCCTCCATGCTTTGCATTTCCTCTTTCACGATGGTTCCGGGATTCTCGTTCAGGCTGCTGCGGACCTCGAACACGACGTTGAATTTCTTGGCGAATTCCACCGAGCGCAGCTGCATCACCTTCGCCCCGGACCCCGCCAACTCCAGCATCTCGTCGTACGAGATCTCGGGCAGCTTGCGGGCGGTCGGCACGATCCGCGGATCGGCCGTGTAGACGCCGTCGACGTCCGTGTAGATCTGGCAGAGATCGGCCTTGAGCGCGGCGGCCAGCGCGATGGCGGTGAGGTCGGAACCACCGCGTCCGAGCGTCGTGATCTGGCCCGCCTTCGTGCGGCCCTGGAATCCGGCGACGATCACCACGTTGCCCTGGTCGAGCGCGCGGTGGACTTCCTCGGGATTGATGTTCTGGATCTTCGCCTTGGTGTGGACGTCGTCGGTGACGATGCCCGCCTGGCCCCCGGTGAACGACACCGCACCCAGCCCCTGGGTGTGCAGGGCGATGGCCGTGAGCGCGATGGTCTGTTGCTCGCCGGTCGCCAGCAGCATGTCCATCTCGCGCTCCGACGGCAGCGCCGTGATCTCCTTGGCCAACCGGATCAGACCGTCGGTCACGCCGCTCATCGCCGACACCACCACGACCACCTGGTCGCCCTCGGCGCGCGATTTCGCCACCCGTCGGGCGACGTTTTTGATGCGCTCGGTGTTGCCGACGGACGTGCCGCCGTACTTTTGGACGATCAGTGCCATTGCGTTAGCGGGGGCGTTTCTGCCGCAAAGCGCGGGAAGGGACAAAGGAAAAGTTTGTCCGGACCGCAATCGGCCGGCGCTTGGGAGGCTCGTTCCGTCGCCCCGGGGCGGGCATGGGGCCCGCCATCCACGATGGCATTGGGGCCCCCGGGGAGCCTCCGGCGGACATCGACTCGATCCCCGGACGGGCCGAAACACCGGCTATTCGCCGGACTTGCTCCCGGCCGGCCGCCGCGCCGGCCGGCGGATGTCATCCTCGTCCGCATGGAACCGGTGCAGCACCAGATGGAATACCGGGGCGAGGATGATGCCGTTGGCCGCCACCAGGATCAGACCCGAAAACAAGGCGTAGCCCGACGCGAACAGTTTCGCCCAGTCGTTGGTCAAGGTCCCCACCGGCCCCATCCCCGTCAGGATCATCGCCGCATTCAGCAAGGCGTCGATCCACTCGAAGCCAGCGATGTAATGGTAGCCAAGAATCCCGATCGCCATCGAGACCGCCACCACGCTGCTGGCGATCGCGATGGCCGTGAAGATCCGCCAATACAGTACGCCGCGCGAATGCAGTTTCATCGGAAGGAATCGGTGGACGTTGGGTTTGCGATCATTTTCGAATTCCAGTCGAACGTGGGCCGCGGCGCGCCGCCAAACGAGATTCCGAACGGGTGAGTCCGGGGACGCCGTGGCACGGTCGCGCCCGCCCTGCGCGTGCGGCGGCCGCCGGCATTGGCGTCGTTCCAGACCCGGATACCATCCTTCCCCCGTCGTCGTCTACGAGAGCCCGCAACGCCCAATATCTTCTCGCCACGATATCCACCCCGTCGTCGTCCCGACGCGTTGCCGTCCCGACATGATTCGGCGCGGGTCGTCGGGATCCCGGGCCAGCCATGCGTCCCGTCGATCGGTCCAGCCGCACCGGCGGGCAGTGCCGGAAACTTCGAGGTGGGCGATGACGCCGTCGATCGGGGTTTCGACCACGGCTCGCATCCTGAACATCGCCGTGCCGCGACCGTCGGCGAGGCACAGGACGGGCAAGGGGACAAAAGGGCGACTTCGGTTCACGGTTGAGGGGATGTGGTTGGGGAGGATTTCAGGACCTCTGCCGGCTAGGTACCGCCAACTCCACCATTCCCGCCCCCATTCTCCGGGATTGTCGAATCCCCGCGGAACCCAAAGGATCTTCCATTCCCAGAATGGATTCGCCCCCTCCGACAACCCGCCCGGGCCGCCGGGTCGCCGCGCTCCCGCGGTGGCCCGCGGCCACGGTCGTCGCGACCCTTCTGGCGATGGCTTCGCCCACGCTCGCCGCGGATCCGCCGGGTGCCCAGGCCATCGTGGAATCCGCCGCCAAACACTGGGCTTTCCAAACCCTTCGTCGGCCCGCGTTGCCCCCGGTCCCCGCCCCGGAAGCAAGCAATCCCGTGGACCGCTTCGTTGCCCGCGGGTTGCGCTCCGCGGGGATCGAGGCGGCCGGCGAGGCAGACCGCGCCACCTTGGTGCGGCGCGTGGCATTCACCCTCACCGGGCTTCCGCCGACGCCGGAACAAATCGCGGACTACGTCGGCGACCCGCGG
>WBXI01000227.1 GCA_008933025.1 Verrucomicrobiota bacterium
GATCGGCAACAATCGCTACCGGATCGTCGCCCGGCCCAACCGCGACGGCGAATTCGAGTTGTACCGGCGGTTGCTGGACCTGTCCGCCGTCGCCCGCGGCGGCGAGTTGCTGTTCGCCACGGCCGATTCCGAGATCCGGGACGCGGTGGAACGCATTTTCGAATCGCTGACCGGCGAGACGGGCGGGACCGGCGCCGAACGCTTCCTCGATTACCGGAACTACCACGACTACGACATCGAGGTGGCCAACGTGAACGATCCGGACGGCCGGACCTACAGCGTGAACCGCGCCGCCGGCAAATCGAGCGGCGGCGAGAACCAGACGCCGTACTTCGTCGCCATCCTCGCCAGCTATCTCCGCGCGTACCGACGCCACGAAACCCGCCGCAAGGAACCCTCGCTCGCGTTGGTCCCGATCGACGAGGCGTTTTCGAAGCTCAGCGGCGATCGCATCCGCGACTGCATCCGGGCCCTGCACGCGCTGGAGTTGCAGGGCATCTTCTCCATGAGCACCGGCAACATCCCCTACGCCGTGGATCAATGCGACCAGGTCATCGCCATCCACAAGCACGAGAAGACCGCCGGCAGAAAGACGTCGATCCGCAACGTCGCCGTCAGCCTGACCCGGAAGGAAGCGTTGGAACGGTTCGCCGGAACGGCCCGATGAACCGGGTGCTCGCCGAGATCGCGCGGCGGCACGAGGCCTCCCTGGCCGGTCGCACCGGCGCCGTCGGCCGCGACCTGTCGGTCGATGCCGAGGAGTTGTTGGCGTCGCTCGGGGCCCGCGACGGCCGCCCGCGCCAGGAGGCGGAACGCGGGTTGGCCGAGGCCGAGCGTCTCGGGATCCTGGCCGTGGAACGGCACCGTCGCGATCCGTCGATCCTCGAACGCATCCGGTTCTCGCCGGCGTCGGAAGTCGCGCTCTACCGACACCTCGGGATCCCGTCCCCGTCGGAACGCCGGGCCCGATTGGCGGCACAGTTCGCGTCGGCGCTCGAGGCGGATGTCCCGGCGCGTTGGCGCGCGCGCTGGTCGGCGTGGTGCGCCGGTCTCCGCGATGCGGCGGCGGTCGGCGGGCCGATCGCGGGCTTCGATCGGGATGCCGGCCCCGGCAACGGCGAGTTGCTCGCGCTCCTGCCGCGTTTGCTGGCGTGGGAAGGGGAGTCCCTGGTTCGGTTCGCGAGTTGCGTGCTGTGCGGCGATTCGAAGCGGTTGGAATCGCTCGCCCCGCCCGATCGGGAAGGCGAGTCCGAGGGCCGACTCCGCGGGCGCCTCGGACGCCTGCTGGCGGACGTCACCGGCGGCGAAATCGCGTCGCTCGACGACCTCGGGATCACGCGGAACCCTCGGTTCGCGTTGGTGCACGGGCCGCTGTGGCTGGATTTCGGCGGGCCGACGCTGGACCTGGGGGCGTTGCACGGTCCGGTGCGGTTGTCCCTGGAGGACGTGCGGCGCGCGGTGGCCGTGGGGACAAGGGCGACGCGCGTCCTGACGGTGGAGAACGAGACGACGTTCCACGAATTGGCGAAGTTGCGGAGCGGGGTGTTGCTGGTGCAGACCAGTTTTCCGGGCGCGGCGACGGTGGCCTTGATCGGGGCTTTGCCCGCCGGGCTCGAGTGGTGGCACTTCGGCGACAGCGACGACGCGGGATTCGAGATCCTGCGGGTGCTGCGCGAGAAGACGGGACGCGATTTCCGGCCGCTCCACATGGAGCGCGGCCGGGTGCCGTTCGAACAGGAGGCACTGGGACGTCCCGGGCCGACCTGGCCGTTTTACCCCGGCGTGGCGCGGACCGATTGACCGCGGAATCCAGGGACCCCGATCGCGGGCCGTTCCCGGGGCGGACCCGGCTCAGTGGGCGTGGCCCTCGTGCTCGCGGATGTATTCCTGCTTCAGCCCGAGCGCTTCCGGCGCGTGGAGCACCAGCATTTTCATGCGGATGTCCGCCGGCACCGTGGCCCGCGTGCGGAGCGACACCACCACCATCAGGCCGATGGCGAGCGGCACGCACCAGATCGCCGGTTGTTCGCACAGGATGCGGAGCAGGGGATGGTGCGACCAGAACCCGGCGAGGCTGATCCAACCGAGGTCGCTGAAGTTGGTCAGGGTGACGGCGACCAGGGCGCAGGTGCCACCGGACAACATCCCCGTGGCCGCGCCCTTCATCGTCATGCCGCGCCACCAGACGCTCATGAACAGCAGCGGGAAGTAGCTGGCCGCCGCGATGGCAAAGGCCTGGCCGACCATGAAGTTGATCTGGAGCGGTTCGACCAGACTGCCGAGCAGCGTCGCCACGCCGCCGAGCGCCACCGCGCACCACTTGAACATCCGCATCCGCTCGCCCGGCGTCGACGTGGGTTTCAGGATCCGCCCGTAGACGTCGTGCGCCAGGGCGCCGGTCATCGAGACCAGCAGGCCGGAGAACGTCGACATGAATGCGGCGAACGCGCCGGCACAGGTGACGCCCGACAGGACCGATCCCCAGACGCCGCCGCCCGAAAGGATGCGGGGCAACTCGAGCACGATCTTGTCGGTGCCCTTGGACCCGGTGCCGGCGTAGAGCGCGGGCAGCAGGTTGCGCCCGAGGACCCCGAACACGGGCGGGAACACGTAGAACACGCCGATCAGGATCATCACCCACATGGTGGTGCGCTTGGCGGCGACGCCGTCGGGATTGGTGTAGAACCGGACGAGGATGTGGGGCAGTCCCGCGGTGCCGCAGACCAGGGCGATGATGAGCGAATAGGTGTAGACCAGGGCGTAGGGGCGCGGATCCAGCGGCTTGACCGCCGAACCGTCTGCCGGCGCCGCGGGCTTGGCGGCTTTCGCGGCCTTGGTGGTGAGCGGGCCGAACGGATTCAGCCAGACGCGGTCGGCCGGCGCGTTCGTCGGCAGCAAGGCGCGCCGGGTGCCGTCGGCCGTCGCCAGCGAGACATCGGGTCGTCCCGTCCCCGCGGCGGCCCGGGTGGCGGCGGCCATGATGTCGGCGACCTCGGGCCCGTTGGCCTGGAGTTGGCGCCCGTAGCCGCCGTGCACCGCGACCAGCACGAACACCGGGACCGAGATCGCGAACATCTTCATCCAGTATTGGAACGCCTGGACGAGGGTGATGCCCTTCATCCCGCCGAGGGCGACGTTGAAGGTGATCACCACGCCGACGAGAACCACGCCGACCCAGTAGGGCAGGCCCTTGTGTCCGAACCAGGTGATGTCCTGGAAGATGTAGGCGAGCGTCGTTCCGGCCCCTTTCATCTGCGGCATGGTGTAGAAGCAGCCGATGAACAGGACGAACACCACGGCGATCTTGCGGAACACCGGCGAGTCGTACCGCCCCTCCGCGAAGTCGGGGATGGTGTAGGCGCCGAACCGACGCAGGGGCCCGGCGATGAACAACAACAGGAACAGGTACCCGCAGGCATAGCACACCGGATACCACAGCGCGTCGTACCCGCTCGACATCACCATGCCGGCCACGCCCATGAAGGACGCGGCGGAAAGATACTCGCCCGAGATGGCGGATGCGTTCCATCCGACCGAGACGCCGCGTCCGGCCACGAAGAAGTCGGCGGCGGTGCGCGATCTGCCGGCCGCCCAGAAACCCATGGCGATGGTTCCGGCGACGGTGAGCAGGCTGAGGGCGAGGATCCAGGGATCGACGGCGGCGATCATGGCAAGGGAGGTCATCGGTGGGTCGGGAGGGGATCAGCGCCGGGCGTCGGACTCGCGGACCTCGGCGGCCTCCGCCTCCTCGAGGGCGATGGAACGCCGGATGAACACCCAGGCGATGAGCCAGACGAAGGGGAAGAAAAGGATGCCGAGCAGCAGCCAGGTGAACGGGAACCCGCCGACCCGGGTGGCCATGAGTCCGGGCGCGAAGTAGTTGGCCAGCGGCAGGCCGAACAGCACCACGAGGAACGCGCCGGCACAGGCGACCGAGAGGCGCAGTTGCCGGCGCATCAGGGAATGCAGGAACGATTCCGAATGGATCCGGTCCGAGACCTGGGGTTCCGGGGAAGACATGCGCAGTCGTTTACAGGGTGGTCGGCGCTTTGGCGATCCCGGGAAGCGGGTTTCGGAGGTTCAACCGACGAACAACGGGCGCAGGTGGCGGGCGTGGAGGTTCTCGGTCACGTTGCGCGCCACGATCGCCTCGTTGGCCACGAGGAGGTCGAGGTAACGCCGGCCTTCCTTGGCCGCGAGTTTGAACGACACGTGCAGGAGTTGGCGGAAACTCGGGTTGAATTCCGGATGCCCGGGAATGTGCCGCAGCGCGTTGGCGTACCGCGCGCCGGACCAGCGCCGGACGTCGTCGGCCAAGGGGAGTTTCGAGCGGTCGACGTCGATGACGCTGGCGTAGGGGGCGCACAATTCCTCGATGTGTTCGAGCGCGTGGGCGTAGATCTCCACGGCGAGGGCCAGTCCGGCGCCGCCGGCCTCGGCCAGTCCCACGAGTTCCTCGAGCCACGTCGTCCCGGCCGTCTTCAGGTGAACCCCGGCGCCGGTGCGCGCCAGGGCGCGGCGGATGATCGGGTAGAGCGAGAATTTGTCCGAACCGCTGTGGACGCTGAGTTTCAGCGACGCCGGCAAACCGTACGCCGCGACGGCATGGGCGATCACCGCCAGGTCGTCGTTGAACTCGCGCTCGAACTGCGCCAGATCGCCGACGTAGTCGACCCCCTTGTTGAACCGGCCCGTGAACTTCGGGGCGATCGTCTGCACCCGCACGCCCTCGTCCGCGAGCGCGCACAGGATCACCAGCAACTCGGGGGGCGTCTGCGGCGCGTCGGTCTCGTCCATCGAGACCTCGGCGATGAAGTTCGCCGCGCCGCCCTTCGCCGCGGCGATGTGGGCGTGGATGCGTCCGGCGTCGCGCGCGGCGAGCAGGTACTTGGCGACGCAGGCCTCGACCTGCGCCCGCGTGGTGCGGATCGGGGCCGAAAGTCCGGCAACCGGCGGTTCCCCGACGAGTTCGGGATGGCGCGCGAGGAACGCCGCGACGTCGGCGGCGGGCGCGGGGCGACCGATGCTGTCGGCGACGTCGATGGTGAAGAAATCGGCGGTGGGGATGAACCGGTCGACGGTCTCGAGCCGGATATGGTCGGCGTCGACATGCCAGCCATGGGGCCAGCGGAGTGCCTCGACGGCGGCCTTGGCGGCGGCTTGGACGGACGAGGGTTCGCTGCCGATGAAGGAATGCTCCCGGTTGGACTTGTTCCAGACGGGAACGACGACGACGCCCTCGGCCTCGAGTTGGCGAAACGCCTGGAGCTGGGCGCGGCCCTGGTGCGCGAACCGGTCGCCGACGCCGAACGTGAATTTCTCGATGGTCATCCGGGGGCGGAGCGTGGCGCGGCGGGCTCCCCGGGGCAACGCCCGGGTTTCCGCCCCGGGGTCGTATCTGTACATGGGACATTGCCGCTCGCCTGGCGCCGTCCCCCGGCCGATTGTCCCATGTATAGATACGACCCCACGGCCTTGGTTGCGTGCCCCGCGGAATCTCGAGGGAGCGTTGGTCTTCACCTTCGTCGCGCATCTGGTCGCGATGGCGGTGATGGCGGCCGTCTTGTTGCCCATGATGCCCGGCGGGCCCGTCCACGACGACGCCGAGCGGATGCGCCGGATCGCGACGCATCCGTGGGCTTTTCGCTGGGGTTGGGTGCCGTGGCAGATCACCGCGGCGAGCGACCTGTGGCTCGCCGTCGCGCTGGTCCGGACGGCGTGGATTCCCCGGTTGCCGGCGTGGCTGGCACTCGTGGCCACCGTCGCCGCCGTGGTTCCCGACCAGACGGGACAAGTCCTGTGGATGCTGCGTGGGCCGGCGATGGCCGCCGGCGGGGATCCCGCGGCCTACCTCGGGTTCGAGACCCGCGTGTACGCGTTGACGGCCGCGTGGGGTGCCATCGGCTATACCGTGGCCGCCGTGTTCTGGAGTTGGGCATTCGCGTCGGCGGGGACTTGGTGCCGCGGACTCGGGATCCTCTCGGCCGTGCTTTGGCCGCTCTTCATGGGCGTCTCGGTGGCGCCGTTGCTTCCCGCCGGTTCGAGGCCTCCCGCAAGCGCGGTGGCGGCGGGCAACGCGATGGGCTTCGTCCTGCTGGTCGTTTGGTTGGCATGGGTGTCGGAGCGCGTCTTCCGACGGTCCCGCGCCGACACGGACTGGGGGGAGCGCGCGGTCTGGCGGGCGCCGCGACGGGGCGCGGTCGGCGCGATGCTCGGGCTTCTCGCGAACTCGCGGTTCGCGAAGGGCATCTGCGGATGGCTGCCGCTGTTCCCGTTTGCCAGCGACGTCACCGACTTGGTCCACGCGAGTTGGCTCGTGCCCGCGGAACGCCTGTTGCCGCTCGTGCCGGAGGGACTCGAACTCGCGCGTCCGGTGCCGGGGGGAACGCACGCCGTGGTGAGTTGCCTGACGTTTCGCCACGGCCATTTCGGGCCGGTGATCGCGGGGCCCCTGCGCCGATTGTTCCCTTCGCCGATCCAGACCAATTGGCGGGTCCATGTGCGGGATCGGCGGACGGGGCACGCCGGCATCGCGTTCTTCGCGCAGGGGATTTCGAACCTGTCGAACGGGCTGGGGGCGCGCCTCATGTCGGAAGGCATGCCCATGCATCGGTTCGCGGTCGCGACGCTGGAGCGCGGGACGGACGGTTCGATCCGGCTGGCGCTCGGCCCCGGGGCGGGCTCGGCGCCGGACGCGGTGGCGGAAGCCTCTCCGGGGCCGCGCGAACTTCCGGAGGATTGGCGCGCGGTGTTCGCGACCTACGACGAAGC
>WBXI01000228.1 GCA_008933025.1 Verrucomicrobiota bacterium
GACGCGGTCGTGCTGTTCGTGTGCGGGGTCTTGATCGCGTGCACCGGCGTTTCCCTCGCGCTGACGGCGGTCGCCCGCGCCGTCGCGCCGCAATCGGAGGTCGCCCGCATCGTCGCCAACCAACTCGCCTTCCAACTCCCGGTCCTCGTGGGCGCCCATTTTTTCCTGAGGTTCCACGACACCGGGTGGCGCGTCGGTTTCGGTTTCCGGCGGGTCCCGCGTGCGTGGTGGCTCGGCGCCGCCGCCGGCATCGGGGCCGTGCTCGTCGGCTATCCCCTCCAATACGCGGCGGGAAAACTCATCGGGTGGGCGGGTGGCCATCCCGCGGAACAGGAGGCCGTCCGACTCATCGCCCGCGCCGGCACCGGCGAACGATTCCTCCTCGCGATCGTCGCCATCGGCGGGGCGGCATTCGCCGAGGAAATCCTCTTCCGCGGCATCCTTTACCAGTCGCTCCGGGACGCCGGGTTCCGGCGGGTCGCCTACTGGGGGATGGCCATCTTCTTCGGGGCGATCCACCTGAATCTCGCCGCATTCCTGCCGCTGGCCCTGTTCGGCGCCCTGCTCGCGTGGCTCTACGAAAAGACGGGCACGTTGGGCGCCGGCATCGCGGCCCACGCCGCCTTCAACCTCGCGGGGTTCCTCGCCGCGGTTTTTTCGGGGACCCCGGCCCCGGCACCCTGACCGGCCCGGCATCGTCCGTCGGGCCCCGCCGCAGGCGCAGGCTGGTGACCCGCCGCGCACCGAGGGCCGCGCGCAGGTATTCGCGCACGGCCGCCTGTTTGAGCCGCGCGCTGCACGAAAAGACATCCACCGCCGCGTAGCCGTGCTCCGGCCACGTGTGGATGGTGAGGTGCGATTCCGCGATCACCACCACCCCGCTGACACCCCACGGCGAGAACCCATGGAACACGGCGCGAACCACCGTGCCGTTCGCCAACCGCGCGGCTTCCAGCATCCATCGCCGCACGTCCCGCACGCGCTTCAACCGTTCGGGGTCGCATCCGCACAATTCGATCAGCGTGTGGTATCCCAGCGTTTTCATGCGTCGATCTTTCCTTCCCACCGCGCCACCACGTCCCGCGCCGCCCGCACGCCCTGCACGCATGCTTCCTCGAACAGCGACATGCCCCCGAGGTCGGAGTGCGCGAAATGGACGCGTCCCCGGGGTTTCGCCAGCGCACCGCGCCGCCCGTCCCACAGCCATCCGGGCACCGGGCAGATCATCCCGTGTCCCCAGACGCGGACATCGATGCGCTCCACCAGGTCCGCGATTCCCGGATGCGACGGCCCGAGATCGGCGAGGATCTGGTCGCGCCACGATTCCCATCCGCGCCCGGAGGCCACCCGACGTGACTCGGCGGGCAGGCCCTCGTCGAGCGGTTGGTAGTAGGTCAGCACCGTCGCGCGCGGGACGGCGTCCAGGGATTGGTGCGTGGCCATGACATAGCCGAGCGAACGCGATTCGCGCAGCACGTTGTCCCAGGCAGGCGGCGCCCCGCGCCCCGGGGGCATCGAGCGCAGCGTCACGTTCGCGACCATCCAAGGCGAGTACACGCCCGACGCCCGGCCGCCCGCGGCACCGTCGGGCCCGAGCATCCGCGCGGCCACGAACTGCGGCACTGCCAGCACCACGTGCCGCGCCCGGTGGCGCACGGTACGGGCCGCCCCGGCATGCCACGCCCAGACCTCGGCCCCGCCGTCCGTCTCCGTCACGCGGAACGCCGCCGTCCGCGGAACGCAGCGTTCCCCCGCGCCGCCGCGCAACCGACCCGCGATCCACCCGTTCCCCGCCGGCCAAGTCACCACCGCATGGCCCGGGGCGTTCGCCGCACTGCCGCGCCGCGCCGCGAAATAGTGGAGGCCCGCCCACGCGGCGACCCGGTCCGATGCCGCGCCGAAATCGTCCCGGCAACAGTAGTCGACGTACCAGCGGAGTTCCGGCGACACGAAGCCCTCCCGATCCAGCGCCAGCCATGCCGGGTCGCGCGAACTCCGGTCCGCGGGGACGGCGAAAAGCGGCTTGCCATCGTTCCCCCGCGCGGAACGGAGTTCGCCCATCCGCGCCAGAAACGCCTCGATTCGCAAACGCTCGCGGGCGCCGATGCCGAAGTGCGGCACGATCCCCTCCTGCCAACGCCCATCGACGAACAACCGTTCCTGCGGGTCGTGGCACAGGTATTCCTCGCGGTAGACCGGAAGCCCGCGCGGATCGCGGCCGACGATCACGCCGAGTTCCTCGAAAAGGGTGGTCACCTCGGGCGCCTCCGGTCCCGGCAACGGCACGTAGTGGGCGCCCCACGGGAATTCGGAGACGGCATTCCGGCCCGACGACGCATTCCCGCCCAACTCGTTCTCCAGCTCGAGCAGTTTCCAGTCGCGCCGGCCCAAACGGTCCAGTTCCCGACCCGTCGCCAGGCCCGCGATGCCCCCACCCACGACGAGGACGTTCGTCGACTCGGTCGCGGAGGGCTCGGGAAAACCGCCGTCGCGAAACCGGTGGCCGAGACCGGCGTCCGGTCCGGCCATGCCGCCGGCGATCCGGGCACGGGTACGGGGCACGAAGGGAAACGCCCCGAAACCGGCGACGGCCACGGCGCCGGCCTTGAGGAACGTGCGTCGGCGCGGATTCACGGCGTCGTGGCGACCTTGGCCCAATCTTCCTCGAAATAGCGGACGAGGGATTGGTTGTTGAGACGGTTGGGTTCCGTGGGAACGCGGTCCATGTCGGGCGGGAAACGGAACAAGCCTGCCGTGGTCTCGGGATCGAGGAAACGGAGCCCCGGTGGGAGATGGAACCGAAAGGGAACCGGCTCGCGACTGGCCAACACGTAGCCCCATTCGCCGAAGCTCGGCACGTAGACGTGATAGGGTTCCGTAACGAATCCGGATGCCCGCAACGTCTCGTCGACGCACCAGAACGCGCGTCGCGCGACCAACGGCGACGTGGATTGGACGACGAAGGCCGCGCCGGGAGCGAGCACCCGTCCCAACCGCTCGTAAAACGCCGTCGTGTACAGTTTGCCGAGGCTGTAGTTCGACGGATCCGGAAAATCCACCACCGCGAAATCAAACCGGTTCGTCGCTCCCTCGATCCACGAGAACGCGTCGGCATTGACCACCGTCACCCGCGGCGAATCCAACGATCCCCCGTTGAGCCGCACCAGCAGTTCCTGCGAACGGAACAGGCGCGTCATTTCCGGGTCGAGATCCACGAGCACCACGTGCCGGACGTTGTCGTGGCGCAGGATCTCCCGAACCGCCAGGCCGTCCCCGCCGCCGAGCACGAGGACCTCCCGTGCCCGGGGAAACCGTGCCAAACCCGGATGCACGAGCGCCTCGTGGTAGCGGTACTCGTCGCGCGAGCTGAACTGGAGGTTGCCGTTCAGATGCAGCCGCAGGTCGCCCGCCGCGCGCGTCAGCACGATGCGTTGGTAGGGCGAGGAACGCGCGAAGATGACCGGGTCGGAAAAGGTGGATTGCTCGGACCAGGCAAGGATCCGGCCCGACGCGGCGAACCCACCGCCGAGCAATGCCAGCAGCACGAGTCCGACGACGCGCATCGACGCCGACCAGCGCCCGCCGTCGCCCAGGACCCGGAGCGTGAGCAACCCGACGGCGACGTTGAGGATCCCGAACAGGAAGGACGAGCGGACGAGCCCGAGGTGCGGGACCAGCACGAGCGGAAACAGGAGCGACGCCAGCAATGCCCCGATGTAGTCGAAAGTGAATACCCGCGCGACCAGGTCCTTGAACTCGAGCCGGTCCTTCAGGATGCGGAGCAGGAGCGGGATCTCGAGTCCGACGAGAATGCCCACGACCAGGATGAGTCCGTAGAGCAGGACCCGGAAGGAAGCGGCGTGCGCGAACAGAACGAACAGGAGGGCGGAGGAGGATCCTCCGACGACGCCGACGAGAAACTGCACGCGGACGAACAACCGGGCCTCGCCGCGCGACACGAAGCCGGAGAGCCAGGAGCCCACGCCCATCGCGGAAAGATAGACGCCGATGACCGTCGAGAACTGCAGGACGGAATCGCCCAGCAGATAGCTGGCGAGCGTGCCGGCGACGAGTTCGTAGACGAGGCCACAGGTGGCGATCACGAAAACGCTCGCCAGCAGCAGCAGTCGCGTGGATCGGTCGGTCATGCCCCCTCGGTTCAACCGTGGAGGCACGCCGCGATGATCAGGCTCATGCCGAGGGCAAGGAACCCGAAGAAGATGGCCACGGCGGTGTTCCGCTTCTCCACGAGTTCCTTCCAGAGCTCGCCGGGAGTGAGCTTGTCCAGCACGAGGAAGCAGACAAGGAAGGTGACGAGTCCGACCACCGCGTACACCACGCTGGTGATCGCCAGACCGAGGATGTGTCCCAAATCAAGGTTCATGGTTCATTTGTGTTGGAGGGAATTCCCGGACCCGCGGAGCGACCGCGAGACCGGATTGTCGAAAAGGCTCAGCCCGTAACGGCTGGCAATGCCCACATACAGGCAAAGAGCCAGGCCCACGGACAGGTAGATCGGCGTGCGGATTCTCATGGGGTGGATGGTTCAGTCGTCGTCCGACGCCGACCATTCGCCGAGGGCGGCGAAGGGCGAGAAGTCGCTCTCGGCCCACCGCGCCCGCTCGAAGGCGTGTTCGCGCAGCCAACGAAACGCCGGGTACGCCAGCAGCACGACCAGACCCACCCAGAAGTTCGACCAGATCACGACGTCCCGCGTCAGTCGGAGCGCGAAGGCCATGTCGGGATCCTTCGGCTCCGAACGGGCCTCCACCACGAGCCGATAACGGCCGGGGGAAATGCCCGAAAGGACGACCGATCGATGGCGGTTGTCCTCGGTCCATGGCCCCTCGTCGTATCCCGAGTAATAGGACGATTCCAAGGGCGCCTCGCGCACGGACTGGTTGTCGAGGTTCACGAGTTCGACGTCCGCCTCGAGCCAGCCATTGTTGACGGCGGAACCGAGGGCGATCTCGAGGGACTGTGCGTGGGTGCCACCGATCTGGAACGGTTCCGTGACGATGGCACCGTTGGTGCCGGCCTGACCGGGGGTGAAGTTCCATTCGCCCACGAACTGGTTGTCCCGCGTGGCCATGCCCACCAGCGCGACGACGACGTACGCGACCGACAGCAACGGCATCAACCATCGCAACGTCGCGCCCTTCGCGGCATGCGGGTTCGGTTGGTTCAGGTACGTGCCGACCGGCGCCCCCAGGGTGTCCGCGAGGCCAAATGCCGTCGCCACCACCGCCGGTTCGACATAGATGCCGTGCGACCAAGTGATCTCGGCGGCATCGGGATATTTTTCGGAAGAGAGCACCTGCGGCGGCGCGATGTAGTCGGCGATCTCGACGCGATCGCGAAGCCGGACCTGCCAATAGAACTCGCCCAGAACGTGCGACACCTGGGCCTGTCCTTGGGAAAAGAGCCGGTAAGGTTGGCCCCCGAACACCCGCTCGGACACGTTTTGGCCGGGCTCCTCGAGCAGGGTTTCCACGAAGGTCCAGTGCCCCTGGTAGGTCACGAGCCAACGAAAGCCGGCGAAGGGGTTGAAAAGCAGGTATTCCTGCCAGGCATACCCGCCGGAATCCCGCCGCTGCAGCATCCCGATGCATTCGTACTCGGTGCCCAGCAAGTTGCCGCGGCGACCAATGGGGACCACGGGCACGACCACCTTTTGCCGCCGCGCCCCGATATCCACGACCTGCACCTGCGGATGGCTCGTGTCGAGCAGTGCTCCGCAACTCGCGCAGGCGGCCACCATGGTCAGACCCGCTGCCCGCAGTTGCATCGCCGCACCGCACGCCGTGCAATTCAACGCGTCGGCAGCGTCCTCCCGCACCGTCGCGTCGAACGTCCACCCGGGCAGGGGCCGGAGTTCGTCGAACTGCAATTCGTCGAACGTGCAACTCCGTCCCTCGAAGACCCGGATCCCTTCCTCGGAATATTCGATGTTCGCGAAGTCCCGGCGGGGACCGCCGAGGTCCGCGCTGACGGCGGCACGCCCCGCCACCGCCACGAACGGCAGGCTTCCTTCGGACCCAAGCACCACGGTTTGCTTCCGGTCGCGAACGGTGTAGGCGACGCCATTGATGACGACCCTCCGTCCAACCGGCATGGATTCCCGTCCAACGGCCAACCCTTGGTTCGAGAGGGCGAGGGATCCTTCGCCGGACACCCCCATCTGTTCGGCTCCCGGGATGCCGGCAGGAACCGCGATCTCGAAACTCACGGCAAACGCACCCTGCGCCTCGGCGACCCATCCCCAGCACCCACCCCCGAAATCCGCGCACCATTCGTTCCACGAACCTTCCGGATACCCAACCCGGACCCGGCCGATGATCACGAACGGCCGCCCCTTGAACGAACCGCGCGTGCCAATGCGGAGGGGGCTGATGTCGGGCGGCAACTGCGCCTGTTGGCCCATGAGTTCGACCTGCGCGTCGCGTCGAACGACATTGGAACGGCAGTGGGCGCAGACGGCGAATACGGCGATGGCCGACTCGAAAGCCACCGGCGCGCCGCAGTTCGGGCATTCGTGGGATTGGGCGTACATCGTTGGCCAAGACGCGTCCGCGGAACGGGGTGGTGCGCGGACGCTACGGAGCGCGACCGCCGCGGCCAAACGGAATATCGGCACGCCTTTCCCACACATCGTCGGGGGGATGGCCCGGCCCAGAGCGGAGGGAATGCACGAAATCCGGACGATTGCGATGAACCTCGTTGCGCCGGAC
>WBXI01000229.1 GCA_008933025.1 Verrucomicrobiota bacterium
ACGCCTTTGCCGTCGGCGTGGACGACGCCCAACCGGACGAGCGCGTAGCCACTGCCGGCATCCGATTTGTGGGCAAGCCACGGCAACGCCTCGGTGGCGTTGGTGGGCATGCCGGGGACTTTCGGCGCCGCATAGGCGCGGCCATCGATCGGTTTGTTGGTGGCCGCGGCCTCGCGCAAGGCTTGGTAGGCGGGGTTGTCCCGGGTGGGATCGAGCAACTTGACGAGCGCCTTCTGGGCCTCGGGTTCGTTGCCTTTCGACGCCTTCTCGAGCCATTCGCGGGCCTTCTCCGGCTTGCCGTCCGCGAGATGGCGGCGTCCCAAGATCGAGGCGGCCTCGACGTTCTTGCCGTTGGCGGCACGTTCCAGCAGCGCGACGCCTGCCGCCGGGTTCGCCCAATCGCCCTTGTCGAGATAGATCTCCGCCAACCGGGTCTGCGCGGTGTACACGGCCGGGGTCGTTTCGGGTTGGTACAGGAACCGGGCCCAGGACGGAAGGTGGTCGAGGGTGCCGGCCGTCGTGGCGGCGGCGAGCGACAGCGCGATGATGCCCATGGTCTTTTGCGCGTCGTTGCTGCCGTGGCTGAAGCCCATGTAGGCGGCGCTCAGCAGTTGCGCCCTCCCGAAGGTCGCCGTCACCCATTTCGGCTTCCAGTTCCGGAGGACGACATAGAGGAAGGCCATCAAAACCAAGCCGATCAGGAAGCCCGCCAAGGGCGACACCACCATCGGGAGGACCACTTTGTAGAGCAGGCCGTCGTACTTGTACCAGGGAACGCCTTCCTTGGCCTTGGACCAAATCAACGCGCTCCATTGCCCGTCGGCCGACGCGAGCGTCGCCCCGCAGAGTCCGCCGATCAGGGCATGGCTCGAACTCGACGGCAGCCCGAACCACCAGGTCAGGAGGTTCCAAAGCACCGCGCCAACGAGGGCGCAGATGATCGCCGCGGTCGTCGCGTACTTAACGTCGACCAACCCGGCCGAAATGGTCTTGGCCACGGCGGTTCCCGCGAGCGCCCCGATCAAGTTCGTGACCGCGGCCAGCGCGATCGCCTGTCGGGGCGTCAATACTTTCGTCGAGACGACCGTCGCGATGGAATTGGCGGTGTCGTGGAAGCCGTTGATGTATTCGAACACCAAGGCGACGAAGACGACCGAGAGCAGGAGTGCCATGGGAAAGGGCGGGGGCCGGGGCTCAGGAATTCTTCAGGACGATGTGGAACAGCACGTTGCCGGCGTCGCGGCAGCGGTCGATGACCTTCTCGAGAAGATCGTACAGGTCCTTAAGCGCGATCACGCTGACGGCGTCCTTGTGCCCGTTGTAGAGGTCGCGAAGCAACTCGATCATGAGCTTGTCGGCCTCGCCCTCGAGGTATTGCAACCGGTCGTTCTGTTCCTTGACCTTCTCCAGGTCCGGGGAACTCCGCAGTTCGCGGGTCATCGAGAGGACGATGTCCGCCGCCTTCTCCAGCAACTGGGCCTGGCGGGAGAAATCGGTCCGCCGGACGCGTTCGGGGCAAAGGATGAGGCGTTCGCCGAATTTTTCGAGGGTCTTCGGAATCTTGTAGAGCGCGGTCGAGAGGGCCTCGATGTCCTCGCGTTCCAAGGGCGTCACGAAGGTGGTCGTGAGGCGCTCGCTCAGTTCCTCGGTGATCCGCTTGTCTTTTTTCCTGAGCAACGCGAAGTCGTCGAGGGCCCCCGCACTCGGTGCCGCGAGCAGTTTCACCAGCACCTGCACGCTCTCCCGGGCTTCCTCGGCGCTCTTCTCCAGCAGGTCGAAGAACACTTGGTCGCCACCGATCAGTCGTTGGAACGAAAACATCGAGCCCTTCTTCTCCATGGGGAGGGAGACGGCAAGATGGCGGCCGTGTTACGTTTGTGTGACTCGTGGCAAGGCGGGCATCGAGGTTTGGCGTTGGCTCGCCTTTGGGGTGCCGTCGCGGCCACGCTCTCCCTGCGGGCGTCCCGCCTCGCTCCATGAACCGAATCGTTGTCGTCAGCGACATCCATCATGCCTGCACCGCCGAGCAGGCCCGGCGCGGCTACGAAGAGCGCGCCGCCGGGGGCCGCGTCGCCCGGGTCATGCTCCGCGCCTACCGCCGATTCGTGTGGTTGGACGACCCGATGGCCCACAATCACCGGCTGCCGGAGATCATCCGGCGCGAACCACGCCCGGACGTGGTGGTCGGCAACGGGGACTTCTGTCTGGACACTGCCTTCGTCGGGGTCAGCGACGACGCGGCCCTCGCGAGCGCCGGGGAAAGCCTCGGACTCCTTCGCTCCGCGTACGGCGACCGTTTCATGGCCAATGCCGGCGACCACGAGTTTGGGAAAAAAAGCTTCGTCGGCGGCGCCGGGGGAGTCCGGCGCCTGAGCCTGGAGCGCTGCGAATCGAAGCTCGGGATCCCGGTGGTGTGGTCGAAGGCCTGCGGGCGTTGGCATCTGGTGGGCGTCGCCTCGAGCGTCGCCGACTGGCCGCTGTTCGAGCGGGAAACGCCGGAAGCGGAGCGCGGTTGGTGGCGCGGCCGGCACGAGGCGTGTCTGGCCGGGTTGGCCGCGGCGTTCGATGCCGTCCCTCCCGGCGCGCCGATCCTGTTTTTCTGCCACGACCCGTCCGCTTTGCCACGGTTGCGGCGGTTGCCGGCGGTCGCCGCCCGTTTGCCCGACGTCCGGGCGACGGTCATCGGCCACCTTCACACCCCGTTGGTGCTCGGGGTGGCGAACCGATTGGCGGGATGCCCGACGGTGGGTTGGCTCGGGAATTCCGTGCGCCGGTACACCTCCGCCCTCCGCGAGGCCCGGTGCTGGCGCGATTTCCGGGTGACCCTGTGCCCGTCGCCCGCGGGCATCCAGTTGCTGAAGGACGGCGGCTATCTGACGCTGGAGTTCGACGCATCCAGGGCGGAAGGCCTCGTGGTCCGCATGCACCGGTTGCCATGGTAGGAACTGGTCGGTTCGACCGGGCCCGTCCCGCCTTCCGTCCCAAGGTTCGGCGCGAGGGGTTGGCAGTGCGGTGCTCCATGAATGCAGTGCCATTGCATCTTCGCGACTAGCCTCGCGCGGTCCTTGTGGTTTGGTGGGGCAATATGGTGCAGGGGCGCGTTGCAGCGGCAATTCTAGGGGCAGGGGCCTTTGCGCTGGGTGTTGGGGGGGCGAGTGGTTGAGCCCACGAAATAGGGCGGTCGGTCCATGGTCCTGAAATGGATGCGCGCGAGGTATTCCCCCATCACGCCGAGGGCGAAAAGTTGGGCGCCCCCGAGGATGGCGATCAGTGACGCGAGGAATGGGAATCCCGGCACGCTCGAACCCAACACCACGTACCTGCCCAGCACGTAGAGGAGGACGCCAAAACCGAAGAGCGTGAAGGTGAATCCGACAAAAGTGGCGATCTGAAGCGGGATGGTCGAGAACCCCGTGATCATGTTCAGCGCATGGGTGAACAGTCGGCGGAAGTTGTAGCCCGACCGGCCTTGCTCGCGCGGACGGTGCTTCACGGCGACACTCCCAAACCGGTTGGTGCCCCAGGTGAACAGCACGTCGAGGTTGACGAACGGGCTTCGGTAATCCGCGAAACTCTCGCGGACCGACGTCCGGAAAGCCCGGAACGCGCTGACCTTCCGGGCCGTCTCGGCACCCATGATGGCCTGAAGTGCCAGCTTGGTGGTCCACGACGCGAGATTTCTCACCGCCTGGTGCTGCAGGGTTTCCGGTGTCCCGTAGACCACGTCGAAGCCTTCGCTCAGGCACGCGAGCAGCTTTGGAATCTCTTCGGGCGGGTTTTGCAGGTCGTCGTCGAGGGTCACCACGTCGCCGCCCTGCGCCGCGCGGATGCCGGCGAGAAGCGCCGGGTGTGACCGTAGTTGCGTCCCATCCGGAGGCCCAGAACCCGTGAGTCCCCACGCGCGAGGTTCTCGATGGCCAACCAAGATGAGTCACGGCTGCCGTCGTCGACTAGGATGATCTCGTATTCCCCAAGTCCCGCCGCGGCGGCGGTCAGTCGGCGGTGGAGCTCCGGCAGGGTCGCCGCCGAGTTGTAAACCGGAATCACAATGGAGATGTTTGGCATGAGCAGGGGACGCCCGATCGGAGCACAGGTCTCCACAAGGGAGCCATAGTGCGGTCGGTGCGGCAAGACCGCGGTCTGCCGGAGGCCTTGCCGATCTTGAAATGTCCCCGGTCCGGCACCCCGTCATCGGCCCATGGGCTTGGCATCGGTCCGTTCCCATACCCGCCAACTTGGGCCGTCTTGCACAAGGTGCCAGTGCCCGAACGGTGGATCCTTTTGAACCGCTTCGCGCCGCAACGCCAGATAGCGTACCTTGTACTCGTCCATCCCCGCCCGGGGATCCGCCGCCCAATCGCGGTATGCCCGCCGGTATCTGTAGAGCTCGGCGGACCATAGATCGGGGTCGCGTTGAGGCCGTCCGCGAAGGTGCGTCGAACGGATGAATCCATCTTCCGTCTCGCCCGACAGGACGGCGTTCAGCGCCAGCAACCGTGCAAGGCCTGCGTCGTCCACCCGCTGGCTGTAGTAGTGCGATCCGACCAGTCCGCGTCCGTTGTCGCGGATCTGCGCAAAGATGCCGAAGCGGACGTCGCCGGCCAGCCTGCTGGTGTTGTCCAAGGCCGGGGCGTCCGGTCTCGCTCGTTGGGCGTCATAGGCACGCCAATCCGCATTGATACCAGTCATTCTGGCGGGCCGCAGCGAATCCCAGACCCGAAGGCAGATTCCGGTCGCGCCATGGAATGCGACGAGGCCCGCGGCGGCGTATGCCGGCCAGCGCCGGGAATTGAAGTGCGCTTGCAGGCCGGCCCACGCGAGCACGAGGAGGATCAGGACGCCGCACGGACCCCATACGTACATCCAGTGGAAGTTTTCGACCTGCGTGCCCGTCAGAATCTGGTGATTGCAGAGCAGGGCGGCCGCGGCCGCCACCAATGCGATAGGGAGTAGGTCCCGACGCCGAAACCAGCATGCCGCCACGCAGGCGGCGATGAGCGCGAAGGCGACGGGGTGCAGGATAAACTCGTCGAAGCGGGGCACCGGCACGAACATATCAAACCGCTGGAGCCATGCGGTGCCCAATTCCCGCTTTGCCTGTGCCCCGGAAAGCACTGCCGGCAGTCCGACCATGGCGGCGATCCACCCGACATGAAAATGGACCCGCCTGTGCCCGGCGTCCACAATCCAGAGGAGCACCAGCGCAAACGCCATACACGTCCAGTAGTAGAACATCACGTGGAACAGCAGTCCGGAAAGGAGCCCTGCGCCCACGATCCAAGACCAAGTTCCCCGATGGCGCGCACGGAGAAGTGTACCAACCGCAGCCAGCAGGAAGGGGAGCGTGATCGAGGGGTTGACGCGCCACAGGAGCAGGAGTCCGGGGTCTCCGTCAAAAGGCAGGGTCTGCCCCCTCAGGATATGCCACCACTTCCGGAAATGCGGTTCGAACAGCCGTCCCCATAGGGTTCCGTGGTCCAGCATGACGACCGTCGAAATGCCGGTGGCGGCCCAGGGTGGCGCCGCAAAACGGGCGACCCAGTAGAGTCCTGCTGGCAATAGCAACCCCCCGAGAATCCTCCACGCCATCGCGATTCCAACGGGTCCCAGTCCGAGCAACCGTGCGACCGTCACGCCCGGTATGACTTGGAGCCAAGGGAAGATCGTGCGGCCGCCGGAGACCATCGTTGGGTCCCCGGTTTTCCAGGGGTGGTTGTGGTAGCTGTGTGCCCCCAGCGGAAGATACGCGACCAGTTCGTCGTCGTTCATGATCCAGTCGGGGCTCCCGGTCCGCAGCCACCAGAGCAAATGGGGCAGCAATGCCACGCTCAACCCAACCAGCATGCAGGCGGCGAGGGCCGGCCATTCCCAACGGCACCATCTCGATCCGTCTGGCACCTGCTGTGCCGGAATCAAGCGCTTCTCCTTTGGATCCCGGGATGCTCTGCGGTGACAGTCGCGGTGCCGTCCTGATGGCCATGCATCCCGGCGGCATCCGCGGACTGTTTTCGAGAACCGGGGAGCGGATGTCGTGATTTGGGGTTCATGTAGGTTCCTTCTTTCCTGCTCCCGCAAACGGTACGTAAACGGTTATCGAAAGCCCGCTGCGACCACAAGCCTCCACGGGCGTTGCCCACGGCCACGACAACGGTGAGGCCCGTTCGGGTGGTATCCCAGCGGTCGGCGAGTGGAAAGCGAACACCGCGAAGTTGCCTCGTTCGGATTCCGGTATCGGCGTCGCGTGCGGTTCGACTGGCAAGCTGCAGCTGTTCCGGCCGAATGACGGGATATGCACGGGATGATGAGCGTTGTGTGGGGGCTGTGCGGGGGTCCGACACCGGCGCGAAGGCCTTGCACGGCGATTCGAACCGGGCATGCGGGCGAAACACCGGAAAAGGAACGCGATGGCCGTTGCCGTGGCTTCCAACTGGCGAAGGGAGGAGGCGAACTGGTACCGGAGTGCGGCGCATCGCGGGCGAAAGGCCCCGTGGTCCAGAGGAATCGATGCCGATGAAAAAAAGCGCCGGGGATCTCTGGAAATGATCGGCCCGCTCTGGGGAGCCCGCATGGCGGCCTCCGGATGCCCGAGGTGGTTGCACCTTCCTCAAAGGAAAGTGGCGGGAGTGGCGGGACTCGAACCCGTAACCTCTGCCGTGACAGGGCAGCGCTCTAACCAATTGAGCTACACCCCCGCG
>WBXI01000230.1 GCA_008933025.1 Verrucomicrobiota bacterium
CTTCCACAACCTTGTGGCTCTGCTCTCCGCTCGCGGGGACTAACCCACGTATGGCGGACCAATCGCCCCTTCTCCACAGCGCCAGACTCGGCAAGAGCCCTGCGCGAGGCCATAGGGTCTTTCAAACCGGATGCGGCCGTGGGGCAGTCGGCCTTGTCGGAAAGCGGCGCGGGCGTCGCCGGCACTCCTTCCCGCCGCACGCCACGGCGCTCCGCGCTGAGGGACCGCGGCAAGACGCGCCGCCTCAAACCTGAAACTCAGTTAGTCTGTTGCCGCTCCTCCCACCCAAGGGCTAACTTCCCCGGCCTGTGACGGAAAAAAGGAAGTCCCCGCTCCGCGTCGGCCTGATCTCGCTCGGCTGCGCCAAGAATCTCGTCGACGCCGAAATCATGCTCGGCTCGCTGCTCCGCGACGGCATCGAGATCACCAACGATGCCGCCCAGGCGGACGCCGTGATCGTCAACACCTGCTCGTTCATCGACGCCGCCCAGGAGGAAAGCATCGACGCGATCCTCGAATCGTCTGCCGTCCGCGACGCCGATCACCGCGGCCAGGCCATCATCGTGTCCGGTTGCATGCCCCAGAGGTTCCGCGAGGAACTCCCCAAACTGCTTCCCGAGGTCGACGCCTTCATGGGCATCGACCAGGTCGCCGAGGTCGGCAAGATCGTCGGCCAAGCGGTCGCCGCGCGGGCCGACCGGATCGCGCCGGCGGCCAAGGGAAAGCCAAAGGCCGGCGACGTGAAGGCCAAGCTGGCGAAGCTCGGCGACGGCAAGGGTCATTCGCACGCGGACGAAGGATCGCTCCGCGGCACCGGGGAATTCGGAAAGACGCGGCGCGTGCTGGTGTCCCCCGCGGAGCCCGCCGTGCCGACGGTCGACGTCGCGCTGCGCCCGAGCTACATCCCGAACCACGACACCCCGCGGTTCCGGCTCACCCCGCGCCATTTCGCCTACCTCAAGATCGCCGAGGGCTGCAACCATCCGTGCAGCTTCTGCACCATTCCCCGCATGCGCGGCTCGCACCGCAGCCGCACCCAGTCCGACGTCGTCGCCGAGGCGCGCAAGATGATCTCCGAGGGTGTGCGCGAGTTGAACCTGATCTCCCAGGACTCGACGTACTACGGCCTCGACCTCCGCCCGAACCATTCCCGCGCCATCTCCTCGCCCGAAAAGTTCTCCGCCGCCACGCGCGCCCTCGCCGCGGATGCCACGACGCTCAGCACCCTGCTGCGCGAACTCAACGGCCTGCGGGGCGACTTCTGGATCCGCCTCCTGTACACGCATCCCGCGCACTGGACCGACGAGCTCATCGCCACCATCGCCTCGTGCCGCAAGGTGGCGAAGTACGTCGACATGCCCCTCCAGCACGTCGAGGACGGCATGCTCCAGCGCATGCGGCGCGAGACCAGCGGCCAATACATCCGCGAACTCATCGCGCGCATCCGCGCCGGCATCCCGGGCATCGCGATCCGGACGACCTTCATCGTCGGCTTCCCCGGCGAGACGGAGAAGCAGTTCGGAACCCTGCTGGATTTCATCGACGAGACCCGCTTCGAGCGGCTCGGGGTATTCGCCTACTCGCGCGAGGAAGGAACCATCGCCGGGAAGATGGAACGCCAGTTGCCGCCCCGCACCCGCCAGGGCCGCCGCGAACGGGCCATGGCGGCGCAGCACGCGATCGCCCGGGAACTTTCCGCGGCGGCCGTGGGCAAGACGATCCGCGTGCTGGTGGAAGGCGAGGCCAGCGCCCGCGACCTCCAGAAAGCCAACGTCAGCTCGTGGGAACACGGCCTGATCCGCGACGACAACCAGGGACTCGACGCGTTGAAGGGACGTTATCTCGTCGCGCGGGCCGAGGCGGACGCGCCGGACATCGACGGCCGGGTCTACATCCGCGGCAAGTTGCCGGTCGGGAACTTCGCCAAGGTCAAGGTCGTCGGGCACACCGACTACGACCTGATCGCGGAACCGGCCTGAGTTCGCCGGCCAACGACCCGGGAACCGACCGTCGGATCCCTTCGAGGGGATGTCTCGCGTCCCGCCGACGGCGTGGGGAAGGGACGAACGACATGGGGGGCGGACGATCGATCTCTCCGCAACTCCACGCTCCGGGGCGCGGCCGACGGCGAGGATCCCGGCAAGCGCACCCCGCCGTCGTCGCCTCCTTGTCCCGTCCGTTCCCGGGCCGAAGATTGGGGCTTGCCCCGCACCCCGCTTCCGCTCTCATCCGGCCCATGCCAGAATGGCTCCAGATCGTGATCCTCGGCCTGATCGAGGGGATCACCGAGTTCCTGCCCGTATCTTCCACCGGCCACCTGATCCTCGCCGAGCATTGGCTCGGCGGCCGCTCGGAACTGTTCAACGTCGTCGTCCAGACGGGCGCGGTGTTGGCCGTGCTCGCGGTGTTCTCCCGGCGCGCCGTCGATCTCGTCGTCCGGTTCAACCTGCCCGAGAACCGCGATTACCTCCTGAAGCTGGTCGTCGCCTTCGGGATCACCGGGGTCTGCGGCCTCGCGATGAAAAAGGCCGGGCTCAGGCTCGAGAAGAGCCCGACGCCGGTCGCCATCGCCACGCTCGTCGGCGGCATCCTTTTCGTCGTCGCGGAACTCTGGTTGCGGGGACGGAAGCAGTCCGAACGGGTCACCTGGGTCATCGCGCTCGCCGTGGCCGCCGGCCAGTTGCTGGCCATCGCTTACCCCGGGACCTCGCGTTCCGGCGCGACCATCCTGTTCGCGTTGGCGCTGGGTCTTGCGCGGCCCGCCGCCGCCGAGTTCTCGTTCCTCCTCGGCATACCGACCCTGCTGGCCGCCGCCGGCAAGGAGTCGCTGGACGCCTACAAGGACCACACGCCCCACGAGCCCTGGAGCCTGATCCTCCTCGGCACCGGGGTCGCCGCCATCGCCGCCTTCGTCGTCGTGAAGTGGTTCCTCGGCTACTTGCGGACGCACTCTTTCATGGTGTTCGGTTGGTACCGCATCGTGCTGGGGATCGGCATCCTGCTCCTGCTGAAATCCTGAGCGCCGAACGCAGCCCGGCACCCGCCCCCCTCGCCTTTCGCCGCGCGCGGCGCTAGGCTCGCGCCATGGATCTCGCCGGAAAAGTCATCCTCATCACCGGGGCCTCGTCGGGCTTCGGGGCCGCCGCCGCCCTCGCCTTCGCCCGCGCCCGTTGCCACCTGCTGCTCGGTGCCCGCCGCGTCACCCGCCTCAACGAGGTCGCCACCGCCGCACGCGAGGCCGGCGCCGCATCCGTCGGCATCCATGTCCTCGACGTCGCCAGCACCCGGAGCGTCGACACCTATGTCGCCTGGGTGCGCGACCAGCACCCGACCGTCGACGTCCTCATCAACAACGCGGGCGGGGCGCACGGGCTCGATCCCGTGGCGCTGGCAAAGGACGAGGACTGGGAGGCCATGGTCCAGAGCAATTTCCTCGGCCTGCTGCGGATGACGCGCGCGACCCTGCCGTTGCTGCCGCAGCACGCGGGGGCATGGGTATTGAGCATCGGGTCGATCGCCGGCCACACCGCCTACGAGGGAGGCGCGGCGTACTGCGGGGTGAAGGCCGGGGTACGGCTCGTCACCCAGGCGTTGCGCCTGGAGTTGTACGGCACGGGAATCCGGGTGGGCACGCTCGATCCGGGCATGGCGGAGAGCGAGTTCTCCCTGGTGCGATTCAAGGGCGATGCCGCACGCGCCGCGCAGGTCTACGAGGGCGCCCGCCCGCTCACGCCGTCGGACGTCGCCGACGCCATGGTCTGGATGGTCAATCGCCCGGCACACGTGTGCGTGGACGAGTTGGTGCTGAAACCGACCGACCAATCGGCGATCCACAAGGTCTACCGGCGCCCGGCTGGCGGCGGGAAGTGATTCGCGCTTCCGTTTTCGGGTCGCCCGGAGGCACCGTGCGGGATCCATGCGAAACACCCTCGTCCAAACCTATCTTTTCTTCGGCGGGCGCTGCGAGGAAGCGCTCGGGTTCTACCGCGTCGCACTCGGCGCGGAGGTGGGTCCGGTGATGCGCTACCAGCAAAGCCCGGAGCCGCCCCCGCCCGGAATGTTGCCCCCGGGCTTCGGGGACAAGGTCATGCACGCCAGCTTCCGGATCGGCGACACCACCCTCATGGCTTCCGACGGATGCGAGGAGGGATCGGCCTTCGGCGGGTTCTCGTTGTCCGTCGCGCTGCCGACGGCGGCCGAGGCGGAGCGGGCCTTCGCCGCGCTTGCCGACGGCGGCCAGGTGCGGATGCCGCTGGGAAAAACCTTCTGGTCCCCTTGCTTCGGCATGGTCACCGACCGCTTTGGCATCGGCTGGATGGTGACCGTCCGCGAGTAGCGACGGCACACTAGGCCGCGACGAAAGCGGCGGCGGTCCCGGAACCGGAAGCCACCCGGACGCCGCGGTCGTTGGCGGCGAGGTGGGCGAGGATCTTGAAGACCAATTCCGCCTGGTCCGGCGTGCCCAAGGCCTCCGCGAGGGACTCGGCCGCGAATGCTTTCCCGGCGTTCGCCCGAAGGCAGGCGACCGCGCGCGCCTGCAATGCCAGCACCACCGCCGCCGCCTTCTTGCCCGCCTCGACGCCCGGTTGGTGGTACGCGTTGATCCGCACCAGCGACGCATAGAAACCCACCGCCCGCTCGAACAACGCGATCAGGGCCCCCACGGTCCCCGCACCGGCATCGCGCACCGTCAGGGTCACGCTCTGCCGGCCCTTCTCGTAGAGCGCGTCGCGGGTTCCCAAGAGGAAGCCGCTCAGGTAATCCCCCGACGTCACGCCCGGTTCCACCTCGAGACTGGCGCCGTCGCGGTCCCTCAACACCTCCACCAACACCGCGAAGAAGTTCGGCACCCCCTCGCGCAACTGCTGGACGTAGGCGTGTTGGTCGGTCGATCCCTTGTTCCCGTACACCGCGATGCCCTGGTTCACGATGCGGCCGTCGACGTCGATTTCCTTGCCCAACGACTCCATCACCAGTTGCTGGAGATATTTCGAGAACAGTTCGAGCCGATCCTTGTAGGGCAGCACGACCATGTCGCGGGCGCCGCGTCCCTCGGTGAGGAAATACCAGGCCAAGGCGAGGGCCATCGCGGGGTTGGCGGCGACGTCGTGCACGCGGGTGAGCGCGTCGCAGGCCTTCGCGCCGGCGAGGAACCCGTCGATGTCGAGTCCCTGCAGGGCCGCCGGCAGCAGGCCCACCGCGCTGGTCTCGCTCGTGCGGCCGCCGACCCAGTCCCACATGGGGAACCGCTTCAACCAGCCGTTCTGGACCGCGTACTGGTCCAGCTTCGACCCGACGCCGGTCACGGCCACGGCATGCGCCCCGAAGGCCAACCCGGCGCGCTCGTAGGCGGCCTTGGCCTCGAGCATCCCGTTGCGGGTCTCCGGCGTGCCGCCGGATTTCGAGATCACCAGCGCCAGCGTCCGGCCCAATTGCCCGTCCAGTCGCGCCAGCACGCGGTCGATGCCGTCGGGATCGGTGTTGTCGAAGAAATGCGGGGCGAGACGATCGGTCTTCGGATGGCCCAGCGCGTTGGCGACGAACTGCGGTCCGAGCGCGCTGCCGCCGATGCCGACGACCAACACGTTGCGGAAGGGGCCGCCCGCCCCGTGGACCTTGCCGGCATGGACGTCGGCGACGAACGCTTTCAACGCGGCGTTGGTGTCCTCGATCTCGGCGCGGATCGACGGGGTCGGCGCGAGGGCGGCATTGCGCAACCAGTAGTGGCCGACCATCCGGTTCTCGTCGGGATTGGCCACCGCCCCTTTCTCGAGCGCATCCATCGCGAGGAACGCCTGCCGTGCCGGCACGGCCATCGCCGCGTGGAAACCGTCCGGGAAATCGACGCGGGAAAGATCCAGCGCGAGCCCGATCGACGGGTGTTCGGTGTAGGCCTTCTGGAAACGGGCCCAAAGTGCGGTCTTCGAGAGTGCCATGGTACGGGATGGATTTTGGCGGCAAGGAATCTTCCGCCCGCCGGACGGACGCTACGGGGCCGCACGGCCGGTTGGAAGAAACGAGTGGCCGCGCCCCGCGGCCACCGGGGTCGCGAAAGCGGACCCCGGCGTCCCCGTGGCGGCACCGCCCGCGGTCAAGGCGCGACCGCCAGACGCTCGTCCGGAGCGGCGCGCTTCATCAGCACGCCTTGCTCCTTGTACGCGCGCAGCACGAAGTGCGTGGCCGTCGACAACACGCCCTGCACCGTCGAGAGCTTCTCGGAGACGAACGTCGCCACCTCGCGCAGGCTCGTGCCCTCCACCTCGACCATCAGGTCGTAGCCGCCGGACATGAGATGGCACGAACGGACCTCGTCGTGGCGCGCGATGCGTTCCGCGAGCTTGTCGAAACCGCCGCCCCGTTCGGGCGTGATGCGCACCTCGATGACGGCGCGGACGATCTCGCGGCCCAACTTGTCCTCGTTGAGCACGGCGCGGTAACCGAGCAACACGCCGGAATCGACCAACTCCTTCAACCGCGCGCGAACCTCCGCCTCGGAAAGGTTCATCATGGCCGACATCTGGGCGGGGGTGAGCGAGGCGTCCTGCCGCAACAACTTCAACAGTGCATCCACGGCCCGCAGCAAACCGGAACGCGCCGGCCGGCGGAAGCAGATTTCTCGGGGGGGGCGCAAGCCGGACAACCAGACGCGGCAGGCCGCCACCCAGGCAGCGCGACACCC
>WBXI01000231.1 GCA_008933025.1 Verrucomicrobiota bacterium
CCAGCGCTCCGAGGAAGTCCAGGTCGGGCACCTTGGAATCGACGATGATCACGCGGTCGCCGGGGAGGCGGACGACCAGGTCGGGCGTTCCCTCGGCGGCGCGGGATTGCTCGGTGAAATCGCAGTGGGTGGAAAGGCCGGCGGCCTCGACGACGCGGCGGAGGGTTTCCTCGCCCCAGCGGCCGCGGGCCTGGTTGGAGCTGAGGACCACGCGGAGGCGCTGGGTTTCCTGCGACAACGTCTGGCTTTGCTGGGCCAACTGCTCGAGGTGACGCTTCACGTCGCCGAGCGCGGTGGATTGCGTGGACTCGGCCTGCTGCAGGCGTTGCTGGTAGGCGCGGAGGTTTTCCTCGAGGGGACGCACCAAAGCGGCGATGCGTTCCTCGCGGAGACCGAGATCGCCCCGGGCCGATTCCTGGAAGCGGGAGAAGGTTTCGTTCGCGAGGCGGAGGAACTCGGGCGCGGATTGCCGCAACGCGTCGGCACTGAGCGCCGCGAAGGCGGTCTTGAGTTCCGCGAGGGCGCGATCGTGGCTTTCCTTCAGTTCGGACGTCACCCGCCCGTGGGTCTCGCGCAGTTCCCGTTCGTTGTCCTCGTGGAACCGCCGTTGTTCCGACAGCAACGCCACCCCGCGCTCGACCTGGCCCCGGGCGGTGGCCAAGGCGATGTCCCCGGCGGCGGCCCGGTCGCGCAGGGTGGATCCCTCGGCCTCGGCGACGGACAGGCGGGCCTGCAGTTCCCGGTTGGCGTGTTCGAGGGAGCCTTGCAGCGCGCGGGCGGCGGCGGCGGCGGATTCCGCGTCCGAGGCCCGTCGCCGCTCGCCCACGAGCAGCGCGTCCCGGTCCGCCAATTGCCGGCGCAACTCGTTCTCGAGCGCGGGATCCGCGGCGGCGCGCCGGAGCGAGCGGAGCCACCAGCCCACGGCAATGCCCGCGAGGAGTCCGAGGGCGAGGGTCACGAGACGTTCGACGGGCGGCACCCCGGAAGTCACGCGCCCACCGCCGAACCGGGCAACCGCAAACTTCGCGGGCCTCGGAATCGCGACGCCGCACGGCGGCCACGTCGAAGCTGTTTCCCTCGGAAAACGGCGATGGGTTGCAGCCACGCGGCATGGAGACCGTTGCCAATCCCGTGACGTCCCGTCCGCGGCCGCCGAACCGAGGGCATGCCGCCGCTCGTGGGCGATGGCCGCGGCCCCGTCGGGATCGCGTCGGGATGCGTCCGGTGCGGGGTCGCGGTGGAATTACGGCTTGGTCCGGATGCGTCCTCGCGCTAGTGCATGGGTGTGGCTGGATCGCCCCAAACGAACTCGGTGGAGTGGTTGCATTCGGGTGCCCATGCGTTTCCGCTCATGCTGGAGGCGATCCGCGTGGCGCGGGTATCCGTGCGTCTGGAGATGTTCATTTTCGACGCGGGCATGCCGGGCGACGCGTTTTTGGAAGCCTTGGTTGCGGCTGCCGGCCGCGGGGTCCGGGTCTCGGTGCTCCTCGACGCGTTGGGATCGAGCGAACTTGCCGACGCGTATTGGCAACCCCTGCGGCGGGCGGGCGGCGAGTTGTGGTGGTTCAATCGTTTCCGCAGCGTGTGGGCCATGGTCCGTGACCATCGCAAGATGCTGGTGTGCGACGATGCCGTGGCGTTCCTCGGCGGGTTCAACATCGCGCCGGAGTACGACGGGGACGGCGTTGTCTCGGGTTGGCGGGACACCGGGGTCCGGATCCACGGGCCGGTGGCGGCGCGACTGGGGCAACTGTTCGAGGGACAGATCCGGGCCAGCGGCGAGCGGAGGCCGTGGACCCTGCGTTGGCGTCGTCGATTCGAAGAGGGGAATGGAGACGACGGTTCGGCGCGGGTACTGCCGGTATCGCCGGGCCGTGGCTTGAGTTCCCTTTCGGAAGCGTTGATCGCGGACTTGGCAAAGGCCAGGAACGCGACGGTGGTGACGCCGTATTTCCTGCCGTCGCCGGCAATCCGACGGGCTTTGCGCAAGGCGGCCCTGCGGGGTGCCCGGGTCCGGGTGGTGCTGCCGGCCCATTCGGACGTGCGCCTCGCCCAACTGGCGGCGCGTTGGTTGTATGCGGCGTTGCTGCGATCGGGCGTCGAAATCCTCGAGTACGAGCCGGCAGTCCTGCACGCCAAGGTGTTCCTCGTCGACGACGCCGTGTATGTCGGGTCTTCCAACCTCGATCCGCGCAGCCTGCACCTGAACTACGAGATCATGCTTCGTTTGGAACAACCCGAGGCGGTGGCGGCGGCGGGGGCGGACGTGATGGACATGGTGTCGCGGAGTCGGACGATCCATCGGGACCAGTGGGCGCCGTCGCGCGGGGGATGGGAGAAAATGCGGGAATGGTGGGCATTTTCGTTGTTGTACCGTCTCGACCCGTGGCTGACCGGTTGGCTCACCCGGCCGGGACGGTAGCCGTGGGCAAATGGGGCAATGGGAGGCCCAAGGCGGGCGATGTGGGATGGGTTGGGTCGCCGTTAACGTTGGTGATTGTCAAGTGCTGGCCGTCGGTTGCCATAAAGGCTTTGACCAATGGCCGGTTGGGGCGGCATAACCCAAGAACTCACCACGGACTTCTCCATTCCATGATCACAACCATGTTCAAACGATTGGGTACCATGGCCGCCACGGCGGCCTGTTGCCTCACGGCATCGGCGACGGTGCTCGACAATTTCAACGACAACACCAAGACCGACTGGACGGACGCGACCTTCGTCAAGGGATTCGGATTGCCGACCGAAACAGGCGGCAAATTCGTTTTCGCGCAACCGCCGGCCGGGCAGGCGATCTTCTCGGCGAGCCAGAAGACTTCCCAGTCCTATGAACTCAAGGAGGGACGGACGGTCGAGATGCGGGTCGATGTGACGACCACCGGTGGCAAGGACTCGTTCGCGATCCTGGGCTTCGTTCCGAACACCGGCGGGAACAACCCGCTGACCCTGAACGGCTACGGCTTCGCCAAGTCCACGACGGACATCCTGATCACCAAGAGCATCGGGAAGTATTTCTACGCGGACCACTATCCCGACGGTTTGCCGACCGAGAACATCACGATGACGCTCACGTTGACCGGCAAAGGCGGCAACATGGAGATCACCGCCCGCGTTCTCGACAAGGCGAACAACAACGCCGTGCTCTGGGAAAAGACCGTGATCGACACCCCGGCCGCGGATGTCCTTGCCTCGGGTTCGGACTCGCCGGCCGCGCCTTACGTGACGACGGGTTACTTCACCCTCTACCTGTACCAGGATTTCGCCGCCGCTGCCCCGGAGAATCCGTACACGGTCGTCTATGACAACGCCGAGGTCTACGTGAACGACCTGACGGTGGTCGACAACTTCAACGACAACACCAAGACCGATTGGGCGGACGCCACCTTCGTCAAGGGTTTCGGATTGCCGACCGAGGCGGATGGCAAGTTCACCTTCGTCCAACCGCCCGCGGGGCAGGCGATCTTCTCGGCCAGCGCGAAGACGACGCGGAGTTTCGAGCTGAAGGAAGGCGAGCAGACGGAATTCTCCGTGGACGTGGTGACGGCCGGTGGAAAGGATTCGTTCGCGATCCTGACCTTCGTGCCCAACGTCGGTGGCAACAACCCGCTCACGTTGAACGGCTACGGCTTCGCCAAGTCGACGACCGACATCTTGATCACCAAGAGCATCGGGAAATATTTCTATGCGGATCACTACCCGGACGGACTTCCGAACGAGAACATCACCCTGACGCTGCGCCTCTTGGCCAAGGATGGATCGCTCGAGATCCGGGCCCGGGTACTCGACAAAGCCAACAACAACGCCGTGCTGTGGGAACGGACCGTCATCGACACCCCCGCCGCGGACGTGTTGGCCAGCGGCACGGATTCCCCGGCCGCCCCCTATCTGACGACCGGCTATCCCGCGCTGTATCTTTACCAGGACTTCGACGCGGCCGCGCCCGAGAATCCGTACATCGTCGTGTATGACAATCTCACCGCGTTTGCGCCGCCGCTCGCCGCGAATGTCGCCCCGTCCATCGCCTCGGTGTCCCCGGCGAATTCGGAAAGCTTCCTCCCCGCGTCGACGAACGTGTCCTTCACGGCGACCGACGACAAGGCCCTGAGCGACGACAGCGTGGCCGTGGTGCTGAATGGTACCAAGTATACCAAGGCCACCGGCCTGATCGTGAAGGGCAGTGGCAACTCGCGTTCCGCCTCCCTGGGCGGCCTCGTCGCGAACGCCACCTACGCGGCGCAATTGATCGTGGTCGACAGCGAAGGGCTCGGCGCCACCAACAACATCGTCTTCGACACCTTCCTCGCTTCGAATCTGGCGATCGAACTCGAGGACTATAACTACGGTGGCGGCGTGTTCATCGACAATCCCTCCCTGGTTCCCGAGGGCAGCCAGTCATTCGATTCCTTCAGCGACACCGTGGGCGTCCAGGGCACCGACTTCAACGATACGCGGACCTCGGCGAACGGCAACGACACCAAGTACCGCACCCAGGACCCGGTCCGCATGCAGCACACGCTCGACACTCCCCGTGCCAAATACGTCGCGGCGGGCGGTCCGGACAACGTGAACGGGGTGTACGACTACGACATCGGCGACATCACGTCGGGCGAATGGCTCAACTACACCCGCACGTTCCCCGCCGGTTCCTACGAGGTCTATCTGCGCGAGGCGATCGTCAACATCGACAAGGCCGACAGCGTCTTGGAATTGGTGACCGGCGACCGGACGCAACCCGACCAGACCACCCGTCTCCTGGGTTCCTTCCTCGGCGTGAAGACGGGTTTCCAGTACCGTAATTTCGCGTTGACCGACGGCACGGGCGCCAACAAGACGATCCTCCGTCTCTCGGGCGTCACCACGCTGCGCCTGCGCCACGTGACCGCCGACACCGGCGACGGCGGACGGTACATGAGCTACCTGATGTTTGTTCCCGTCGCGGATCCCGGAATCCAGCGCGCCACGGTGAGCTCGCTCTCGCCCGGGCCCGACTCCGTGACCACGACGACCGATCCGACCATCGTGGTGACCATCCAGAACCGCGACACCTCGCTCAAGGCCGGATCGGTCAAGCTGACCGTCAACGGCGGCAGCGTGACGCCCGTGGTGGCGCCGACCGCCGATGGCGCGACCATCACCTACAAGTTCCCGACCCTGCCTGCCTCGGGAGCGCTCAACACCGCGCAAATCACCTTCACGGACAACCTGAACGTCGACCAGACCAGTTCGTGGAGTTTCACGGTCGAATACATCAGTCTGGATCCGGCGAGCCGCTTCGCGGGCACCGGCGTGGAACGCGGCATCAACGCGCGGGTCGTCCAGGCTACCCAGGAAATCCAACCCCTCGAGGACAGCCTCCAGCGCGCGGAAGACCAACTGGCGCCGAACTCGAAATACGCCAAGTCCTATGACCTGACCGTGGTGGCCCCGGTGATCAATTTCACCCAGGAAGCCGTGACCGGCGGAGCCCAAGGCTATTTCCAGGCACCCGACCATGCGGACGCGCCGATTCCCGGAGAAGACCGGGATCTCTACGGCGACAACGATTACGCCATGGACGCGACGACCTATCTGGAACTGCCCGCCGGTATCGTCCGGTTCGGTATTCTCAGCGACGACGGCTTCAAGGTCCAGACGGCCGCGACGATCACGCCGACGACGTTGCCGATCTCGTTCGCCAACGGCAACACGGCGGACCTCACCTTCGACGTCGTGGTCACCCAAGCGGGTCTCTATCCGTTCCGCCTCGTGTGGTACGAGCGTGGCGGCGGGGCCCAGATCGAATGGTTCACGGTAAACCGCACGACGGGCGAACGCACCCTGATCAACGATGTCGGCGGAGTGCGGGCGTATGCGACCGTCAAGGCCGCCGCGCCGACCATCGTCCTCCAGTCCAGCGCGACGTTGGGCGGTACGTTCAACCCCGAGGCCACCGCGACGGTGAACACGAGCACCAAGACGGTGACGGTGGATCCCTCCGGTGACGTCCGCTTCTATCGCCTGAGTGGCGCGAGCGGCCTGAAGATCGACCAGACCAGCATCGCCGGCGGCAAGGTGGTGCTGAAATACTCGCAGACCGTGGGCAGCAACTAGGCTGCAACCGGCCAACACCAAACCCGGCGCGTGGCTTCGGCCACCGCCGGGTTTTTTTGTCGCGGTTTCCGGGAACATCTCCCCCCGCAATGGGGTCGCATCTGTACATTGGACATTCGGGCTCCAGACCACCGCGTGGAAACCCAGCGCGTTGGACGACGGCGTGCAGTGCTCCGGTCGCCGATCGGTTTCTCCCGGTTCGTGTGCCCCGTGAGCGCGCGCGGTCGCCGGCAGGTCGGCGTCGACGAAGTGCCGCCGTCCCGGGAACGCAGAACGGGCTGACGGGCATCGCCGGACCCATTCAGGACGCCCGCCCGGCGCGGGTCCTCCTCGCCACCGCAGGGCGGGACATCTTGGCGCTGCGGAAGCTTGGCGGCCAACCGGGGTGGCGAAGCGGAGCGGGGCAAGGCGGGTTTGGCCCAGGGGCGTCCCCGGCTCCGGGGACGGTACCCCGTCGGGATCACTTCGCGCGTGCGCCGGCGCCGTCGGTCGCG